>CACWHX010000025.1 GCA_902760845.1 Oscillospiraceae bacterium
GCTGATCGCCATCGACACCTTCCAGATCATACGAAACAGTACTGCCGACACCTCTTACGCCAATGACTACGACGAGGTACGAAAGCTGAAGCAGCTTGCCGACGAACTGAACATTTCTCTTCTGCTGGTACACCATCTCCGCAAGCAGGGCGACAGCGATCCGCTGAACAAGCTCTCCGGTACCACGGGAATCAGCGGAGCGGTGGACGCGGCTTTCGTTCTGGATCAGAGCAAACGAAACGCCACCGGCGCAACCTTGATCTGCACGGGCCGGGACATCGCATACAGAGAACTGGAACTGAACTTCTCCAAAGAAAAGTATGTGTGGGAGCGGATCTCAGATTCACTTGACGATCCGGCGATGACGCTACCGAAGGAATTGGTTTCACTGGTTAAGTTTATGAAACAGGAGTGTTCGTACTCCGGCAGCAACACAGCGTTCACGGAGCAATACAATTCTTTCTCCGGCGGGAGTCTCTCGCCCAAAGCTCTCAAGCAGATGATGAACCGATGGAGATACGTATTAGAGAAACAGGGTGTGGTCTTCGAGAGTCACCGCAGCAATGGACAGCGGCTACTGGAGATCTCTTTTTCTTCTGCCGGTGACGCAAGTGCCGTAAGTGACGGAGAAACCACGGTGTGCCTTTCCTGCGTTCCTTCCGTCCCTTGCGTTCCTGTGGCGGCACCGTAAGCCCCCAGGACGCCCCGTGTCCGCTTTTCCCGGCGAGGGAGAGACCAGTACCTGCCGCAAGGATACAGGGCAACGTGGGCACAGAAACCGAGATTGTTCGCCCTGTGTATTTTGACGGGAAGAAGAAAAACAGGTGCAAACTCCCAGGGTCGAGAAATCAGCAGGTGAAAGGGGCGGCGCCTCACACCGCCCCCGTTCACATCGGACGGCAACGCCGACCGAGGAAAACGCCCGTGATTGGCGGGTTTTCAGAAGCCCCCTGTCAGATTTGTATGGTGGCGCCCCTGCGGTGGTGTCACACCCCGATTGTGTGAGGAAAACCGTTAACCGCCGTATTATACGAGAAAAATAAGTGTGCATCCATAGGATGCGGAAAGGAATTTTGAAAAATGGAAGAATTAAAAAACCCGGTCAGAACGACCGTCTATCTCGACGAGGAGATTTTGCGTCGGTGTCATATCCTCTTCGGAGAAGCGAAGGTAGACAGCTTCTCCTCCTTCGTCCGAAAGGCGCTGGACTGCTATATCGACTATCTTGTAACCGACCAGCCCCACTCTTTTATCTCGGAGGCACTGGCGAAAACGCTTCGGGACGAGGTGCGGCCCATCGCCTCCCGACTCTCGAAAGGGCTGTACCGATACGCGGTCCTCATCGATATGCTCTGTCAGATTATCGCCTACCAGGACACGGAATGGTCAGCGGAGCAGCTCGAGTACGTAAGAAAGTTTGCAAACGCACGGGTGGCAAAGTCTAAAGGCGTCATCGATCTCAAGACGCTGCTGGACGATCATTGGGGAAAGGAGTACGAAGACGATGAACAGTGAGCGCGAGATAATGAAATCTGAAAACGAAATCTATTTGGAAACCGGTATCCTCGGCGGCTACCGACCGGAGGAAATCACAAAGCACAGGTTGGGCAGCGGGAAGATCATGCCGATCTTCCGTGACACAATCTGCACCGCGGAAAAAGGACGCATCGAGCTGCGGCGGCAGATGATGGTCGGCGGTAGAAGCTTCACCGTGCGTTCCATCTTCGACGCAGGATCGGAAAAGACCGCGACCGACCGTCTGCTGAAGGTCATCGACGAAGATCTTTCGAAGTTAACAAAATAGTGCTGGATATGAAAAAGCCGACACGGTATACTGTGTGGTACCGTATCGGCTTGCCGCAGAAAGGAGAAGACATGGCAAGTCAAGAAAAATATACGATCCTCTACGCCCGACTGAGCCAGGAGGATCTGCAAAAGAAAAACGGCAAGGAAGACGATTCGAATTCCATTCTGAATCAAAGGCTGTACCTCGAAAAATACGCTGCCGATCACGGCTTCGGCTACACCAAGTTCGTATCCGACGACGGTTATACGGGGACGAACTTCAACCGCCCCGGCTGGCAGGAGGTCATGGAGCTGGTGGAGTCCGATCAGGTGGCGACCATCATCGTCAAGGATATGTCCCGCCTCGGCAGAGAGTATCTGCAGGTGGGGCAGTACACGGAGCTGATCTTTCCCAGCTACGGCGTCCGGTTCATCGCGGTCAACGACGGCGTGGACAGTCTGTATGAAAATACCAACGACTTCACTCCGTTCCGGAACATCATCAATGAGTTCTACGCCAAGGACTGCAGCAAGAAGGGACGCACCTCAGCACGGGTCAAAGCGGAGACAGGCGCAAGAGTTGCCTCCCGCCCCTGCTACGGCTACAAGAAAGATCCCGATGATCCGAAGCGACACATCGTGCCGGACGAGGACACGGCGTGGGTCGTCCAGCGCATCTTCGCTCTGTGCGTTGCCGGCAGCGGCCCGATGCAGATTGGGAAACAGTTGGAACGGGAACAGATCCCGAACCCGTCCAATCACTACTATCGGAAGTATGGAAAGGAAACCACGGGCTTGGATCTGAGCAGCCCCTATCGATGGTCATCCACGACGGTTGCTTCTATTCTGGAGGATGAAACCTATCTCGGTCACACGGTCAATCTGCGATCCACCACGATCTCTTACAAGAATAAAAAGAAGATTGACCGCCCGCTGTCGGAGCAGCTCCGGTTTGAGAACACCCACGAACCGCTGGTGGACAGGCAGACCTGGGAGATCGTGCAGGACATCCGAAAGCACAAGCGGCGCCGGGCAAACTTCGCGGAGCAGAATATGTTCTCCGGCCTTGTGTACTGCGCCGACTGCGGCGGGACGATGGTACTCCACCGGGCGCACACGATGGATGCGGTCAAGAACAACTTCATGTGCTCCACCTACAAGAAAAAGGGCAAGGAGGTTTGTTCGGGACACTATATCCGAGAGGTGGAGTTGGCGGCGGTGCTGCTGGACGATATCCGCAGGATCACTCACTTCGCACGACAGAACGAGCTTCGCTTTGCCGAGTACATCGGCGTAAAGCAAGGCAAGGAAGCCCAGCGAGAGATTGCGGCGCTCCAGAAGAAAGCGACGGAGATGGAGCGCAGAAAAACAGAACTATCAGCAATCTTCAAAAGGCTGTATGAGGATTCCGTTCTCGGTCGCATCCCGGACGAGCAGTATCGGTTGCTCTCGCGGGACTACACCAGAGAACAGGCGGAGATCGACGAGGAGCTTCCGAAGGTGACGGAGCAGCTCCAGAAAATGAAGGACTCCGCCGGAAACGTCAGCCGCTTCCTGGAGAACGCGCGGAGGTACACGGAAATCCCGGAGCTGACCTGCGAGATCCTGCACACCTTCATCCAGCGGGTGGAGGTAGGAGAACGAGCAAAGCGCTATGACCGGAACGCACCGCAGGAGATTCGAATCTACTACCGCGATATCGGGCTCATCGACGAGATGCCCGAGACGATGACCACGAAAATGGAAAAGCCTACCCAAACAGAGGTGGCATAAAGGAACGCGGGGCTGTGCTGATTGGCACAGCCCCGCAGGGAAACAAATCACTATTCAATTCGACTGTTCAAAAAGTTTCCCTATGATAGGTGCGGGGACGGGCGGAGGGTTTTTTTACAGTTTGTCAAAAAAGCCTCGCAGAGTTCGCGCCCGGAGGCAACGTCAGAACGGACGCGCTCCATTCCGCAGCCGTGCTTACGCGCGCCGGCTCCATATCCGCTTCCCCGTTCTTCCTTACCCAAAACAAATCCGAGGATTTGTTTTGGAGAGGCGCGGTAGCGGCGTGAGCGAGCTTTCCCCCTCGCTAGGAAAACGATACAAAGCTTGCCGCGACGCGGAGAACGAGGGCAAGCCATGCAGCGCAATCCTCCTGGCGGCAAACGAAGTTTGCCGCCAGGAACAAAAAATCCCTCCGCCCGTCGGGCGGAGGGATTTTTGATTTAATAGTAGCGCTTGTTCTTATTCTTGCGCGCGGCCTCGGATTTCTTGCGGCGCTTGACGCTGGGGCTCTGGTAATACTCCTTCTTGCGCAGATCGGACATGACGCCGGCCTTCGCGCAGCTGCGCTTAAATCTCTTGAGCGCATTATCCAGAGACTCGTTCTCCTTGACGTAGATTTCAGACATTTTATTCCCTCCCTCCAAATACGCCTTGCGGCGCTTTAAGGGCCATAATCCATGGCTTTAACAGAATTATTATATAGGGTTTTTCCCCGAATGTCAAGATGCAGATTTCACGCCCGCGGCTTCAGGATCAGATTCACGATCTTGTTCGGCCGGAAGATGACCTTGACGATCTGCATCCCGTCCATTGCGCGCTGCACCTTTTCCAGCTTCTGCGCCGCCTCGACGACGGCGTCCTGCTCGCTGTCCACGGGGACGACGACGGTGCCCTTGAGCTTGCCGGCCACCTGCACGGCCATCTCCACCGTGTCGGCCGCGATCTTGCCCTCGTCATAGGTCGGCCAATCCATCTGGCAGGCCATCTTGCCATAGCTTGCGGCGTAGCCCTTCCGCTCCCAAAGCTCCTCCACGATGTGCGGCACGAAGGGGCTGAGCAGGAGCAGCAGCTGCTCCAGGTCGCCCTTTGAGCAGCCCTGGGCCGTGTAGTCGTTCACGAGCGTCATCATCGCGGCGATGGCGGTGTTCATCTTCAGCTCCTCGATGTCCTCCGTGACCTTTTTGATGGTCTTGTTCAGGAGCGTCTCGTGCTGCGCCGAGACCGCCGGATCGTCCGAGCAGCTCTCGCCCAGATTCCACACGCGGTCGAGGAAGCGCTTCGAGCCCTTGACGGCCTCGTTCGACCACGAGACGGCCTTTTCAAAGTCGCCGATAAACATGATGTGCAGGCGCATGGTGTCCGCGCCGTACTGGCTCACGATGTCGTTGGGGTTGATGACGTTGCCGCGGGACTTGGACATTTTCTCTCCGCCCTCGCCGAGGATCATGCCGTGGCTGGTGCGCTTCTGATACGGCTCGATGGTCGGCACCGCGCCGATGTCATACAGGAACGTGTGCCAGAAGCGGCTGTACAGGAGGTGGAGCGTGGTGTGCTCCATGCCGCCGTTGTACCAATCGACGGGGCTCCAGTATTCCAGCGCCTCTCTGGAGGCGAACTCCTTGTCGTTGTGCGGATCCATATACCGCAGGAAGTACCAGCAGGAGCCGGCCCAGTTGGGCATGGTGTCGGTCTCGCGCTGGGCGGGGCCGCCGCACTTCGGGCAGGTGGTGTTCACCCAGTCGGTCATCTTCGAGAGGGGGGATTCGCCGTCGTCCGTGAGCTCGTAGCTGTCCACCATGGGCAGCTCCAGCGGCAGCTCGCTCTCCGGAATCGGCACCCAGCCGCAGGTTTTGCAGTTTACGAGGGGGATCGGCTCGCCCCAGTAGCGCTGGCGGGTAAAGACCCAGTCGCGCAGCTTGTAGTTGACCTTCCGGCGGCCGAAGCCCTCCTTCTCGGCGTAGTCCGCCATGGCGGTGATGGCGTCCTTCACGGTCATGCCGTCCAGGAAGCCGGAGTTGACGACGATGCTGCTCTCCTTTGTGGCGTAGGCGGCCTCCGTCATGTCGCCGCCTGCGACCACCTCGATGATCGGCAGGCCGAACTTCTCCGCGAAGTCCCAGTCGCGCTGGTCGTGCCCCGGCACGCCCATGACGATGCCGGTGCCGTAGCCCATGAGGACGTAGTCGGAGACGAAAAACGGCACGCTCGCGCGATTCGCCGGGTTGACGGCGCGGACGCCCTGCAGGCATACGCCGGTCTTGTCCTTGTTCAGCTCGCCGCGCTCAAAGTCCGACTTGCGCGCCGCCTCCTTGCGGTAGGCGTCCACCTCGTCCCAGTTCTGGATCTGGTCCTTCCACTGCTCCAGAAGCGGATGCTCCGGGCTGATGACCATGTACGTGACGCCGAAGACCGTGTCCGGCCGCGTGGTGTAAACCGTCACGGTGTCGCCGGTGGTGACCTTGAAGTCCAGCTCCAGGCCCTCGGACCGGCCGATCCAGTTGCGCTGCTGAATCTTCACGCGGTTGATGTAGTCCAGATCGTCCAGATCGTCGATCAGGCGCTGGGCATACTTCGTGATGCGCAGCATCCACTGGCTCTTTTCCTTCTGCACGACGGGGCTGCCGCAGCGCTCGCACACGCCGTCCACGACCTCCTCGTTCGCGAGGACGCACTTGCAGGACGTGCACCAGTTGACCGGCATGGTGGTCTTGTACGCCATGTCGTTTTCAAACATCTTGAGGAAGATCCA
Organism: Oscillospiraceae bacterium; assembly: GCA_902760845.1. GTDB lineage: Bacteria > Bacillota > Clostridia > Oscillospirales > Oscillospiraceae > CAG-103. The sequence continues at coordinate 6,308 of CACWHX010000025.1, forward strand.
CTGCGTCCACTTGTAATAGTTCGGGTCGGACGTATCCACGCAGCGGTCCCAGTCGAAGCTGTAGCCCAGCATTTTGAGCTGCGCGGTGAACGTCTTGATATTGTCCCGCGTGACGATGGCGGGGTGGATATGATTTTTGATGGCGTAGTTCTCCGTCGGCAGGCCGAAGGAATCGAACCCGATCGGGAACAGCACGTTGTAGCCCTGCATCCGGCGCTTGCGGCAGACGATATCCATCGCCGTAAATGGCCGCGGATGGCCGACGTGCAGCCCCTGCCCGGAGGGGTACGGAAACTCGATCAGCCCGTAAAACTTCGGGCGCGGGTCGCCGTTGACCGCGGCGTAGGGCTTGGTCTTCTCCCAGTTATCCTGCCACTTTTTTTCGATTGCCTGAAAATCATATTTCATTTTTTTCACACTCTCTCACACAGAAATGATCGGGCGGACCCTATCCGTCCGCCCAGTGATGGTTTGCTGCAAGGGGCGACGTTTACAGAATCGCGGCGAGATCCACCGTTTCCGCGTCGCTCCATAGTCGCTCCAGGTCATAGAACCTGCGCGCCTCGTCCATGAACACATGCGCGATCACGCAGCCGAAGTCCATCAGGACCCAGCTTCCGCTGCGGTGCCCCTCCCTGCGCAGGGGAGGCTCGCCCAGCTCGGACATGACGCGATCAATCTCGTCCGTCAGCGTCTTGACATGCGTCGGGGAGCTTGCGGTGCAGATGACGAAGTATTCCGCCAGCACGGTGACATCCGCCGTGTGAAGTAGTCGGATATCCAGGCCCTTTTTGCTGTCCATGGCCCTGACGACCGCGGCCGCCATTTCGTTTGCAGGCATCATAGTCATTTCCATCCTTTTCACCATCTGTCGTTTCCGTTGATCGTTCCGCTCGTGGCCGCGACCGATCCGTCGGAGGTCTCGTAGATGATATCCACGTTTTCGTCGGTGATATCCTCGGTATAAGGATTGAGATAGGTGTTGATATAGTCAAGCCACTCGTCCTTGTGGATGAACACATAGGAGAGCCCGTTCTTCGAGCCGCCGTAGTTGGCCGGCACGGTGTCGAACACGATGTTTTCATCGCTCAGCTTCAAAAATTCCTGCACATAGTACATCACGTTGCCCTTGGAGAGATTCGTGATGACCTCCCGCTCGTAGAGGTCAACGAGCTTGCCGATGTTCGGGATGTTGCCGAGTGAGAGCATCTGCGAGCAGATCGACATGAGCAGGTCGTGCTGCACGTTGATGCGGCCGATATCGCCGTCGGGATACGTGCTGCGGTAGCGGAACACGCACATGGTGTCGTAGCCGTTGAGCAGCTGATAGCCCTTGTTGACGTGGATCCACAGCTCCTGCAGCGGGTCGTCGTAGTTCATGTCGATCGGCACGTCGAAATACACGCCGCCCATGGTGTCCACCAGTTCCACGAACACCTCCACGTCGAAAATCGCGTAGCTGTCCACGCGGTAGCCCAGCAGCTTTTCCACGCCGGACAGCAGCGCCTCCACGCCGTCCTTGCCGTTGTTCTCCGCGGCGGCGTAGTACTGGTTGACCTTTTTCGGCGCCCAGGAGATGTTCACCGCCGTGTCGCGCGGGATGCTGACGAAGCGCAGCGTATGGTTTTTGGTGTCCAGCATCCCGACGAGGACCGTATCCGTCAGGCCCGCGGCCTTGTCCTTGCCGGCGATGAGGAAGGTATAGCAGCCGGGCTTCCGGCCGGCGCTCAGATTCGCGGGCGCGACCGCGTCCTCCGTGTTGCCGTCGCTGATATAGCCGCCCGTGTGCGGGGCGCGGACCCATATCTTCCAGAACAGCACGCCGCCCGCGACCAGCGCGAGCACGACGATCAGCGCGACCAGCCAGCCCCTTTTGCGGCGCTTTTTCTTCGTCTTCTTCGCCTGGACCTGCCGCGTGTGATGCGCGGCGGCGGCGCGCTCGGAGAAATCCTCCCGAAAGCCGCCGATATCCTCGTCCTCGACGAAGCCGCCGATCAGCTCTTCATAGTCCTGTTCGTATTCGTCGTTTCTTCCACGTCTCATGTGGTCTCTCCCCGATGTTTGTACCACGCCAGGGCGTTCATCGTATTCGGATGCGGCGTGATGCCGTCCGCGCGCAGGTCCTCCAGACTCATCTCCAGCCCCAGGACCATGGCCTTGTCCAGGTCCGCATAGGCCAGCTCGCGCAGGCGATCCACGCCGGGAAACTCCCGTGTTGGTTCGATATAATCCGCCAGATAGAGCACCTTTTCCAGCGTCGTCATGTCCGCGCGGGCGGTCGTGTGCCAGCGAATCGCGTCATACACCGCGTCCGGCACGCCGTAAAGGTCTCTGGCAAGCGCCGCGCCGGTCTTGGCGTGCAGCAGCTTGAGATTTGCAGTTTCAACTGTGTCGTTTATGATACCATATTTATCGGACAATAGCAATTGGTCAGATAGCTCTAATTTTTTTGTGATATCGTGCAAAATTCCGGCTTCCGCGGCAAGATCCGCGTCGCAGCCCCAGCGTTCGGCGAGGCGGCGCGCCTCGTGCTCGCAGCCCCAGACATGCGCCACGCGCCGCGGCTTGAGCCTGGGGTAGGCCTGCTCCCGCAGCCAGTCGAAGGACGGCTGCGCGCCGTAGAGCCGGCCGCGGATGATATGCGCGTACGCGGCCGGGTGCAGAAACTCCGCGCCGCCCCGGCGCCGCAGCAGCAGCCGAATCTGCGTGGAGGACACCGGCAGCGGCGGCGTGTCGATCACCGTGACGCGCGCGCCGTACTCCGCGCGCAGGCGCGCGGCGGCAGTCTGCACGCGCTCCAGCTCGTCCGGCTCCCGCGCGAGCGCGTAAAGCGCCGCCTCGCGCAGGATGTACGCAAAGTCGTGCCATTCCTCAAACGTCTCCAGCATGTCGGTGCCGACGATGCAGCACAGCTCCGCCTCCGGGTACTGCGCGCGCAGCGCGCGCACCGTGTCCGCGGAATAGCTCTTCCCCGCCCGGCGCAGCTCCAGGTCCGAGACCGTGACGCCCGGCAGCGCGCCGAACGCGAGCCGCGAGAGCGTGAACCGCTCCTCGGCGGAGGGGCTATTTTCCGCGAGCGCCTTGTGCGGCGGCGTCGCCGCGGGGATCACGAGCACCGCGTCCGGCCGCGCGGCCGCCTGCACGGCGCGGATGGCCGCCGTGTGCCCCAGATGCGGCGGGTTGAAGCTCCCGCCATAAATCGCGAGTCTCATCTCTTTTTTGCCTTTGCCAGCTCGATCCCGGGCTTCTGCTCGTTGCGCTTATACAGCACGAATTTTGAGCCGATGACCTGCACAGGCTCGGCCCGGCACGCGGCGGCGAGCGCGTCGCACGCCTCCCGCGCCGTCAGAAGCGAGGCCTCCAGCACGCGCCCTTTTACCAGCTCGCGCGCCTTGAGCGCGTCGTTCAGCTGGATGATGATGTTTTCCGTGATGCCGCCCTTGCCGATGTGGACGATGGTGTCCTCCGCGGCGGCAAGCGCGCGCAGCTGCGCGCGCTGCTTACTTGTGAGCATGATAGTTTCTCAGCTCCTTTTTGAAAATCGCGAGCGCCCGGCCCCGGTGCGAAATGCGGTTTTTCTCCTCCGGCGGCAGCTCCGCCATGGAGCGGTCATACCCCTCCGGGAGGAAGATCGGGTCGTAGCCGAAGCCGTTCTCTCCGCGCGGGGCACGCAGAATCGCGCCCTCGCACACGCCCTTGGCGCACAGCACGTCCCCGTTCGGAAACGTGCAGCAAATACAGGAGACGAATCGCGCGCTTCTTTGTTCCGCGCCGCCCAGCTTTTCGAGCAGATAGCGGCAGCGGTCCGCGTCGGAGTCCGCGTGGCTTCCCGTGTAGCGCGCGGAGTACACGCCCGGCTCCCCGCCGAGGGCGTCCACCTCCAGGCCGGAGTCGTCCGCAATGGCGGGCAGCCCCGTCGCGCGGGTGACGGCGATGGCCTTGAGATATGCGTTTTCCTCAAACGTCTCGCCCGTCTCGTCCACTTCAAAGCCGCACCCGGCCTCGCGCTGCGGCACGAGCTCCACGCCCATGTCCGCGAGGATGGCGCCGATCTCGGCGTGCTTGTGCGCGTTGTTGCTGGCAAGAATAAACATCATGACAGCAGCGCCTCCACAAACTCGGCCGGCTTGAACTCCAGCAGATCGTCGAGCTTTTCGCCGACGCCGACGTACTTCACCGGCAGCTGCAGCTCGTGCGCGATGGCGAACACGATGCCGCCCTTCGCCGTGCCGTCGAGCTTTGTGAGCACGATGCCGGTGAGATCGGCGGTGTCCAGAAACTGCTTGGCCTGGATGAGCCCGTTCTGCCCCGTCGTCGCGTCGAGCACCATGAGCGTCTCCACGTCCGCCTCCGGCAGCTCGCGCCGGACGACGCGGGTGATCTTGTTCAGCTCGTTCATGAGATTGGTCTTGTTGTGCAGCCGCCCGGCGGTATCGACGATGACGACGTCCGTGCCGCGCGCCTTTGCCGCCTGGATGGAATCATACACCACGGCGGCGGGATCGGACCCCTCGCCGTGCTTGACGATCTCCACGCCGGCGCGCTTGGCCCAGACGGTGAGCTGATCCGCCGCCGCGGCGCGAAACGTGTCCGCCGCCGAGAGCAGCACGCTGTAGCCCTCGCCGTCGAGCTGGTGCGCGAGCTTTCCGATGGTCGTGGTCTTGCCCACGCCGTTTACGCCCACGATGAGAATGACCGACGGCTGCGTCGTGAGCAGCAGCGCCGTATCCTGCACCTTGAGAATCTTCACGAGGATGCGCACAAACTCCTGCTTGACCTCCGCGCCGGTGCGCAGCTTTTTCTGCCCGATGGCGCGGCGCAGCTCGTCGATGGCGCGTTCCGTCGTCTCGATGCCGGTGTCGGCCAGGATGAGGCACTCCTCCAGGTCCTCGAAAAAGTCCTCGTCCCCCGGCTCGTAGGACGCGAAGATGCCCGTGAGCTGCGCGTCCATGGTGTTTCTGGTTTTGGTCAGGCCCTGCCTGAGCTTATCAAAAATTCCCATACTGCATTGTCTCCGTTATTGGATGGTTTTAGCCGCCTCGTCGAGCGAAAGCCCGATCACGCGGGAAACGCCCTTTTCCTGCATGGTGACGCCGAAGAGATGGTCGGCCTCCTCCATGGTGCCGCGGCGGTGCGTGATGACAAGAAACTGCGTGTTTTTCGAGATCGTGCGCATGTAGGCCGCAAAGCGCGCGACGTTCGCCTCGTCCAGCGCCGCCTCGATCTCGTCCATGACGCAAAACGGCGTCGGCCGTACCTTGAGAATGGCGAAATACAGCGCGATGGCCACGAACGCCATCTCCCCGCCGGACAGTAGGCTGATGGTGCTGACGGATTTCCCCGGCGGCTGGACGCGGATGTCGATGCCGCAGTCGAGCACGTGCTCCGGGTCCTCCAGCACGAGCGCGGCGCGCCCGCCGCCGAACAGCTCCAGAAACGTCTTGCGAAACGCCTCGTCGATGTTGTGAAATTCGCGCCTGAAGATCTCCTCCATCTCGGCGGTGACATCCGTGATGATGCCGGTGAGCTCGCGCTTTGCCTTGAGCACGTCGTCGCGCTGCCCGGTGAGGAACGTGTAGCGCTCGTTCACGCGGTCAAATTCGTCGATCGCGCCGAGATTCGGCGTGCCGAGCGCACCGATGCCGCGCCGCAGCTCCGCCATGCGGCGGTTGGCCTTGCTCATGCTCTCAATGGGCGTGCGCACGGCCTGCGCCGCCGTGTGGCTCAGCTCATAGCTGTCCCACAGCTTATCCAGCAGTTGCTTTTCCTCCATGTCGGCGGCGAGCTTCTTCTGCTCGAAGCGGGAGACGAGGCCCTGCATGTCCAGCAGCGCGCGGTTTTGCTCCTGCGCCTGCTTGTCCGCCCTGGTGCGCATGCCCTCCAGCTCCAGGCGGCGCGCGCTTCCGGCGGCAAGGTCCTGCCGCTGCTGGTCGGCGCGCGCGCGCAGCGCGGCCAGGCGCGCCTCCCTTTCCTGCAGCTGCCGCTGCAGAGCGGCCGCGCCGCTCTCGGCCTCGGTGATCTGCTGCAGGCGCGCGGCGCGGTCGTCCGCCAGCTCCCGGAAGAGCCCGTCGATCTGCTGCACGGTGCGCTCAATCGTCTCGCGTTCGGCGTCCAGCGACGCCTCGTCCGCGCGCACGGCCGCGAGCGACTCCGCCAGCGCGCGGCGGCGCTGGTCAAACCGTTCGCGCCCGTCGGCGCTCTCGCTGCGCGCGCGGCGCGCATCGGCGAGCGCCTGCTCCGCCCGGTCCGCCTCGGCGCGGGCGGCCTCGATGCGGTTTTGATGTTCCAGCTGTTCGGCGCGCACGGCGGCGATTGACCGGCCCTGCTCCTCCATGGCGGCGCGGGCGGCGTCGAGCAGCAGCGCGCACTGCGTGCGCGCGCGCTCCGCGGCGTGCAGCGCGTCCCGCGCCTCTTCGGCGCTCGCCTGCGCCGTCTCCAGCAGGGTGCGCGCCGTCTCCAGCGCGTCCTCCGCCTCGGCAAGGCGCGCCTCGCACTGCCGCTTCTCCTCGCTCAGCCGCTGCTGCGTCTGGCGCAGGCGCTTGAGCTCGTTCGCGCGCGAGAGGATCCCGCTGCCGCGTGCGGCGCTGCCGCCGGTGAGCGAGCCGCCGGCGTTCACGACCTGCCCGTCGAGCGTGACGACGCGCACGCGGTTGCCCGTGCCGCGCGCGATGGCGATGGCATTCCGCAGCGTATCGGCCACAACGGTGCGGCCCAGAAGATTTTGGATGATATCGGTATACCGCGCCTCGCAGGAAACGAGCTCGGCCGCGACGCCGACATAGCCCCGCGCCTGGCGCGGCACGTCGCTGAGCGACATGGGGCGGATCGTGTCCAGCGGCAGGAAGGTCGCGCGGCCGCCGTCGCGCTGCTTGAGCAGCTCGATGGCTGCGGCGCCGTCAGACTGCGTATCCACCACGATGTGCTGCGCCGCCGCGCCGAGCGCCGTCTCGATGGCGAGGGCGCAGCGGTCGTCGGTCCTGATGAGGTTCGCCACCGGGCCGTGCACGCCCCGGAGCGCGCCGCGCTCCCGCTCGCGCATGACGGTCTTGACCGCCTTGGAGTAGCCCTCGTAGCCGCGCTCCAGATCCGCAAGCATCTGGAGGCGGGACTCCGTGGCGCGCAGATCGACCGTGAGCGAGGAGAGCTTCGCCTGCTCGTCGCGCGCCGCGCGCTCGCAAAGCTGCGCCCGCCGCGCGCGGTCGCGCTGCTCGGTCTGGCGCCGCTCCAGCCGCTGCGCCGCCTCGCGGTGCGCGGCGTTCTTTTCCTCCAGGGCCGCTTCCAGCTCCGCGCTGTGTGCGGCCGCGTCCGCCGAGGCGGTCTGGATGGCGTTTTCCCGGTCCAGCAGCGCCTGGCTCTGGTCGGCCAGCATGGTGATGGCCGTGCGCCGCTCGGCGAGCGCGGCGGCCGCCGCGTTCTCCCGATCCAGCAGCGCCGCGAACGCCTTGTCCGCCGCGCCGGCGTCGGCGGTGTTCGCCTCGATCTCGACGATGATCTGCTCCGCCCGCGCGCGCAGGGCGTCCTTTTCCCCGGAAATGGCGGCAAGGCGCGCCTCGCTTTCGGCAATCTGCTCGCGCAGCGCCGTCACGCGGTCGGCCTGCTCGGACGCCTCCAGGCGCAGGCGCGCGATGCTCTCGGCGTTTGTCTGCATGTTCGCGCGCAGCACCGCGGCGTCGGATTCGGCCGTGGCGGCCTCGCGCTCCGTGTCGGAGAGCCGCTCGCGCAGCCGCTCCGCCTCTACGTCCTGCTCGCGCATCTGCCCGGCGTAGCGCTCGGCCTCGGCATAAAGCCGCTCCAGCTCGCGCTGCGCGCCCTGCAGATTGTCCCGCGCGGCGGCATAGTCGCGCTGCACGGTCTCGTTCTGCTCTCTGAGCCGGTCGAGCGTCTCCATCCAGACGGAGACCTCCAGATCCTTCAGCTCCGCGCGCAGATCCAGATAGCGCCTGGCCGCGGCGGCCTGCTGCCGCAGCGGCTCGATCTGCAGCTCCAGCTCATCCACCTTGTCGTTGATGCGCAGGAGATTTTCCTCTGTGCGCGCGAGCTTCCGCTCCGCCTCCTCCTTGCGGTAGCGGTAACGGGAAATGCCCGCGGCCTCCTCAAAGATCTCGCGCCGGTCGTTCGACTTGCCGGCGATGATCTCGGAGATGCGCCCCTGCCCGATGATGGAATAGCCGTCCCGGCCGAGGCCGGTGTCCATCAACAGCTCGTTGATGTCGCGCAGGCGGCAGCCCTCGCGGTTGATGAAATATTCGCTCTCGCCGCTGCGGTAATACCGGCGGGTGATCGTCACCTCGTCCTGCTCCAGCGGGAGCATCCCCGCGCTGTTGTCCAGAATGAGCGACACCTGCGCGAAGCCCAGCTTGCCGCGCGTCTCCGTGCCGCCGAAGATGACATCCTCCATCTTGCCGCCGCGAAGCGTGCGCGTCCGCTGCTCGCCCATGACCCACAGGATGGCGTCGGCAATGTTGGACTTGCCCGCGCCGTTCGGTCCGACGATGGCGGTGATATCCTGTTCAAAGGTCAGGCGCGTCTTGTCCGCAAACGACTTGAAGCCCTGAATTTCGAGTGCTCGTAAGTACAACTGTATCCCTCTTGCTGAAAAATTTGCATACACATACAAAGTATAGTATACCGCGAAGCCGCCTTTTTTGCAATGATAGATTTTCTCCGCCGAAGCTGTTAGAATGGAACCATCACCGCCACAGGAGGGATCGTCATGGATCAAGCGTATCTGGATTTACTGGAGCAGACAAAGCAATATGCCGCGGCGTATGTCGGCGGCGTTTCGACGCGCCCCGCCTTCCCGGACGGGACGGGCCTCGCGGCGCTGGACGCATTTGACGAGCCGCTCCCCGCGGCCGGCGCCGACCCGGCGCGCGTGATCGAGCAGCTGCACCGTCTCGGCGCGCCCGGCACGACGGCGGCGACCGGCGGGCGCTATTTCGGCTTTGTCACTGGCGGGCTGCTGCCCGTCGCCCACGCGGCGGAATGGCTGACCGACACCTGGAACCAGAACGCCGCGCTCTATCTGATGTCCCCCGTCGCGTCCAAGCTGGAGACGGTCTGCGAGCGCTGGCTCACGGAGCTGTTCGACCTGCCGCCGGACACCGCGATGGGGCTGGTCACCGGCTCGTCCAACGCGCTGATCTGCGCGCTCGCCGCGGCGCGGGGCGAGCTGTTCCGGCGGCAGGGCTATGATCTCGCGGAGCGGGGGCTGCGAAACGCGCCGCCCATCCGCGTTGTGCTCGGCGAGGACGCGCACGTGTCCGTGTCGGCGGCGCTGGCCGTGCTGGGCATCGGCCGGGCGGAGCTGGAGCTCGTGCCGGCGGACGCCTATGGCCGGATGCGCGCGGAACGCCTCCCCGCGCTGGACGCGCGCACGCTGCTGATCTTGCAGGCCGGGAACGTCAACGGCGGCAGCTATGACCCCATCGACACGCTGTGCGACAGGGCGAGGGCCGCCGGCGCGTGGGTCCACATCGACGGCGCGTTCGGCCTGTGGGCGCGCGCGTCGGGCAGGCAGCGCCACTTCGTCGCGGGGATGGAGAAGGCGGACTCCTGGTCGGTGGACGCGCACAAGACGCTCAACGCGGGCTATGACTGCGGCATCGTGCTCTGCCGCCACCGGGACGCGCTGTCGCACGCGCTGCAGGCCGGCGGCGCGTACGTGCCGTTCAGCGAGCAGCGCGACGGGATGCGCTACGCGACGGAGATGTCCCGCCGCGCGCGCGGCGTCGCGCTCTGGGCGGTGCTCAAGCAGCTCGGCGCGTCGGGCGTGGAGCAATTGCTCGACACGCTCTGCGACAACGCGGAATACTTCGCGGCGGAGCTGGAGCAGGCGGGCTATCAACTCGTGATCCCCGTGTTCTTCAACCAGTTTCTGATTCGCGCCGGGTCGCCGGAGCGGACGCGGCGGGCGCTCGAGCGGATTCAGGCCGGCGGCGTCTGCTGGTGCGGCGGCAGCCTGTGGAAGGGCGAGCCGGTCATCCGCGTGAGCGTGTGCTCGCACGCCACCACGCGCGCGGACATTGACCAGAGCGTCGCCGCCATGCGCGACGCTCTGCGGGACGCCTGAGCGCAGAAATCGGCCGGCGCTTCGTCGATAAAACTGATGGCTTTGAAAAACGAGTTGTTTTTCAAAGCCATCAGTTTGTCAAAAAAGCCTCGCAGAGTTCGCGCCCGGAGGCGCGAATTGGGTCAAATCATTTTTGCCCCGCGGCTTCGCCGTGGGGCAAAAATACTTCTCGCGGAATGGCTTGCCCTCCTATCGCGAATCGCATTCGCGAACGAGGGCAAGCCATGCAGTGCAATCCCCCCTCCTGTCGAAAAGCTCGTTTTTCGACAGGCTTAGGGCCTTGAAAAACGAAACGTTTTTCAAAGCCCTTTCGCTTATGCGTTTGTCAGCAGCGCAATCGCTTCCTCCTGCGAGGTGGCGAAAAACACCGTTCCGCCCCGGTTGCTCTCGTAGATGAAGTCATGCAGGGGCTTGCTGGTGTAGCGGGAAAAGTCGCCGTAAATGGCGATTCGCCCGCCGTAGTTCACAAGCTTTTGCAGCATTTCCCCCGCGACGCCCGTGCTGAGGATAAAAAAGTCCGGCGTGAGCTGCCGCTTGTCTACGACCAGATTCTTCGTGCCGCATTCGTATGCCGCGGTCATGAGCGCGTCCAGCATCGCCTGTGCGTCTGTGAGAACGGGTTCCGTCCCACTCAGCACGGCGCAGGCGACGCCGTTATGCGTGATCCTCGTCAGCTTCAACAGCGCCCGCCTCCTTCTGCATGGCCTCCAGCGCGGCGCGGGCGGCGGACTGCTCCGCCTCCTTCTTCGCGTGACCGACGCCGCGGCCGATCTCGACGCCGTTGAGCAGCACGCGCATGGTAAAGCGCTTGTTGTGGTCGGGACCGCACTGCCCCACAAGCTCGTATTCCAGGTGCTGATCCGCCTTTTTCTGCACGCGCTCCTGCAGCTCGGTCTTGTAATCCGCCACGTGGCGGATGCGCCCCTCGTCGAGCCCCACGAGGATGTGATCGAGAATGAACCGCCGCGCGGGCTCCAGCCCGCCGTCAAGATACAGCGCGGCAATGACCGCCTCCACCGTGTCGGCAAGGATGGACGAGCGCCGGCGTCCGCCGCTGCGCTCCTCTCCCTTGCCCAGCAGCAGATAGCCGCCGAGCTCCAGCGTGCGCGCCGCGCTCTGCAGGCTCTGCTCGCACACCAGCTCGGCGCGCAGGCGGCTCATCTTCCCCTCCGGCATGTCGGGAAACAGATGATAGAGCCGGTCCGCCGTCACCATGCCGAGCACGGAGTCGCCCAGAAATTCCAGCCGCTCGTTGCTCGTGCACCCTTTGTCGCGCCGCTCGTTCACATAGGAGCTGTGCATGAGCGCGTGCTCCAGCAGGCCGCGGTCGCGGAACGTATAGCCCAGGCGGGCTTCCAGCGCGTCCATCAGGCTTCCTCCGCCGCCGGGGAGAGGCGCATATCGTCGATGTGGCGCGTGATCTCGTCGATGATGCCGCTCCCGGCGAAGAGCTGCGCCTGCCGGATGGCGCTGTAAAACGCTCTTGCGTCGGACGAGCCGTGCGCCTTGATGACCGGCTTTGCGATGCCGAGCAGGGCCGTGCCGCCGACCTCGCTCGGATCGAGCCGGGTCTTCAGCCCGCTGAACTCGCCCTTGATGGCGAGCGCCGCGAGCTTGTTTTTGAGATTCTTATAGAACATGCCCTTGAGCGACAGGAGCATGTATTTGAGCGTGCCCTCCACGCCCTTGAGCAGGACGTTGCCGGTAAACCCGTCCGTCACGAGCACGTCCGCCTCGTTCTGAAACAGCTGCGACGCCTCGACGTTGCCGACAAACCGGATGCGCCCACGCGCGTCCGCGTCCTTCAGCAGCGCGAACGTCTCGTGGCGCAGCGCGTCGCCCTTGTGCGCCTCGGCGCCGTTGCTCAACAGTCCCACGCGCGGCCGCGCGACGCCGTGCATATGCCGCATATAGAAGCTCCCCATGTACGCGAACTGGAGCAGATATTCCGGCGTGCACTCCGCGTTTGCGCCGCAGTCGATGAGCATGACGCCGTCCGCCCCGTCGGGCAGCACCGGCGCGAGCGCCGCGCGGCGGATGCCCCGGATGCGCCTGACCGTGAGCGTCGCGCCCGTGAGCAGCGCGCCCGTGCTCCCGGCGGAGACGACCGCGTCGCCCGCGCCGTCCCGCAGCATCCGCAGCGCCACCGCCATGGACGAATCCTTCTTGCGCCGCGTCGCGGTGCTGGGGTCGTCGTCCATGGTGACGATCTCGCGCGCGTCCGCAATCTCCGGCGTGTAGCCGCCCGGCTCCGCGCGCAGACAGCGCTCGATCGCCTCCCGCTGTCCGACGAGGACGATCTCCACGCCCAACCGCTCATGCGCCAGGAGCGCGCCCTTTACGATCTCCCGCGGGGCGTTGTCCCCGCCCATGGCGTCTACAATGATCTTCATTCGTGCAAAACCTCCTTTTCCGCCTGCAGCGCCTCCAGAATCCGAAGTGCGCGCGCAGAAATTTCAGCGTTTTTGTTTCGTTTGCCCCGGACGCGGTGGTCCAGCGCCGCGATGATGCCGAAGTTGATGTTCATCGGCTGAAAATCGCCGACGCTGCCGCCGGAAACATACAGCCCCAGCGCGCCGATGGCCGTCTCCTGCGGGAAATCCACCGGCGGCAGGCCCAGCACCTCCGCGGCCGTCTCGATGCCGACAAGCGCCCCCGAGGCGCAGGACTCCACGTACCCCTCCACGCCGGTCATCTGCCCGGCAAAGCGGATGCGCGGCTCGGCCTTCAGCCGGTAATACCGGTCGAGCAGCTTCGGCGAATTGAGATAGGTGTTGCGATGCATGACGCCGTAGCGCACAAACTCCGCGTTTTTCAGCGCGGGGATTTTGGAAAACACGCGCTTCTGCTCGCCCCACGTCAGGTGCGTCTGGAACCCGACGAGATTATAGAGCGTGCCCTCGGCGTTGTCGCGCCGGAGCTGCACGACGGCGTAGCTCTCCTGCCCCGTGCGCGGGTCGCGCAGGCCCACGGGCTTGAGCGGCCCGTAGCGCAGCGTGTCCTCCCCGCGGCGGGCCATGACCTCCACGGGCATGCAGCCCTCGAACACGCCGCCGTCGTCAAAGCCGTGGACGGGCGCCTCCTGCGCGGCGCGCAGCTCCCGGACGAAGTCGGTATACTCCTCCCGCGTCATCGGGCAGTTTACATAATCCGCCGTCCCCTTGTCGTAGCGGGAGGCGAAATAGGCGCTGTCCATGTCCACGCTCTCGAGCGTGACGATGGGCGCGACGGCGTCGTAAAAGTGCAGGTCGAATTCCGGGCAGAGGCGCTGGATGCGCGCGGCCATGGCGTCCGACGTGAGCGGCCCGGTCGCGAGCACGACGATGCCGTCGGGAATGTCCGTCGCCTCCTCCTCCACGACCTCGATCAGCGGATGGCTGCGGATTTTTTCGGTGATATAGCCGGCGAAGCCCTCGCGGTCCACCGCCAGCGCGCCGCCCGCCGCGACGCGGTTGCGGTCCGCGCTCTCCAGAATGAGGGCGTGCAGACGCCGCAGCTCCTCCTTGAGCAGGCCGACGGCGTTTGTCAGCTCGTCGCTGCGCAGGGAGTTGGAGCACACCAGCTCCGCAAAGCTTGGCGAGACGTGCGCGGGCGTCATTTTCTTCGGCTTCATCTCCACGAGGCGCACGGGGACGCCGCGCCGCGCAAGCTGCCATGCGCACTCGCAGCCGGCAAGCCCCGCGCCGATCACGGTCACCTGGGTCATGAACCATCCTCCTTCCTGGAAAACGCGGCGACCCGCGGCCGCCGGGAAGCCTCCGCCGCTCGCGCGCCGCGCGGGCGGCGCGCGGTTTATGATTCGGACTTGGTCTTTTTCGCGGCGGGCTTTTTCGCCGCGGATTTTTTCGCGGGCTTCTTTCCCGCCTCGTCGCCGGACTTCGCCGCGTCGGTCTTTACCCGGCGGCGATAGCCGCGCTTATCCTCCGGCACGAAGCTCTTGCAGTCGGGGTTGATGCAGAACGCCTTCTTCGCGCCCTTTCCGGCGGGCTTGAAGAGCGTCTTGCCGCAGTCGGGGCAGAAATCCTTCGTCGGCACCTCCCACGACATGAAGCCGCACTCCTGCCCGCGCTCGCAGGCGTAGAACGTGTAGCCCTTGCGGGACGTGCGCTTGAGGATGCGGCCGCCGCACTTCGGGCATTTGCCAGGCATCTCGATGACGAGCGGCTTGGTGAACGTGCACTCCGGATAGCCGGGGCAGGCCAGAAACCGCCCGAACCGGCCGGACTTCACGACCATCTGCCGGCCGCAGACGTCGCACACCTCGTCGGACAATTCGTCCGGCACCTTGATGTGCTTGCCCTCCAGCTTCGCCTCCGCGTCGCGCAGCTCCGCGTCAAAATCGCCGTAAAACGCGCCGAGCACGTCCTTCCACGCCGTGGCGCCGGTCTCGATGCGGTCGAGCTCGTCCTCCATGTGCGCGGTGAATTTCAGGTCCACAATGTCCTTGAAATACTCCTCCATCATCTGTGTGACAACCTCGCCGAGATTCGTCGGGCGCAGATAGCGCCCCTCCTTTACGACATAGCCGCGGCTGGTGATGGTGGAGATCGTCGGCGCGTAGGTGGACGGGCGGCCGATGCCCTTTTCCTCCATGGCGCGAATGAGCGTCGCCTCCGTGTAGCGCGTGGGCGGCTGCGTGAACTGCTGCTCCTTCGCGACCTTCACGAGCTCGACCGTGTCGCCGGTTTTCAGCGCCGGGAGCGGCCGGCGAATCTCGCTCGACTCCTCGTCCTTCGCCTCCTCATAGACGGCGGTGTAGCCGGGAAACTTCTGCTCGGAGTAGTTCGCGCGGAAGAGATGCCCCGCGGACAGCGCGTCCACCACGACGTTGTCATACACGGCGTTCGCCATCTGGCACGCGGTGAAGCGGCCCCAGATCAGGCGATAGAGCCGGTACTGCTCCTGCGTAAGGTCCTTGCGCACGGCCTCCGGCGTGAGCGTCACATCCGTCGGGCGGATGGCCTCGTGCGCGTCCTGCGCGCCGGACTTGGTCTTGAACGTGCGCGTGCTGGCCGGGTAATACTCCGGGCCGTAGTGCGCGATGATGAACGCCTTCGCCGCCTGCAGCGCCTCGGCGGACAGGCGCAGCGAATCGGTACGCATATACGTGATGAGACCGACGGTGCCGCGGCCGGTAATGTCCACGCCCTCATACAGCTGCTGCGCGATGGACATCGTGCGCCGCGGCGTCATGCCAAGGCGGCGCGACGCCTCCTGCTGCAGCGTGGAGGTGATAAACGGGGGTGACGGGCTGCGCTGCTTCGTGCCGCGCTTGACGCTGTGGATGCGAAACGGCTCGCCCGACACGTCGGCGATGATCCGGTCCGCCTCCGCCTCGCTTGGCACGTCCAGCTTCTTTTCCGGCGTGCCGTAATAGCGCGCGGTGAACGTCTCGTCCGTGTCGCCGCAGCGCAGCTCCGCGTCGAGCAGCCAGTATTCCTCGCTCTGAAAGCTTTGAATTTCGTTTTCGCGGTCCACGACGATGCGCGTCGCGACGCTCTGCACGCGCCCCGCCGAGAGACCGGGCTTGACCTTTTTCCACAGCAGCGGGCTGAGCTTGTAGCCCACGATGCGGTCCAGGATGCGGCGCGCCTGCTGCGCGTCCACCAGGTCCTGGTCGATCTCACGCGGGCTGCGGATGCTCTCCGTCACGACGCGCTTTGTGATCTCGTTGAACGTGACGCGCCGGGCCTTTTCGTCCGGCAGGCCGAGCAGCTCCTTGAGATGCCACGAGATGGCCTCGCCCTCGCGGTCCGGGTCGGTCGCGAGATAGACCACGTCCGCGCTCCTGGATTTCTTCTTCAGGTCATTGATGACGTCCTCCCGGCCCTTGACCGGCAGGTACTTCGGCTCGAACCCGCCCTCGATGTCCACGCCGAGCGTGCTCTTCGGCAGGTCGCGCAGGTGGCCCATCGAGGCCACCACCTTATAATTGCTGCCCAGATATTTTTCGATCGTTCTGGCCTTCGCCGGAGACTCCACGATCACCAGATCCGTTTTTGCCTTTGCCATACTGAGGGATTCCTCACTTTCCTTGGATTGCTGTCGGGCGCACGTTCAGCGAAAACCGCTTGCCCGCCTCCTGCGTGACGTAGCCCTGAATCTGCAGGACCGTCAGCTCCGCCAGCACGGTGGGCGCGGGGAGCCGCGCTTTTTCGATGATATCGTCCACATGAAGCTGCGGCGCGTCCATCGCCGCAATGATCTTGAGCTGCGTTTCGCTCAGCGCGCTGAGCTGTTGCTGCAAGTCAATATATTCCTCGCGTTTTTCTTTGTCAATCACTTTTTGGGAGATTGGGGCGCGAAGCTGCGCAAACGTTTCGCCCGTCTCGCGCCGGTCCTCCGGCGGGAGAGGCTGCGGCTCCTGGCGCGCGTCGGCGTCATAGCGGCGCAGCGTGCCGGGATAGAGCTGCGCAAAATCGCCGAGGATGTCCCACGCGCACGTCGCGGGGCGCGCGCCGTCCTTCAGCAGCGCGTTCGTGCCGTAGGAGTTGGCCGCGTCCGCGTTGCCGGGCACGGCGAAAACCTCCCTGCCCTGCGCGGCCGCCTCGTCGGCAAAGAGCAGCGCGCCGCTTTTCTCCGGCGCCTCCACCACCACGGCGGCGACGCTGAGTCCCGCGGTGATGCGGTTGCGCAGGCGAAAGCCGAAGCGCCCCACCGGGATCCCCGGCGCAAACTCGCTGAGCACCGCGCCGTTTGCCGCGATGTCCTGCGGGAGCCGACCGCCGAAGGCACCGTCGAGATTCGCGCCGGTGACGCCGATACACGCCCCGTCCGCCCGCAGCGCGCCGACGGCGGACGCGGCGTCGATCCCCGCGGTCATGCCGGAAATCACGATTCCGCCGCATTTTGTGATCTCATAGCCCAGCTTCGAGGCCATGCGCTCGCCGTAGGGCGTGGCCCTGCGCGTGCCGACGACCGCAACCGACGCGCGATCGTCAAGCTCGGGCAGCCGCCCGCGCACATAGAGCGCGACCGGCGGATCGTAGATCTGCTTCAGCCGCTGCGGATACGCCGCGTCCCGGATCGTGATGATCTGCACATCCAGCTCGTCGCAGAGACCCAGCGCGCGGTTCGCGCCGTCGAGCTCCTTGTCGCCGAGCGCGCGCAGCTCCTCCCCGGTCAGCTTTGCCGCCGCGCGGTAGTCCGCCTCCGACGCAAAATAGAGCGCGCGCACGCCGGAGAAGTGCTCCAGCAGCTCCAGCTTCATGCGCGCACGCACGCCAAGGCGCGTGGAGAGCCAGACCCAATATTTCAGTTCCGACACGGTCCGCGCCTCCTCTCCGTCATTCTGTCCGCATCATTTCCCACATCACGATGGACGCCGCGACCGCCGCGTTGAGCGACTCCGCCGCCGGGCGCATGGGGATGATGATCGTCCCGGCGCACAGCGCGAGCAGGTCCTCGCTCAGGCCGCGTCCCTCGCTGCCGACGGCGACTGCCGCGCGCCGCAGCGAAACCGCGCGCAGGTCCCGCGCTGCGGCGGTGAGCGCCGCGCCGTAGAGCGGCAGCTCGTGCGCGCACAGCAGCGTCCGCAGCTCCGGCAGCGTGCACGCCAGCACCGGCTGGCGGAAGATCGCCCCCATCGTGGCGCGCACCGTCTTGGGGCTGCAGAGATCGGCGCACGCGCCGGCGAGCACCACGGCGTCCATGCCGAGGGCGTCCGCCGTGCGCACCACGGTGCCGACGTTGCCGGGGTCCTGCACCGACTCCAGCACGATGACGCGCTCCAGCCGCTGCGGCAGCGCGTGCCGCGGCAGCGCGACCGTGAACACCGGGCCGGGCGAGTTGGCAAGGGGCGAGGCGTACGCCGCCAGCTCCGCCGGGGCCCGCGCCTGCCGCACCTCCGGCGGCAGCGCCGTCGTCGGCTCCTCGCCCCAGAGGACGGTTTCGATCCGCGCGCCGCTCTGCAGCGCCTCGTGCAGCAGCTTCTCCCCGTCGCAGACAAAGCACCCCGCGTCCCTGCGCGCGGCGCCGTTGCGTGCGAGCAGGCGAAGCTGCTGAATCATCGGATTTTTTCGGGATGTAATCGTTTCCATAGGCTCTTTCCCGCAGAAAAATTCTGCCGCCGGTTCCAATATGGCTATACATTATATAACAGAGAAATTCTCCTGTCAAATCCGCCGCAAAAAAGCCGGGAGCGAATGCCCCCGGCGGTGTCCATCGAAAGAGCCCCCGTCTCAGGGGTGCGGAGTTGCGCTTGGTCCCTTCGTTCCTGTACCGCAGACGATGATCGTGGTAAGAGCGTTGGTGCGGTGCTGGATTGTGGCCGGTTGCCTCGTTAAGATACCGCAGATGTTGACGTAGTGCAGGCATTCCACCCGCTTTCTTTTCAGCGCGAAAAGAAAGCCGGTGGAGCCGGAAAGAAACGCTG
>CACWHX010000026.1 GCA_902760845.1 Oscillospiraceae bacterium
ACAATACAACAATAAAAAAAGCAAGGGAAAACCTTGCAAAATCAACAATTATTTTCAATTTCTTTTTGGTGACTAAAAGGAACAAGTGGCAAAGTCGGGGAGAAATTCAATACCGTGTTTGCCGCGCCTGTTAAGACTGTATCATTGCTTGCGGTGAAGCGAATCGGGTGTTATAATAGAAAACTGTCATATTGGGTAAATTCCCAATGGAGACGCATACCACCGTCACCGCCAGTGACGGGGCAAGGAGGAAATTGATGCAAAACACAGAGAAAACCATGGACAAAATCGTCGCCCTCTGCAAGAACCGCGGGTTTGTGTATCCCGGTTCGGAAATCTACGGGGGACTCGCCAACGCCTGGGACTACGGCCCGCTCGGCGTGGAGCTGAAAAACAACGTCAAGCGCGCGTGGTGGCAGAAGTTCGTGCAGGAAAATCCCTACAACGTGGGGCTGGACGCCGCCATTCTCATGAACCCGCAGGTGTGGGTCGCGTCGGGCCACGTCACGACGTTCAACGATCCGCTGATCGACTGCAAAAGCTGCCGGATGCGCCACCGCGCCGACAAGCTCATCGAGGACTGGCTGAAGGAAAATCCCGCCGTGGAGGCGAACGTCGAGGCCATGACGAACGACGACATGGTAGCTTTCATCCGTGAAAAGGCCATCCCGTGCCCCGGCTGCGGCAAGAGCGACTTTACCGATATCCGCAAATTCAATCTCATGTTTAAGACCCACCAGGGCGTCACGGAGGACACCGCCGCCGAGGTCTATCTGCGCCCGGAGACGGCGCAGGGCATTTTCGTGAATTTTAAGAACATCCAGCGCACCACGCGCCGGAAGATCCCGTTTGGCGTGTGCCAGATCGGCAAGAGCTTCCGCAACGAGATCACGCCGGGCAACTTCATCTTCCGCATCCGGGAGTTTGAGCAGATGGAGCTGGAGTTCTTCTGCGAGCCGGGCACCGATCTGGAGTGGTTCGCCTACTGGCGCGGCTTCTGCCACGATTGGCTGAAGGGCCTGAGGATCCGGGAGGAAAATCTCCGCCTGCGCGACCACGAGAAGGAGGAGCTGAGCTTCTACTCCAAGGCGACGACGGACTTTGAATATCGCTTCCCGTTCGGCTGGGGCGAGCTCTGGGGTGTGGCCGACCGCACCGACTACGACCTGACGCAGCACCAGACGCATTCTGGGCAGGACATGGATTATTTCGATCCCGAAAAGAACGAGCACTACATCCCCTACGTCATCGAGCCGTCGCTCGGCGCGGACCGCGTGACGCTCGCGTTTCTGTGCGAGGCGTACGACGAGGAGATCGTGGACGCGGACAAAAACGACATGCGCGTCGTGATGCGCTTTCACCCGGCGCTGGCGCCGTTCAAGTGCGCGGTGCTGCCGCTTTCCAAGAAGCTGGGGGCGCCGGCGACGGAGCTGTATCACACGCTGCAAAAGCGCTTCATGTGCGACTATGACGAGGCCGGCTCCATCGGCAAGCGCTACCGCCGGCAGGACGAGATCGGAACGCCGCTGTGCGTGACGTACGACTTCGACTCCGAGACCGACGGCTGCGTCACCGTGCGCGACCGCGACACCATGGAGCAGGTGCGCATCCCCATCGGCGAGCTGGAAGCGTACATCGCCGCGCACATCGCGTTCTGAGACCATGCAGCAGACCATCCCGCCGCCGGAGGAGCGGCAGGCGCCGGAGCATCCCGGCTTTCAGATCGTGCGCTGGCTGCGCCCGGCGGGCGCGGTGATCGTGCTGCTCGTGTCGGCGCTGTTTCTGGCGGTGTGCTTCTCGTCGGGCCGCGCGCCGATCCCCGGCTATACCGCGCCGCACGAGGCGGACTACTATGCGCGGCACCTGCCGGAGCTGGCGGAAGAGCTGAACGCGAACGTGCTGCCGCAGGTGGACGACGCGGCCTCCGCCGCCGTCACGGGCGATACCGTCACGGTGACGATTCCGGAGGCGACGTTTGTCACCACCCGCGCGGCGGTGCTGCGCTATTTTGACGCGGCGCTCGTGACGTTTGCGCAAGCGCCGTGAATGTATGAGAACCAAATTTGAGAAAAGAGTGAGAGGGTAACATGAAACATGGATTTTTGAAGGTGGCGGCGGCGGCGCCGGAGCTGCGCGTGGCGGACCCGCTGTACAACGCCGCGAAAATCGCGGAGACCATGCGCGCATGCGCGGACGGGGACGTCAAGCTCCTCGTGTTTCCGGAGCTGAGCATCACCGGCGCGACCTGCGGCGATCTGTTTTATCAGAACACGCTGCTGCGCGGCGCGGCCGAGGGCCTGCGCCGCGTGGTGGAGGAGTCCGCCGGGCTGGAGATGCTGGTGTTTGTGGGTCTGCCGGTGGAGATGAACGGCAAGCTCTACAGCTGCGCGGCCGCGGTCTGCGACGGCGAGGTGCTCGGCGTGGTGCCGATGCGCTGCCCCGGCGACAAGCACTTTGCCCTTGCGGACGATATGGTGCGGGAGGTGCAGATCGGAAATCTCTACCCCGTGTGCTTCAGCACGGACCTTTTGTTTGAAAACACCACGATCCCCGGCCTGAAGGTGGCGGCGCAGCTCGGCGGGGACGCCTGCGCGCCGGTCGCGCCGGCGGCGGCGCACGCGCTCGCCGGGGCTACGGTCATCGCGCAGCTCTCGTCGTTTCCGATGCGCGTGGATTCCGCCGAGCGGGAGACCGCCGCGGTCCGCGAGCAGAGCGCGCGCCTGCGCTGCGGCCTTGTGATGGCCGCGCCCGGTTCCGGCGAATCGAGCACCGACGCGGTCTATTCGGGCCTGTGCGTCGTGGCGGAAAACGGCGCGGTCCTCGCCGCGACGGAGGACGGCGTCTCCGTCGCGATCACGGAGCTGGACATTGAGACGCTTACCGCAGCGCGGCGGCGTGACACGTCGTTTTCCGGACAGCATGACAGCCATGTCGTCATCCGCTGGGGGATGCAGCGCAGCGAGACGCCTCTCACGCGCGGCTATTCCAAGTATCCCTTCCGCCCCGCGGACGAGAAGGACTACCACGCGGCGGCAAAGCGGCTGCTGCATATGCAGGCCGCGAGCCTGGCGCGGCGCATGCAGTACGCCGGGCTGAAATATCCGGTCGTCGGCATTTCCGGCGGGGTGGACTCCACGCTTGCCGTCATCATCTGCGCCGAGGCGGTGAAGCTGCTGGGGCTGCCGCCTGAGAATGTCACGGCCGTCACCATGCCGTGCTTCGGCACGACCGACCGCACAAAGTCCAACGCCATCGTGGTGTCCGAGCAGCTTGGCGCGACGGTGCGCGTCATCGACATCGGCGAGAGCGTGATGCTCCATTTCAAGGACATCGGCCACGATCCCGAAAACCGCAACATCGTCTATGAAAACGCGCAGGCGCGTGAGCGCACGCAAATTCTCATGGACATTGCCAACCAGCTCGACGGCGGCATCCACGTCGGCACGGAGGACCTGTCCGAGTTCGCGGACGGCTGGTGCACCTATAACGGCGACCACATCTCCATGTACGACGTAAACGTCGGCGCGACGAAGACGATGGTGCAGATGGTCGTGCGCTACGTCGCCGAGACGACGGACGACAAGGTGCTTGCCGACGCGCTGTTTGACGTGCTCGACACGCCCGTGTCGCCGGAGCTGCTGCCGCCGACGCGCAACGGCGAGATCGCGCAGAAGAGCGAAGAATCCGTCGGCCCGTACAATCTGCAGGACTTTTTCCTGTATTACCTCGTGGAGCAGGGCTTCACGCCGGGCAAGGTGCTGCGCCTTGCGGACATTGCCTACGGCGACGAATTTGACCACGAGACGCTGAAAAAGTGGTTGCGCAGCTACTGCCGCCGCCTGTTCAGCCAGCAGTTCAAGCGCTCCTGCCTGCAGGACGGCCCGACGCTCTGCGGCTTCAGCTTTTCGCCGCGCACGGGCTTCCTCATGCCCAGCGACGGCTCGCCGGAGCTGTATCTGGACGTTGTGGATAAGCTGGAGTAATAGCTGTATCGCAAAAAATCATGGGGCGAAGGAGCTTTTTTGGCTCCCTCGCCCTTGCTTTTTTTTCGGGAATCTGCAATAATAGCTTCGCACTATATCCCGGCCGGACCGGGAACAGTAGCAAGGAGGAATTGAATATGCAAAACAACAGTGGCAAGACCCGTGCGCTCACGGGCGTGGCGATTATCACCGCCATCGTCATCGTGCTGCAGCTCATCGGCGGCGGCATCCGGCTCGGGACCTTCTCGGTTTCGCTGGTGCTGGTTCCGATCGTCATCGGCGCGGCAATGTATGGCGCGTGGGCGGGCGCGTGGCTCGGCCTTGTATTCGGCGTCGTGGTGCTCCTGACGGGGGATGCGGCGGCGTTTCTCGGCGTAAACGCGCTCGGAACGATTCTGACGGTGCTGGTCAAGGGCACGGCCGCCGGTCTCTGCGCCGGGCTCGTGTATCACGCGCTGGAACGGAAAAACCGCTATGTCGCCGTCATCGCGGCGGCCGTCGTCTGCCCGGTGGTGAACACGGGCTTGTTCCTCATAGGGTGCGAGCTCTTTTTCATGGACACCATCCGCGGCTGGGGCGCCGCGCTGGGCTTCGAGAGCGTCGGCGCTTACATGATCGGCGGGCTGGTCGGATTGAATTTCGTCTTCGAGCTGGTCGTGAACGTCGTGCTCGGACCGGTGATCGTGCGGCTCATCAACGCCGGGAAAAAAGGACAGTGATGCAGAAATGCTGCTTGCAGTAGATGTTGGAAACACAAATATCGTGATCGGCTGTATCGAGGACGGCGAGATCGTCGGCATTACGCGCATGGAGACGGACCTTGACAAGACCGCGCACGAGTATGCCATCGCACTGAAGTCCGCGCTGGCGTTCGGCGGCATTGATCCCAAGGGAATGGAGGGGAGCATCCTCTCCAGCGTTGTGCCGCCGCTGAACGCGGCGCTCAGCGCGGCGGTGCGCATGGTGACGGACAAGACGCCCGTCGTGGTCGGACCCGGCATGAAGACGGGGCTGAACATCGGCGTGGACGATCCCGCCACGATGGGCAGCGACCTTGTCGTGGGCGCGGCCGCGGCGCTCAGCATGCATGAGCCGCCGCTCATCATCATCGACATGGGCACCGCCACGACCATGACCGTCATCGACTCGAACGCCCGCATCCGCGGCGGCGCGATCATTCCCGGGGCGCGGCTCTCGCTGGACGCCCTCGCTGCCGGCGCGGCGCAGCTGCCGCACATCTCGCTGGATGCGCCGAAGCGCTGCATCAGCAGCGAAACGGTCGAGGCCATGCGCTCCGGCGTCGTCATCGGCACGGCCTGCATGATCGACGGCATGATCGAGCGGATGGAGGAGGAGCTGGGCGAACGTGTGGCCGTAATCGCCACCGGCGGCCTCTCCGGCACCATCATCCCGCACTGCCGGCGTGAGATTGATTACGAAAAAAATCTACTGCTGAACGGCCTCTGGGTGCTGTACCAGAAAAACAGGAAAAAATGACGAAAACACTCCGAAGCGCGCATGCGAGGCTTCGGAGTGTTTTGTCAAAATACCAGCTGTACCAATGCCATGTAGCACACCGTGCCGCCGACGATGCTGAGGAACGTGCTGCGCCGCCACAGGTGCAGCCCCACGACGACCGCGATGGCGATCAGCTCCGGCACAAAATCCGCCGCCGCTGCAAACGTCACGTCGCGCAGGCAGTAGATCACAAGCGTCGCCATGACGGCCATGGGCAGGAGCTTTCCCAAATACTGCACGACCGGCGGCACCGCGCGGCCCCGGAACAGAAGAAACGGCAGCCACCGCTCCAGCTGCGTGGCGGCGGCGCACACGGCGATGACGAGGATGCTTTGCCCGACCGGGAGGACCATGTCACACCACCTCCGTTTTCGAGAGCTTCGGCTCCAGCTTCGGCCGCAGCAGCGTGAGCGCGGCGACCGTGACCAGCAGCGACGGGAGAATGAAGTTGGCGGGGCCGAACACCAGGATGCACACGACGCTCGAAAGCATCGCCGCAACCGCCGGGAGCTTCACGCTTGCGCCGCGAAGCTGGTCGAGCAGGATCACGACGAACAGCACCGTCAGCGCAAAGTCGATGCCCGTGGTGTCAAACGTGATGAGCCGGCCGAGCAGACCGCCCAGCATGGAGCAGACCACCCAGTAGAGCTGCACGCAGACCGCCGAGAGGACGAACGCCCATTTTTCATCCACGCCTGCCTCCGGACGATAGGCGCAGTGGAGCGAGTAGGCCTCGTCGTTGAGCGCGTAGATCAGATACCAGCGCGCCGGGCCGAATTCACGAAACTTCTCGATAAACGACAGCCCGTAAAAGATGTGGCGGCTGCTGAGCAGCAGCGCCATGACCGCCACGGTGAAGAGCGGCGTCACGCTCGTAAGGAAATCGACCATCAGAAATTGCAGCGAGCCGGTGAACACGAAGAGGCTGCACGCCCCGGTCCAGAGAAAATTGTAGCCCGCGTTCTGCATCAGCACGCCGTAGGCGAGCCCAACCGGGAAAAAGCCGATCAGGATCGGCAAGCTGCGCCGGACGGCGTAGGCGATTGTTTTTTTCATGTTGTTGTCTCACCTGCCTTCAGACATCCAAAATGCCCAGAATCACGATCCCGATGACGACAAGCAGGATCATCAGATAGTGCCTCGACGAGAGCTTTTCCTTCAAAAACAGGCGGCTCCACAGCATGGAGACCACGCAGTAGGCGGAGATGATGGGCGCGGCGTACATGACGTGCCGCTCATCCGCGATGGCGTAGATGTAGGCGAGCTGGCCGCCGGTCTCAAAAACGGCGCCGACGTATTTGGGGAGCTCCGCCTTGGGCACGAGCCGGTCGCGCCGGATGAGCACAACATAGACGAACGAAGCGGCGCCCGCCAGCAGAAACGTCAGTTCATAGGCGCAGTTGGCGCTGTCCTCGTTGAGCGTGCGAAGCACGAGACTGTCGGCATAGGTGCCGGCGGCGTCGAGCAGGCAGTAGGCGATGGGGAGCGCAAGCGCGAGCCAGGACTTGGCGTATTTATAGTTTGACGCCTCCTGCCGCGCGGCACGCAGCTGCTCATCCTCGCGCGACTCCACCACGCCGAGGCCGATCACGCCGAGACACACGAGCACCACCGCCGCGAGCGCGGCGATGCTGTCCATATCGCCGGTGAGAAAGTACACGACCGCCACGAGCGCGCCGGAGGCGTTGCAGATTGGCGTGGAGATCGACAGCTCGATGTACCGCAGTCCGACATAGCCGATCGTCATCGAGAGGATGTACAGCAGCGACACGGGCAGATAGACCCAGATGATCCGCCACGAGATTTCCGTGCCGCCGATGAAGATTTCATACGCCGCGTGCAGCCCCATCACGAGGCCGACGGCCATGACCATCTTCAGGTGGGCGAGCTTATCGTCCGGCTCGCGGCAGCCGAGCTTGGAAAACAGGTCGGACCCCGACCAGCAGAGCAGCGCGATGATGGAAAGCCAGAACCACATCTTACGCCTCCTCCTTCCAATCGACCAGCCCGGCGTCCAGCAGGCTTTGCAGACTCATGAGAATGCCGAGCTTTGCGTGATACCACGTGAGCCCACCCTGAAAAAAGACGGCGTAGGGAGGGCGGACCGGTCCGTCGGCGCTCAGCTCGATGCTGCTGCCCTGCACGAACGCGCCCGCCGCCATGATAACGTCCGCGTCATAGCCGGGCATCGGCCACGGGACGGGATCGACATAGCTGTCCACAGGCGCGGCGCGCTGGATGCCCTTGCAGAAGGCGAGCATACCCTCCCGGGACCCCAGCTCCACGGCCTGGATGATATCGTGCCGCGGCTCCCGCGCGTCCGGGATGCAGCGAAAGCCCAGGCGTTCATAGACATTCGCGGCGAAGATCGCGCCCTTGAGCGCGCCCGCCGTCACGGTCGGCGCGAGGAACAGGCCCTGATAAAACGCGGGCATGAGCCCCAGGTTCGCGCCCACCTCCTGCCCCAGGCCGGGGGCGCTCAACCGGTAGGCGCAGCGCGCCACAAGGTCCCCGCGGCCGCAGATATAGCCGCCGATGGGCGCAAGCCCTCCGCCGGGATTTTTGATGAGGGAGCCGACGACGAGATCCGCCCCCGCGTCGGACGGCTCGCGCGCCTCCACGAACTCGCCGTAGCAGTTGTCCACCATGCAGATGAGATCGGGCTTGCACTGCTTGCAGAACGCGATCAGCTCGCCAATTTGGGAGACCGAGAACGTCGGACGCGCGGCATAGCCCTTTGAGCGCTGGATGGTCACCATTTTTGTGCCCGCGTGGATGGCGCGCGCGATGGCCGGATAGTCAAACGTCCCGTCCGGCAGCAGGTCCACCTGCGCGTAGCGCACGCCGTATTCCTTCAGCGAGCCCGCGCTCTCGCGGATGCCGATGACCTCCTCCAGCGTGTCATACGGCGCGCCGACGGGGGAGAGCAGCTCGTCCCCCGGCAGGAGATTCGCGCCGAGCGCGACGGCGAGCGCGTGCGTGCCGCAGGTGATCTGCGGGCGGACGAGCGCGGCCTCGGTGTGAAAGACGTCGGCGTACACGCGCTCCAGGTTGTCGCGCCCCTCGTCGTTATAGCCGTAGCCGGTGGTGGCGGCGAAGTGCGCGGCGTTCACGTGGTTGCGCTGCATGGCGTGCAGGACCTTGCACTGGTTGTATTCCGCCGTCGCGTCGATTTGGGCGAAGCGCGGCGCGAGCGCGTCCAGGACCCGCTCGCCATATTGAAAGACCCTGGCGGAGACGCCGAGGGACTGGTAGATCGTTTCGATGCGCATAGCTGTCTCTCCTTACCGGTTTGCATTCGCAACGATGATATCCCATCTGCGATACCGTGTCAACCGGGCGCGCAGGTGATTTTTCGCAAAAAGTCTGAAAATTTGTCAAAAACCGTTGCGCACGGGCGCAAACAGTGATACCATAAACAAAACGACCGGACGGGAGTGTGCATATGAAGCTGCTGGAGGAGCGCATCCGCGCGGACGGACAGGTAAAGTCGGCCGAGATTCTCAAGGTGGACAGCTTTCTCAACCACCAGATGGATGTGAAGCTGTTTCGGGCCATGGGCGAGGAGTGGAAGCGGCTGTTTGACGGCTGCGGCGTGAACAAGCTCCTCACGATCGAGGCCAGCGGCATCGGCATCGCGGCGGTGGCCGGGCTGGTGTTCGACTGTCCGGTCGTGTTCGCGAAAAAGGGCAAGAGCCGCAATCTTGCGGACGATGTGTACTCCACCGAGGTCATGAGCTTTACCCACGGCGGCATGAACACCGTGCTCGTGAGCAAGGACCACCTGCGCGCCGGCGACCGCGTGCTCATCATCGACGATTTTCTCGCCAACGGCGCGGCGCTCGACGGGCTGCTTGATCTCGTACAGCAGGCCGGGGCGACGGTTGTGGGTGCGGGCATTGCCATCGAAAAGGCGTTCCAGCCGGGCGGCGCGCGCATCCGCGCGCGGGGATGCCGGGTGGAGTCGCTCGCGCGCATCGCCTCCATGGACCCGGAGACGGGTGTCGTTTTCTGCTGATATTGACGGAGAAAGCGGCGAAACGGTCCGCAATTCTGTCTCTTTCGCCCCTTGACATCCGCCCCGGCCGGATGGTACTTTATGAGAGGCGTCGAAAACCGGCGCGAACGACAAGTTAGACCTCGCATCGATATAGTACAAATAATATGGTTTTGGAGTCTCTACCCGGTCGCCGTAAATGACCGGACTATCGGTACGGATTTGTGAAAAGCGCGGACGCTTTGCCGCGCTGCGCGCGTATTGGCGGAGACCGAAAACGGCCTCCGCATCTTGTTTTTTCGCCGCGGACGGGAATTTCCCGCCGCGCGGGGAAATCGGACCGGAGCGCGCCTGACGACGTTATCCAATCGCATACGCGATGACGATAAAAAAACAAAAATGAGGAGACAAGACACATGAAGAAACTGATCGCACTGCTTCTGGCTCTGGTTCTGGTGTTCGCGCTGTGCGCCTGCGGCAACGGCGGCAAGACCGACGAGCCTGCCGGCAGCGCCGGGGAGACCGACGCCGCCGACACTGCCGACTTCAAGGTCGGATTTATCTGCCTGCACGACGAAAACTCCACCTACGACCTCAACTTCATCAACGCCGCCAAGGCCGCCTGCGAGGACCTGGGCGTGGACTACGTGATCCGCACCAACATCGACGAGACCGAGGCGTGCTATGACGCCGCGGCCGAGCTGGCCGACGCCGGCTGCAACGTCGTGTTTGCCGACAGCTTCGGCCACGAGGACTTCCTCATCCAGGCTGCCAAGGAGTTCCCGGATGTGCAGTTCTGCCACTCCACCGGCACCAAGGCGCACACGGAAGGACTGGACAATTACCACAACGCATTCGCCTCCATCTATGAGGGCCGCTATCTCGCCGGCATCGCCGCGGGACTGAAGCTCAACGAGATGATCGAAGCGGGCGACTTCACCGCGGACGAGGCCAAGATCGGCTATGTCGGCGCCTACACCTACGCGGAGGTCATCTCCGGCTACACCGCCTTCTTCCTCGGCGCGCGCAGCGTGTGCCCGACCGCGACGATGGAAGTCACCTTCACGGGCTCCTGGTATGACGAGGCCGCCGAGAAGGAAGCCGCGAACAAGCTCATCAACGACGGCTGCAAGCTCATCAGCCAGCACGCCGACTCCATGGGCGCTCCGACCGCCTGCGAGGCCGCCGGCGTGCCGAACGTCTCCTACAACGGCAGCACGATCGAAGCCTGCCCGAACACCTTCATCGTTTCCTCCCGCATCGACTGGGCGCCGTACTATAAGTACGTGATTACCTCCGTCATGAACGGTGAGGGCATCGACGTTGACTGGACGGGCGATCTTGCGACCGGCTCCGTCGTCCTCACGGACGTGAACGAGCAGGTCGCGGCCGAGGGCACAATCGCGGCCATCGAAGAGGCCAAGGCCGCGCTGGAGGCCGGCACGGTGCATGTGTTTGACACCGCCGCCTTCACCGTGGACGGCGTGACGCTCGACAGCTATGAGGCCGACGTGGACACCGATCCGGACTACACCCCGGACACCGAGGTCGTTTCCGACGGGTATTTCCACGAGTCCGAGTCCCGCTCCGCGCCGTACTTCGATCTGCGCATCGACGGCATCACCCTGCTTGACGAGCAGTATTGATTTTTGATTCCAGCATGGAATGGGAAGCCCCGACCGACCATCGGGGCTTCTCTTGTCATCCCTGAAAGGACGGCGCGCCGCACCGCGCTTTCAGGGATGAACACGAGACGCTATGGAGGGACAACACTTTGAAGGAACAGACCGCCGCA
Organism: Oscillospiraceae bacterium; assembly: GCA_902760845.1. GTDB lineage: Bacteria > Bacillota > Clostridia > Oscillospirales > Oscillospiraceae > CAG-103. The sequence continues at coordinate 11,294 of CACWHX010000026.1, forward strand.
GTCAAGATGCGCAACATCACAAAGCGCTTCGGCTCTGTGCTCGCCAACGACCAGTGCTGGCTGGATATCTATCACGGCGAGATCCTTGCCCTGCTCGGCGAAAACGGCAGCGGCAAGACCACGCTCATGAACATGCTCTCCGGCATCTATTACCCGGACGAGGGGCATATCTTCATGAACGACGAGGAGGTTATCATCAAGTCGCCCAAGGATGCGTTCGACCACGGCGTCGGCATGATCCATCAGCACTTCAAGCTGGTGGACGTGCTCACCGCGGCGGAGAACATCACGCTCGGGCTGGATGAGAAGCTCGATCTCAAAGCCGTCTCCGCGCGCGTGCGCGAAATCTGCGAACGATACGGCTTCGAGGTCGATCCGGAGCAGAAGATTTACGACATGTCCGTCTCGCAGAAGCAGACGGTGGAGATCGTGAAGGTGCTCTATCGCGGCGCGGACATTCTGATTCTGGACGAGCCGACCGCCGTTTTGACGCCCCAGGAGACGGACAAGCTCTTCGCCGTGCTGCGCAACATGCGCGACGACGGAAAGGCCGTCGTCATCATCACGCACAAGATGCACGAGGTGGAGGCGCTGAGCGACCGCGTGGCCATCCTGCGCCATGGGCAGTTCGTGGGCGACATGCTCACGCGGGAGACCAACGCGCAGGAGATGACGAACATGATGGTCGGCCGCCCCGTGACGCTGAACATCGAGCGGCCCGATCCGGTCGATCCCCGGCCGCGCATCGAGGTCAAGGGGCTCACGGTGCGCAGCATGGACGGGATTTTGAAGCTGGATGACGTGTCCTTCACCGCCAATTCCGGCGAGATTCTGGGCGTCGCGGGCATATCCGGTAGTGGCCAGAAGGAGCTGCTGGAGTCCATCGCCGGGCTGCAGCCCACGGAGGGCGGCAGCATCTGCTACGTGAAGGACGACGGCACCCGCGAGGAGCTTTTGGGAAAGGACCCGCTCTCCATCGCGGAGCTGGGCGTCTCGCTCTCCTTCGTGCCGGAGGATCGGCTGGGCATGGGTCTTGTCGGGAACATGGACCTGTCGGACAACATGATGCTGCGCTCCTTCCGGCGCGGCAGATCGCTCTTCACCGACCGCAAGGCCCCGAGAAAGCTTGCCGAAACGGTGGTGGCGGAGCTGGAGGTCAACACCCCCGGCGTGACGACGCCGGTGCGCCGGCTCTCCGGCGGCAACGTACAGAAGGTGCTGGTCGGGCGCGAAATCGCCTCCGCCCCCACGGTGCTGCTCACGGCCTATGCCGTGCGTGGGCTCGACATCAACTCCTCTTATACCATCTACGATCTCATCAACCGCCAGAAGCGGCAGGGCGTCGCCGTCATCTATGTCGGCGAGGACCTGGACGTGCTGCTGGAGCTGTCGGACCGCATCCTGGTGCTCTGCGGCGGCAAGGTCAGCGGCATCGTGCCCGGCCGGGGCGCGACGAAGCGGGATGTGGGCATGATGATGACACGTCTGGGAGGGAACAAGGCCGATGCATAAACAAACGAGAGAACCGCTGGTCCATATCGTCAAGCGCGACAGCCTGCCGTGGTATCGGGCGTGGGCCATCCGCGCGGTCGCCATCGTGCTGGCGCTGCTTCTCTGCGCTATCGTCACGACGCTCTGCACCGGAGAAAACCCCCTGCAGGTCTATGCCACGATCCTCCGCGGCGCGGTCGGCACGCGGCGCAAGGTGTGGATTCTGCTGCAGGATCTGGCGATTTTGCTGTGCATCTCCCTGGCCGTGACGCCGGCGTTCAAGATGCGCTTCTGGAACATCGGCGCCGAGGGACAGACGCTGGCGGGGGCGCTGGCGTCGGCCGCCTGCATGCTCCTGCTGGGCGACCGGCTCCCCAACGGGGTGCTGCTCGCGCTCATCTGCCTTGCGGGAATCGCGGCGGGCGCGATCTGGGGCGTGATCCCGGCCGTCTTTAAGGCCAGGTGGAACACGAACGAGACGCTCTTTACCCTCATGATGAACTACGTCGCCGCGCAGATCGTGGCCTATTACGTCATCGTCTGGGAGTCGCCGAAGGGCTCCGGCAACGTGGGCATCATCAATCCCACGACCGAGGCCGGCTGGTTTCCGCAGATCGGGGGAAACAAATATCTGCTGAGCGTCCTCGTCGCGGCCGCGCTGACGATCTTTGTGTACTTCTATCTCAACTACTCCAAGCACGGCTATGAAATCGCCGTCGTCGGCGAGAGCGAGCGCACCGCGCGCTACGTCGGCATCAAGGTCGAGCGGGTCGTTATCCGCACGATGCTCCTCTCTGGCGCGCTCTGCGGGCTTGCGGGCGTGCTGCTCGTGGCCGGGACCAACCACACCATCAACTCCACGCTTGCCGGCGGGCAGGGCTTCACGGCGGTCATGGTCTCGTGGCTTGCGAAGTTCAATCCCATCGCCATGATCTTTACGAGTCTGCTGCTGGTGTTCATGAGCCGGGGCGCGAGCGAGGTGTCCACGGTGTTCGGGCTGAATCAGTCCTTCTCCTCCATCCTCACCGGCATCATCATTTTCTTTATCATCGGATGCGAGTTTTTCATTTCGTACAAGCTGAGCTTCCGCAAGTCCGGCAGGAAGGAGGGGGACGCTGCAAATGCTTGATCTGGTATCCTTTATTCCCAGAGCCGTCGTGCAGGGCATCCCGCTTTTGTACGGCAGCACCGGCGAGACCATCACGGAGAAATCCGGAAACCTCAATCTCGGCATCGCGGGCATCATGTATGTCGGCGCCATCTGCGGCGTGATCGGCTCGTTTTTGTATGAACAGGCCGTGCCCGCGGCGGAGATGGTCGGCGTGCTTGCCGTCGGCATCCCGCTGCTGAGCTGCCTTGCGGGGTCGCTCCTGATGGGGCTTTTGTACTGTTTTCTCACGGTCACGCTCCGCGCGAACCAGAACGTCACGGGCCTCGCGCTCACGACGTTTGGCGTGGGCTTCGGCAACTTCTTCGGCGGCTCGCTCATCAAGCTCTCCGGCAGCGAGGTGCCGAGCATCGCGCTTTCGGCCACGAACGGCTATTTTGCGCGGAAGCTGCCCTTTGCCTCGAAGCTGGGCTGGTTCGGAAAAATCTTTCTGAGCTACGGCTTTCTCGCGTATCTCGCGGTCATCATCGCGCTCGTCGCGGCGTATGTGCTCAAGCGGACGCGCACGGGGCTGCACCTGCGCGCCGTGGGTGAAAATCCCAACACGGCCGACGCCGCCGGCATCGACGTGAAAAAGTACAAGTATCTCGCGACCTGCATCGGCAGCATGATCGCGGGTCTCGGCGGGCTGTATTACGTCATGGACTACGCCAGCGGCGTCTGGTCGAACGACGCCTTCGGCGACCGCGGCTGGCTCGCCATCGCGCTTGTGATCTTCACGATCTGGAAGCCGAACTGGGGCGTGCTGTCGTCCTTCCTCTTTGGCGGGCTGTATATCCTGTATATCTTCCTGCCGACCGGCACGGATCTCGCTGTCAAGGAGCTGTACAAGATGCTGCCCTATGTGGTCACGATCATCGTGCTCGTCATCACCAGCATGCGCAACAAGCGCGAAAACCAGCCCCCGGCCAGCCTGGGTCTGGCATACTTCCGGGAAGAACGATGACTTCGAACCGGCCAAAACCCAAAGGACCCGCCCACGGATGCCATCCGTGGGCGGGTCCTTCAAATCACAGACAACCCTTCGCCGGCACGTTCGCCATAGAAAATCCAAATTCGTTTTTGCCGTGGCTCCGCCGCGGAAAAAACACCCTGAGGCGAGCAAGGCGAGCCCGCACGCCGACCAACCGAGGCGAAGCCGAGGGCGATGGAGCGTGCGTACATCAAAAGAGAGCCGCAAAGCGGCTCTCTTCAGTTTGTCAAAAGAGGCCTCGCAGAGTTCGCGCCCGGAGGCGCGAATAGAGTCAAATCATTTTTGCCGCGCGGCTTCGCCGCGGGGCAAAAATACTTCTCGCGGAATGGATTGCCCTCCTATTGCGAATCGCATTCGCAAACGAGGGCAAGGAATGCAGCGCAAGCCCCGCCTGTCGAAAAACGTTTTTCGACAGGCTCAAAAGAGAGCCGCTTGCGGCTCTCTTTTGCCCTTTTATGGTTCCAAAAGTCCGTATTTTACTTTCACGCGGTCGAGTTTGCGCAGCAGCGGCTCGCCGGCGAGCGCGAGAAATACGACCGTCGCCCCGGCGTGCACGGCGTTGAAGGCGACGCCTGTGGCGAGCGCGGCGAGGATGGCCTCCCGCGTGATGTCCGCCGAGACCATGAGCACCGTGGCCGTGTCGAGCAGCGGGCCATAGAGCGCGAACACCACGAGCCCGCCGAAGGCGCAGAGCGCCAGCCGCTTCGGCGCGAAGCGCCGGGAAAACAGAAGCCCGGCCAGAAAGCCAACCAGTCCGAAGCCGAACATCTGCCACGGCGTCCACGGCCCCTGGCCGAAGAAGAAGTTGGAGAGAAACGCCGTTGCCGCGCCGACCAGAAAGCCCGCCTCGCAGCCGAACGCCGCGCCTGCTACGATGACGATGGCGGCCACGGGCTTGAACGCGGGCGCAAACTCGAACGCCGCGCGGCCCGCCACGCCCAGCGCCGTCAGCACGGCGAGGACGACCAGCTCCCGCGCCTGCGGCTTTCGCCGCTCGAAGCGGAGCAGCATCGGCAGCAGGGAGAGCACGATCACGAGCAGGCTCACGAGATAGTAACGCCGATTGTCCCAAACGAGGCTCCCGAGCAGCAGCAGCGCCGGGATGAGGACGCAGCTCAGCGCGGCGGAGAAGAGCGTTCGCCCGCGCCCGTCTGTGCGCTCCGGCATGCGTCGATCACCTCCTCGCACAAGATCGCGTCCGGCAGCCAGGGCCGCGCCATGCGGTTGGCCGCCGTGGTGTAGAAATGGTTTCCGGCAAAGAACGCGCGCGCCGGCCCCTCCGCGAGCAGGCGCCCGTCAAAGAGCAGGGCGGCGCGGCGGGCAAACCGGGCGCAGAACGCAATGTCGTGCGAGACGAGCACCACTGCCGTGCCACGCGCGCAGAGCGCCTGCAGCAACGCGCCGAGGGACGCGCGAAACGCCGCGTCCATGCCCTTGGTCGGCTCGTCCAGCAGCAGCACGTCCGGCCGCCGGATCAGAAGCTTCGCGAGCGCCGCGCGCTGCTGCTCGCCGCCGGAGAGATCAAAGGGATTGCGCTCCAGAAGCGCGGTGAGCGCCATGGATTCCGCCGCGTCCGCAATGCGCGCGTCCGCCTCCGGACTCGACAGATGCAGCGCGCGCGCCGCGTCCTCCAACTCGGCGCGCACTGTGTCGCGCCAGAACATGGCGCGGGGGTCCTGCGCGAGCGCGGCGACGGTCGCGCTGCCGCGCTGCACCTTGCCGCGATAGGGTCTCTGCAGCCCGGAGAGGACCGCGAGCACCGTGCTCTTGCCGCTGCCGTTGCCGCCGACAATGGCGAAGATTTCGCCCGTGTGCACCGTGAGATCGAGGCCGCGCAGCACGTCAGGGGCGCTGCGCTCGTAGCGAAACCACACCTCGCGCAGCGTCAGGAGCGGCGCGCCCTCCGGGTCGGGCTCGACCGACGGGGACCGTCCGGCGGGATGGACGCGGCGCAGCAGCGCCCGCCCGGCGCGCACGTCGAGCGGGCAGGGGCCCTCCGCCCCCAGCGCGCCCCAGAGCCGCACGGGCGCGGGCATCGCGGCGAAGAAGGGGCTTGCCTGCGCGAGCAGCGCGCGCGCCGCCTCCTCGGGCGTGCCCAGCGCGACGAGCCGCCCGTCCTCCAGCACGGCCGCGCGGTCGGCCATGGCGAGCGCGTCCTCCAGCCGGTGCTCGGAGAGCACCACGGTCACGCCCAGCTCGCGGTTCAGGCGCTGCACGGCGCGCAAAAATTCCGCCGCCGCAATGGGGTCGAGCTGTCCCGTCGGCTCGTCGAGCACGAGCACGTCCGGGTGCATCGCCATGACGGCGGCAAGATTCAAAAGCTGCTTTTGTCCGCCGGAAAGCGTATCCGTCTCCCGGTCAAACCATGTCTGGATGCCGAAAAAGCTCGCCATCTCGCCGACACGCAGCTGGATCGTCCGCTCGTCCGCGCCGAGATTTTCCAGCCCGAAGGCCAGCTCGTGCCAGACCTTGTCCGTGACGATCTGATCCTCCGGCTGCTGCAGCACAAAGCCGATGCGCTGTGCCTGCGCGCGCTCGTCCCACGTGTCCAGCGCCTCGCCGTCGAGCAGGACGCGCCCCTGCCGCGCGCCGTGCGGCGTGAGCGCGGTTTTCAGGTGACGCAGCAGCGTGGTCTTGCCGCAGCCGGAAACGCCGCAGAGCAGCAGAAACTCCCCCTCCCGCACCGTGAGCGAGACATCGCGCAGCGCGCTCGTCTCCGCGAGGGGGTAGGTAAAGGTCAGATGTTCGAACGCAACCGACGCCACGTCAGCGCCTCCTTTCGGTTCAGCAGCAGGGGGAGATTGCACAGCAGCGTGAACGCCGCGCGCGAGGCCGCGCCCAGCGCATCCGGCGCGGCAAAATCGAGCGAGGGATAGAAGTTCGCCGCCGCACGGCCGGCGAGCAGTCCCGCGAGGACGACGGCCGCCAGCGGAACGAACAACGCGGCGAAGCCGCGCTCCCGCGCGCCCCAGCGCTCCCGGCGAAAGGCGGTGCGCCCCGGAAGCCCGTAGCCCCTGCTGCGCATGGAGTCGGCCGTGACGACGGCGTTTTCCAGCGCGACCGACACCGTGACGGAGAGGACGCGCACGCCGAAGCGCAGCCGGTCAGACAAGCCCGCCGGCGGGTACAGCGCGCGCTGCGCCTGCGCGGTCCTTTTGATCTGGCGCGAGATGCGCGGCACGAAGCGCAGCGCCATGCTCAGCAGCAGCGACAGCGCGGGTGCGAGCCGCCCTGTGACCGCCATGAGCTTTTCCGACGTGAGCACGATGTGGAGGCTTGCAAACCACAGCACCGTCGCCGCGAGCATCACCGACGCGAGCAGGCCGAACACGATGCTCTCCAGCGTGACGGCGTTGCCGTTGCGCAGATAAAACAGCACGGTCATGCCGCGATGAGAAAACATCGCGTTAAAAAACACCGTGATGACCATGAGCGGCAGCACCCAGCGCAGCCGCCGCAGCAGACCGCGCGGCGTGTCCAGCGCGGCGAGGTATGCCGCCGCCGAGCACAGCGAAATTGCAAGATACGCCGGGTGCAGCACCAGCATCGTCACCGCGAGCACCACGACATAAAACGCGAAGGAGAGCGCGCTGTGCAGCGCGCAGAAAGCGTCGTTTCGCGGAGGTGTTTTATACATCGTTTCCATAGTCGCAGGTATACATCCAGCGGATGACGTCGCCGGGCTGCACGGTATAGCTGCTGCAGCCGACGCCGGGGACCGTGCCGTTCACGCTGAAGATCCAGCCGGAGCCCTGTCCGCAGTCGAACTCATACAGATGGCCGATGCCCTGCACGTAGGCGGTGTTGTAGGCCGGCGTCCAGTTTGCCTCCAGCGCCACGCCGCGCTCGCGGCAGGCGCGCTGCAGGACCGACCAGACCGTGTCGCCATCCTGCAGCTCGGCCGTGATATAGAGGATCTGCCCGTCCGCCGGGAGCACGGCGCGTATCGCGTCCGAAAGCGCGTCGCTCGCGAGCGCCGTGCCGCATGTGATCGAGAGCGTGCACGTCTCCGCCGCCGGCGTGGGGGTGGGGTCTGGCGCCGCCGGCGTCGGCGTCGCGTCCGGTGCGACCGAGGCGCGCGGCGTGGCCGTTGGAGCGTCGGTCGATCCCGGCGCAGCCGCGTCCGGGTCGGCGCTCACGGCGGCGGGGTCCGCCTCCGCGGAGGGTTCTGCCGTCTCCGAAGGCAGCGCGGACGGCGCCGCCGGCAGCGCGGACTCCGCCGCGACTGTCGGAACGGCCGTGTCGGCCCTGCTCTGCCGCGCGGTCACGCCGAGGACGATGCCCGCGACGAGTACGAGGCAGAGAAGGACGGTTAGAAGGACAGTTTGCCGTCTGCGCATACCGGATCGTTCCTTTCGTTATCGCACGCTGTAGAGCGCGCCGCATTCCACCGCGACGAGCGCGCGGAACGCCTGCTCGGTGGCGTACAGGTTGGTTGTGCCGTCGCTCTTGGTGTGGCAGAAGCTGCCGTCCTTCAGCTGGAAGGTCAGGAGATTGTCGAGCAGCGTGCTGCCGCCCTTGACGAAGCGGCCGTCATCCAGGGCGACGCCCAGCTCCGAGAGGGCGATGATGGCCTGCGCCGTGCTCTCGCACGAGGAATCGCCCCAGCTGAAGAAGCCGCCGTCCGGACGCTGCATGCCGGAAAGGCAGGCGAGCGCCTTGTCAATGGCCGCGTCCACCGCCGCGTCGCCGCGGCAGTGTGCGAGCGCCTGCAGCGCCATGGCGGTGAGATCGGGATCGGCGGGGTCGCCGTCGCGATAGGTATAGCCGCCGTCGGCGAGCTGCGCGTCCAGGATGGCCTGTACATAGTCGCCGCGCACATCGGAGGCGTAGCTGCCGCTGTCGAGCGCGAGCAGCGCGTAAATCGCGCCGTTGACGCCCTGCGCGGTGACCCTGGCGACATCCTGCAGCGGCGCGGTGAGATCATAGCCCGCGACGTTCGTCGCGTCTCGGCCCAGCGCCGTCACCGTGAGGACGACGCGCGCATAGTCGGTCGCGTAGCGGGCGTTCAGCGTGCCGTTTGTGGCGCTGACCTGCGCGGCAAGCTTTTCATACCAGCCCGTCTCATAGGCGGGGGTGGCGCCGGAGCGCAGACGCGCGGTGTCAAACACGACCCACTCGTCGCCGTAGCCCGGCGCGGGGATCTTGGTAAGCGTATAGAGCTGCACCGCGTCCAGCGGCGTATGGACGGACACGATGCGCGCGAGGATGGCCGCGAGCTGCGCGCGCGTTGCCGCGCCCTGCGGCACGAGCGTGGTGGGAGACATGCCGTTGATGACGCCGTTCTGCACCGCCCAGCGCATCGCGTCGCGGGCGTAGGGCTGCACGCTGCCGGCGTCGGTGAAGGCGGAAAGCGTCTCCGTCAGGCCGCTGGAGCCGCCGCTCGCGTAATAGCGATAGAGAATGGTCGCGGCCTCTTCGCGCGTCACGGGCCTGTCGGGCAGGAAGGTGCCGTCGGGATACCCTCTGACGATGTCGTTCTTTGCCGCCCAATCGACAGCGTCGGTATACCATGTTCCGAGCGCCGTGTCGGGGAAGGGCGCGCTCGCCGCCTGGGTGTTGGCCGCCGCGAGCCGGTACAGCACCATCACGAGCATAGCGCGGGTGGTGGCGGCGCCGGGCGAGAAGGTGGTGGGCGACGTGCCGTTCATAATGCCGGCCTCCGCCATGCGGCAGATGCCCGCGCGCGCCCAATCGTCCTCGACGTCGGTGAAGGCGGCGCACTTGTGAGCGTCGCTGCTCCAGTCGCTGCCCACATCGGGGCCGCCGTCGCAGCTGTAGGAGAAGCGAACGGTGTCGCCCGCGGCGACCGCCGTGGAAAGGCCGTCGTTGCCGTACCAGTCGTTCAGCGCGACGAGCCAGCCGCTCATGTTGTAGGCGCCGGTCTTGCGGGGATAGTCCCCGGCGGAGAGACCGTTGACGCCGTTCAGATAATCGCCGTAGCCGCTGGAGAGGATATCGGGCGCGGCGCCCGCCTGCCCGGCGGCAGTCTCCAGCGCGGTCTGACAGGTCATGCCGTCGGCGTACGTGACGGTCTCGTCAAAAAGCGTCCCGGTCCACGCCGGGGAGAAGCCGTCCACCGTCTCGGTGAAGGTCCGGTTCTCGACGATGACCCGCACCGTGCCGCCCTGCGCAAGGGCCGTGCCCGGCAGGAGCGAGAGGAGCAGGAGCAGCGCGAGAAGAATGCTGATTCCACGTTTTTTCATGGGGAATCCTCCTTTGTGGTTCCCGCAATGCGCTCCTGCAAGCAAAAAGCCCGCGATGAGCGGGCAACAGACAACTGCCGGCGTGCAGACAACACCTCGGCAAAATGACGCTGTTCCCGGTTCCGGCAGAAACGCAGGCAGCTCCGAGGTATTCTGACTCATCCGCGAAACGCGGCTTCACAGTGACCGACTCGCCGGGCCTTGCACCCGATTCCCCTCTGCCGTTCGCTACGGCGCGGAGCAGCCTTTTTATGCGGTTTTTCTCAGTATAACACAGCGCCGAGGCAAACGCAACCGCCCCGGAGCATTTCGCTCCGGGGCGGGAGGGTTCCTTATTTGCTGTAGAGCACCACCGCGACACAGACGAGGTCTTCTGTGTCGTCGTCGTTGCGCATGGCGTGCTCCTCGCCGTCGTCAACGAAGAGCACGTCGCCCGGTTCGACGGGGACATACTGTCCGTCGAGCAGATACTGCCCGTGGCCGGAGAGGACGTAGAACACCTCGCCGTCGCCCTCATGGCGGTGGCGGCCGATCTCGCAGCCGGGCTGCAGCTTCATGATCGAGCAGACGCGCCCCTTGTGGTACATCTCGTCGGGGCCGTTCAGAATGGGGTAAATGTCCAGATGGCCCGCGCCGCCCTGAAAATGCTCCTTGACGACGGGCTCCTCCGTCAGTTTCCGCTTGAATGCCATGGTAGACGCCTCCTGTTGTACGTTGGATGCGTTCACCATATCACATCCGGCGGGAGAAAGCAAGCTACGGCTCCCTTCGCGTCATGCGCAGGATGGCGAACACAATGCCGTACGCCACGCTCGCGACCGGCCAGATGACCCAGGTGCGGCCCCAGTCGCCGCTCAGAAAGCTCCACGCGAGATACACGGCCGCCACCGCCGGCCAGTAGATTGCGGCGACGGTTGCGTTGCGTTTGTTTTCGGCCTTGCTCTCGCGGGTATAGTCGCCCTCCTCCAGCAGCGCCTGCATCGCGCCGTTGATGATGCCGGTGCGAACGATGAGCAGCACGCCCGTCGCAACGAGCGCCAGCAGCAGACCGACGGCAAGCGTCATGGCAAAGTCGCCCGCGTCCAGGATCATGGCCGTGAAGATCGGCAGCACTGAGAGCACGCAAAGGACGATGCCGAGCATGAGCAGTCTCGTGTGCGTGGCCTGGTACTGCTCCCGGCGCTCGCGAACCATGCCGTCCACGCCGTATTCCGTTTCGATGCACTCCTGCTCCAGCGCGTCGAAAGCGTCCGTGCGGCGGGAGGCGAGAACGAACAGAGCGACCGCCGCGGCGACAAGGACGATGAGCGCCGTGAGCCCCAGCCCGGCGGCCTGCTGCTCCGTGAGCGCGACGCGCCCGGCCTCCTGCGCGCCGCAAAGGACGATGAGCAGGATGGGGGAGAGAATGCAGAGCATCACGCCCACTGCGGTGCGCCCCGCCGCATAGATCTTTGCCGCGAGAAAGGCGTTGGCCTCCTCCATCGACACACGCCGGACGGGAAAGTCGCTGTCCGACGTGGCGGCCGGCCGCGGCGCGGTCTCCGGCTCCAGCGCGTCTTTTAATAAGTAATCGGTGCTGACGCCGAACAGATCGGACATGGCAAGAATGCGGTTCATGTCCGGTATGGACTGCGCGCCCTCCCATTTGGAAATGGCCTGCCGGCTGACGCCGAGCTTCTCCGCCAGCTCCTCCTGGGACCAGCCGTTCTTTTTTCTCAGATCAATGATTTTGTCTGCAAGGATCATAGCGCCCTCCATCTCCGCCCGGGGTCGGGCGGCGTTTGATGCTCTCACGATACATGAGATCGCTGTTGCGCGCAAGAAAGTCTGTTCGGCAATTTGTCAACCGGCGGTTGCCATTGCGGTTTGCGCTGCTTACGCAGCATAAAAAAATCCACGCTGTCAAAAGCGTGGTCGGCGGTTTGATCTTTACTTGCTGCTGGGGTGCCAAGTGGTGTCGCCAAAAATCAGATCATCCAAATCGTGATCCTGTTTGTACAGATACATGTCCGTATCACGCTCCTTTCTTTCATTGTCTGTAATGCATTTTAACACAGGTTTTACTTTTTTGCAACCCCTTTTTGAAAATGGCGCGGCCGAGCGGTCAAACTCGCTCTTGCGGGAATGGGCGGCGCGGGCTTATAATTGAGAAAAAAGACGGGAGGCGCAGACGATGAAACCGCAGTTTGCAAACGTATTCAACATCTCAACGAACGAAACGCGAAGCGAGTGCTCGCTGAGCTTTTACCACATGTACATGAAGCACACCTACACCCCGCAGCAGAAGGGGCTGATCGACATGCCGGAAAAGACCATCGAGGAGGTGGCGAACATCATGCTCACGCGCGAGGGCGCGCACGCGCTGATGAAGCTGCTGGCGAAGAGCTATGGAATGCCGGAGGAGGAATGACGCACGCGCGTCGGTAGGTTCTGCTTGCTTTTTTGAATCGGATGCGATAAAATACGACCAGTTGTTTTTCGCAGCCCGTGCATCCGGAGCGTTACCGAAGCGGTCATAACGGGGCGGTCTTGAAAACCGTTAGGGCGCAAGCCCACGGGGGTTCGAATCCCTCACGCTCCGCCATCAAGAGGGTACGAAAAAGATGTACCCCGCAAAAAGCCCGATTTTATCGGGCTTTTTCGCTACCCAAAAGCCGTTTTTCAGAGTTTCAAAATCGTAGATGAAAAATCGGCTTTTTCCCTTTGAGGATAGATACGAACCCAAGTAACAACTGAACACAGAACAAGGACGGCAGATAGTCACAAGTACTACCTGCCGATTTTTGTTGCCCTCGGAGCCAATCGTTTTGAAAAGAAACGGTTGGCTCTTTTTTTATTTCACAGACAAGGAGCAAGACAATGATCTTTTCAGATTCACCCCAGCAAAGAGCATTGGAACGGATGATGACAGCCGTTCCAAGATTTCGTCCCAAAGGAGGCGGCATAATGGTGCTTCACCGTTTTGAGTACACGGCAGAAATGTGCGACTGCCGGTACTGCCCATATTACTGCGGAAAAAGAAAATGCACAGCCGATAGCTGTCCCTGCATCAAGGAACGAATCCTTGCCGGAGCAGCAAGCAGATCCGATGTTATGACCGAAACCATGAAGGACATCCACAACGCCGCCTTTCGCAGACGGCTCAATCAATTCATCAGAGAAAGTGAGGAACTACCTATGAACTTCAGAAATGAAAAACACAGCTTGGCTTTCGATGAGGCCGTCCGCAAACTTAACAAGAAAAACTTCGCATTGACGGCAGCAATCTACCTGCTGACCGCCGAGCACAAGCTGTGGATGCAGATCAAACGCTTCGTCGAAAGGAACGAGATCAAGTTCGACAGCTTCAGGCCGAAGGACAGCGCCGAGAACGGATATGCCCTATTCTGGGACATTCAAATATCGAAACAACGCGTATTTATATTGTATCTTCTGGAGTCGAACATCTTAGATTTCTGGAAAGCATGCGATTAGTAATATA
>CACWHX010000027.1 GCA_902760845.1 Oscillospiraceae bacterium
TTGGCGATTTTCTTTCGGCTAAAATTGGCTAAATTCTTCCGGCGCAAAATGGCGAAAATCTCCCGGCACTTTTTGGCGAAAATCTCCCGGCGCTAACAACACCTAAAAAGCCATGTGTTTTTAAAACAAGCTGTTATTCCATTCAATGCGGAAGTTACACAATATACTGTCGAGAGTCTCGATGAGATTCAAGCCAGAAATTACCTTCAAAAGTTCAAGATCTCTGATAACAAATACCAGATTGACGGGAGTGTATTTGAATATGAGAGCGCAATGAATTATTTACAGAAGGCCTATGTAATCGAGAATTGTGAAATGCGGATTGCTGTTCAAGTGAATGTAAGCGATGGATTTGTGTTAAAACTTGACAGGCATTTCGAGGAACTAGCAGTGGAAAATGCCTGAACCCTGATTGCTGCGCCTATCGAGATTTTGAATGCTCCGTGTTTCACTGTATTGGCTTGACTACGAGAGTACGAATGGCAGTGATGTCTGCGCTTCAATTTGCACAATTGGCGGGATTACACACACTGAGTCACACGCACCAAATACGGGAAATCACACATTCGGCAGGAATCGATTTTGACGGTTCCTGCCGGATGTCATATCATCCCTCAATCCCGGGATGATTGCACCAATATTATATGCGAGGCTTTCGGGATATCAAGACTCCTGCGGTACGGATGTTTTCGGGGATGCCTTCAACCGCTTCGGCTTGCCATCTTCTCCTACTTCGCGGATCACCACATCTCCCGTGACGCCGTGCGTGCATTCCATCGTGAATGTTTCTCCCGGCATCAGAACCAGACGGCACTCCACGGCGGCGCAGTGTCTGCTGCTGTATGGGTTGATGGTGTACTCGACGGTTCCCTCCTTCTCGTCCTGCTGCAGGATCGGCGCGGTGTCATAGCGCTCCTCAGGCGCAAGAACATGCATCAAAGTATAGAGGCGGTATGACGCGTCCTCGTCCGTGAAAGAAATATAATGGTCGCTGCTGGTGTCACCGCTCAGAGATTCACCGCAGAGGAATTTAACAGTATAGGGATCATCCGCCAGGCCACATTTTTGGATCAGATTGCTGCGGTACGTGTTTTTGAATAGTCTCCTGGAGACGGCCATGCCGGGCTCCTTGAGATGCGCGAAAGTCTCTTCCAAAACACCGCAGTCACGCAGTAGCGTAGAGCTTCTTTTTACGATATCCTCCGATTTCAGCGGAACTCTGATATCCGACAAAGTGGATGCTACAGGAGCATTTTGCAGTGCGTTTTCAGTGCGGAACTCCGACTTGATCTGTTCGCGACGGAGCTGCAGGATTCGCGCTGCCTGAGGGAACATCGGACGCGTATAGATATGTGTATATCCGGCAGTATCAGGGTGATACAGCACGACACGCACATAGTCCGGCTCGGCATCGTCGAACAGGATGTCTTTCCAGCGCAGAGTCTCTATCTTTTTCGGATCCAGGCCTGCCCACAGCTGCAGTACAGCTGAGATCGTCGGACCGTCCGGATGAGTCAGCGCTTTCGCGAACAGGGCATCCTGCGTTTGCTCAGAGAGAACGGATGCGCTCATGGCGCGATTTTTATGCGCTTTTGCGGAGATGCGGCGCTTTTGCAGAAGCTGGAACGGCGACCCACCGGTACAGTGGCCTTTTGCGATGCAGTAATCCCAAAAGCCAGCCAGATCTCTCAGGATTTTTTCGCCGAATGCATGCTCCTTCAGGAACGCGGACATTTTTTTCATCGAAAACTGTGACATCGCAATCGGAGGCATCGCGGTATAGCATTTAAGGAGTTTGTTGTAAATGGCCTTCTTCCGTTCCGTAGAGCTGCTGGAATGCGATATGTTGATGTAGTTCTCTCCGTACAGGTGAGCAGCCAGAGCGGGTGTGATCGTTTCCGGGCGAGAGGCACCATACTGCGCGCGATAGATTGTCGGCGTATGGTTGGCGTACAAGCGGAGCGCCGCTTCCGTGATCGCGCTTTGGATCGCATCCAGCGATCCGGAGTTGCAATACACCTCTGCAGATACTGCGGTAGTTGACTTTTGCCCAGCGTTCTGCGTCTCGTATTTCAGGACTTTCCCGTCCTCGGGGGAAATTGCGCTGATGGTGCCGCGATAAAGATGTTTGGCCGTGCTTTTCCTGTTCAGCGTGAACCGGAATTCCAGCTCGTGCAGCATCACAAATCCCGTGTATCGACCGCTGTCGGCTGTGGTAGGTGTCAGATTGCTGTGTTTATCATCCCAAAGCTCCATGTTTAATGGCTCCTTTCTTTCTTGCTGTCACCGATGCCGATGATGCTTCTCTTTGCAGGTTCAAATGCTTTGCGGTGCGGTTTGAGATCCGGCGTTTTGCCTGCATTGATGTGAAAACAAATCGACTCATCCGGTTCGGCGGCATAAATGTCCAAATCGACTGTAAGCGGTTCGTTGCCTTCGTTGACGAAACGATAAGCGTTATACGGAATCAGCGAGATGCGTTCGTTGGCTTTTAGCCGGATCGGATCATTTGCGGGATTCAAGCTGATTGCCGGATCAAAAACAAAACGCTCCATCTTCTGCGCGACCAGCTTTTGATGATCGGGAAGCGCAAGGTCAATCCCGTTCCTGCGCGCGTTCGCGCTGCGCTTGTGACCGAGCAGCGCGTCGATCTCATCGTTTGTCAGACCACAGATATTTTTGGCTCTGGACGCGTAGTCGTGGCGCAAGACATATGACACTACAGTTGTCGAAACCATATCGAGATCCCTGTCCGGCCGAAGATCGATCAGGAGCTGCGCCGCGCTGAAATAAGCGGTATCACATCCGCAGTCCATGAGCAGTTGCTTGACGCGGGCAGCGAATGCACTGACCCGGCTTATCGGAGGAATGTCCTCCGTGCCTGTCATCTCTGCGTAACGGGAACGGCATTTGAGAAGCATTACGCGTGCCCAAAAGGGAAGCACGACAACGCGATAGCTGTTCGATGTTTTCAGAATCTCCACAGGAGAGCCGTCCTTGATTTGCTCGCACACAAGTGCCAGCACAAAGGCGGGATCACTGAAATCCAGATGTTCCGGCTTCATTGCACACGCCTCCGCATCACGTAGTCCGCCGCACAGCATCAGAATGAGCGCCTGCGCAAATCTCGGATCCTTTTGGATGATGTCGGGAATGGCAAGAATCAGTCGGCGACGGATTTCTGCCGATAAACTCTTCGCACTCTCGGGGGCTGCTTTGATCGTGCTTACGCCCTCGTACAGAATGATTTCGGGAAGAGAAGGGGCGATTTGCCGCATTCTCTGATAAATGATGTGTGCTGCCCGCATGTTGTTGTTCAGCGTTGTGCGTCCGGTCTTAAAGCTTCCATTCCCCTTTTTGCTGCTTAGGATGCTGCCCATCAGCGTCTCCTCCAATTCCGTGCGGTCCAGCTCCGTGAAGCCGCCGTTCTCAAATCTGCAAAGAAAGGGCAGGATATTATGCTTGAAGAAAGCCATATGATGTTTTTTTGTGCTTTCGTTCCAATTGGGATCAATTGCATCGTTGTTTTCCTCTAAAATGCGAAAAGCTTCGGCCATTTTTCCGGTGGTCTCTGTCCGGCGAGGTGAGCTTGCCTTGCCATCGGATTTCGGGAGATGCTTCAGAATACTGTTGATCAGAATCGTTTCCCGCTGCGGGATCTCCTTTTCCGAATGTGCCGTTCGCGTCAGGGTCTTTGCGCCGTCTAGTCTGATCTCGGTTTTGGCGTCGAGGGCGTAACCCGAAAGACGAACACTGCCGTCTGCGTGCAACGTGTAGTTGATTTTGACGAGTACATTCGGGTTCTTGGTTTTATGTGTGCGGTGCCACCGGGTGGCGGCTACAGTTTGTTTTTTGGTTGTCATGTTGAGGTATCCTTTCTCGTTTTTTGTATTCGCTTATTAGCGCCTGACGGAGGTGATGATACCAAGAAACGCGATAAAGAACTGGGAAGATGCGACTTTATGGTGCAAATTCTTTCCGGGATGGTATAATAGCGACAGGAAAACGAGAAAAGGGGATTCTGTCACATGGCTGACAATGAAGAAAAGACAAGAAAGTTAGGACTGAAGGAGCTGCGGGTCACGGAGTGGCTTCCGCCGGATCATTATGTAGCTGTGAACAAAACCGAAATTGACCACTGTCCAACGTGCGGTTCTCAAAATTGGATGACTTTTATCAAAAACCACGACAGAAAGCTAAAGGACATTCTGGAGCGCGACAGCAATCAGATCATTCATCTGACACATCGTCATCGACATGCAAACTGTACCAATCCAAAACATTCCTCTATCGTAGTGGAGACGCCGATCTCATTTGCCGAAAAACACAGCCGGTATACCTGCAGGTTGGTTCGATATATCCACGCGAGCTGTATGCTGCACTCTTTTTCGGAAACGCAAAGGTTGCTGCATGGCAAATTGAGCCGTGCTGAGGTCGAATCTGCTTTTTCGGAGATGACAAAGCAGCTGGACACGATCAGATCCAAGCTTTGGAACGCCGCAACACGTATTGGGATCCACATCATATCGATTCGCGGAACACGCGCAATGCTTGCCTGTGATTTGGATCATCTGAGTCTGATAGAGGTTTTTCCGGACACGACCACAGAAAGCGTACAACGCATTACTGACGTTCCGAATCAGGTTTCGGAAGTGTGGATTGCTATGGATATGGTGCTTATGCAGTCCGTAAAGAAGGCCTTTCCGAATGCCGTCATTCGTGTCGGGGCAGGGGAAGTGCGGCAATTTTTGATCCGGCAGGTGGAGTGTTTGAGTAAGGACCTTCCGAACACGATTCAACGGAATTTGCTTCGTGACAGACAAACCATGTCGAAGCCGACGCTGCAGAAACTGGACGCAGCGTTGGATGGGAGCAGTCCCTTACTTCGCGAGGTATATCACTACATTTGGAATTTGAATTATGATCATGACGTGTTGTTTTTGGAGGAGTTTTTAAAGGAGCTGCAGGAACCTCGAGAAGACTCGGTCTCTGAAGATGAGCGGTTGTTTCGTGAGACGTGCGATACGTTTTTCCATATCATCCAAGACAGCGTTTGGAAAGTGATGGTGGGAGACGGAGGAAGAGAGGTCGATTCTGAGTACCATGATCGTTTAAGCAATATCAGCTCATTATTAAATGAAACGCCAAAATGCTCATTTCCGCATATGCGCGCCAGGATCGTCTATTCTGAGAGCTTTTTTGCACTTCAGGATCTGGATAATCGAGGAAGGCGGGATTTGGCGCTGAGAAGCGGGATGACCGAAAACCAGATGTTTTGCGATCAGATCATCGGTCGTTCTTTTGGCATCTATGGGCGCAATTTGACGTTTGGACAACCGTTGGAAGATGTTGAGTCAAGATTGCGGAGACTCTCCGAGATAAGAAAAGAAGCAAAAGCCGATGTAAAATAATGGAATGCGGAGGGCACACAATCATCCCGCCTTTGGCGATTGATTTCAGGCTAGTTTTCCGGACCTCCTGTCGCGTGTGAATCCCCAGTGTCTTCCGTGACACAGGAAATCAGTTTTTCCAACACATAATAATGTTAAAGCACCGTGCAGATCCCGGAAATCGGGTGTCCTGTACGGTGCTGTTTTCACGGATTTTAAGATTGCGGTGTGTGTTCCTGAATCCCGGGTTTTTGAATTGCAAAAATGCAAAAAACCGTTGATTTGCAACGGTTTTAAGCTCTTCGGGAATGCTCCACGTCCCACTGGATGGGCTGCACGCCCAGCTCGCGGATGGCGAGGATCACGTTGTCGTCATACTCCCCGTAGGGGCAGCGAAACAGCGTCGGCCGCACGCCGGTGATGGCCTCTACCTTGTCAGAACAGGTGTTCACCTGCGCCTGAATCTCCTCCGCGGAGAGCTGCGACAGGTGCGGATGGTCGGACGAGTGGTTCATGATCTCGTTGCCGGCCTCGGCCAGCGCGCGGACGGAATCGGGATATTTGTCTACCCAATCCCCCACGAGAAAGAACGTGGCGTTCACGTGGTACTGGTTCAAAATGTCGATCAGCATCTGGGTATCCTCGTTGCCCCACGCGGCGTCGAACGTGAGCGAGACGACCTTGTCGTCGTGCTGCACGCTGTAGATCGGCAGCTCTCGCTGCGCGGCGGACACGCCCACGATCGCGGGACTGTTCACCACCCAGAAAATCAGCGCGACGACAAGCACGAGCGCCGCGCCGGAAGCAATGCGCCGCCACTGGACGCGGCTGAGCTTTTGTTTCATGGACTCCACCTCCCGGATTTCTGCATTATCCTATGCGCGCGTTCCGGCGGGATATGCTTGACGGCGCGCCGCTTTGGGCGTAACATATGGAAAAGCATCGTTTTCGGGAGAGACGGGCCAGACCCGCGCAGAGGGCGCCGCCGTCCGCAGAGACGGACGAATCCCGGCGGCCTCCGGGCGCGGCATGGCATGAGAAAGGATTGGAGCATGTGAGACAAAGTCTTTGCGACGGTTGGGAATTTACCCCGCGCTGGTCGGAGGACTTCCTGCGGGGCGGCGCGCCGGGCGCGCCCGTCCGGCTGCCGCACACGGTCTGCGAGCTGCCGCTGCACTACGCGGTGAACGAGGACTATGAGAGGATCTGCGGCTACCGCCGGAAGCTGCGTCTGGGCCCGGAGCACGCGGACAAGCGATTGTTTCTGCAGTTTGACGGCGCGGCGCACATCGCGCAGGTCTACGTCAACGGGGCGCTCGCGGGCGAGCACCGGGGCGGCTACACGGCGTTTCGCGTGGAGATCACCGCGCTCGTGCGTGCGGGCGAGAACGACATCGCCGTGCGGCTCGACTGCACGGAAAACCCCGCCGTGCCGCCCTTCGGCTTTGTGATCGACTACCTGACCTACGGCGGGCTCTACCGCGAGGCGTGGCTGGATATCCGCCCGAAGGTGTATATCGAGGACGTGTTTGTCACGACGCCGGCGCTCGATCTGGTGCGCGTCGCGATCACCTGCGACGGCGCGCCGCGCGCACGCGCGATTCGGCTGTATGATCCGGACGGCGAGCTGTGCGCCGAGGCGGCGGACTGCGGCGCGGTGACGGAGCTTCGGCTGGAGCGGGCGCGGCTGTGGAGCTGCGAGACGCCGAATCTCTACCGCTGCGAGGTCACGGCGGACGACGACACGGTCTCGACGACGTTCGGCGTCCGGACGGCGGCGTTTCGCGCGGACGGGTTTTATCTCAACAGGAAAAAGACCTTCCTGCGCGGGCTCAACCGGCACCAGTGCTGGCCGTACATCGGCTATGCCGCGCCGGCGAGCCTGCAGCGCGAGGACGCGCGCATCCTCAAAGAGGAGCTGGGCGTGAACGCCGTGCGCACCGCGCACTACCCGCAGAGCCGGCATTTCATCGAGGCGTGCGACCGGCTGGGACTGTGCGTGTTCACGGAGCTGCCCGGTTGGCAGCATATCGGCGGCGCGCAGTGGCAGGATACGGCGTGCGAGAACGTGCGGGAGATGGTCCTGCAATACCGCAATCATCCGTCGATCGTTCTCTGGGGCGTCCGGATCAACGAGAGCGTGGACAACGACGCGCTCTACGAGCGGACGAACGCCATCGCGCACGCGCTGGACCCCACGCGCGCGACGAGCGGCGTGCGATATCTGGAAAAGAGCAGCCTGCTGGAGGATGTATATGCCTTCAACGACTTTTCGCACAACGGCACAAACGGCGGCGCGCGCCCGAAGGAGAAGGTCACGCCCGACGCGCGAAAGGCGTTTCTGATCTCGGAGCACAACGGGCACATGTTTCCGACCAAGGCCTTCGACAGCTGGGAAAAGCGGCAGGAGCACGCGCTGCGCCATGCGCGCGTGCTGGACGCGGCCATGGCGTCCGGCGTGCACGCGGGGTGCTTCGGCTGGTGCATGTTCGACTATGCGACGCACCGGGACTTCGGCTCCGGCGACCGGATGTGCTACCACGGCGTGCTGGATGCGTTTCGCAACCCGAAGCTCGCCGCGGCGCTGTATCAGAGCCAGCAGGAGGACGAGCCGGTGCTGGAGGTCGGCTCCTCGTTCGACATCGGCGATTACAGCGCGGGGCAGCCCGGCACGGTGTACGTCTTCACGAACGCGGACGCGGTGCGGCTGTATAAAAACGACCGCTACGTCACGGAATTTGTGCCGTCGGGGTGGGACGGTCTGCCCCACGGCCCGATTGCCGTGGACGATACGATCGGCGCGCTGCTGCGGACGCAGGAGGGCTTTACCGGCGCGAAGGAGCGTCTGCTGCACGAGAGTCTCACGGCCGCGGGAAAGTACGGCCTGAGCAATCTGCCCGCGCTCGCGAAGCTCAAGATGGGGTGGTGTATGCTCCGCTACCGGCTCAGCTACGCCGACGGCGTGGCGCTGTACGGCAAATATATCGGCAACTGGGGCGGCGCCGCGACGCGCTGGCGGTTCGACGCGGTCAAGGACGGGGAAGTGATAAAATCCGTCACGCGCTGCCCCGGCGGTCGCCTGCACCTGGAGGTGCGCTCCAGCGCCGGCACGCTGCGCGAGGGCGACACCTATGACATGGCGGCGCTGCGCGTGCGCGTGCTGGACGAGCACGGAAACGTCGCGAGCTATGCGCAGCTCCCGGTGCGGTTTTCAGCGGCGGGCGCGGTGGAGTTGATCGGCCCCGGCACGGCCGCGGCCGAGGGCGGCATGTGCGGCGCGTATGTGCGCACCGTGGGCGCGCCCGGCGAGGGGACCGTCACGGTCCGTGCGCCGGGCCTGGAGCCGGTGACGGTTTCGCTGAAAATAGAATTGCAGGAGGAGAGAAGCGCGTAATGAACAACATGACGACAGGACAAAAGCTCGCGTTCGGCGTCGGCGCCGTGGGAAAGGACATGGTGTACGCCCTGTCCGCAAACTATGTGCTGTATTATTACAAGGATGTCATCGGCCTGTCCGGGACCTTTGTCGGCCTGATTTTGATGATCGCCCGCATCTTCGACGCGCTGAACGATCCGTTCATGGGCATCATCGTGGCCAAGACCAGAACGCGCTGGGGCCGCTTCCGCCCGTGGATCTTTACCGGCACGGTGCTCAACGCCTTCGTGCTCTACGCGCTCTATGCCGCGCCGAATCTGGAGGGCGCGGGGATGATGGTGTATTTCTCCGTGGCGTACATCCTCTGGGGCGTTACGTATACGATGATGGATATCCCCTACTGGTCGATGATCCCCGCCATCACGGACACCCCGGCGGACACGGAGAATCTCTCCGTCGTCGGGCGCACGGCGGCCGGCTTCGGCGCGGCCATCATGGCGATGGGCACGGTGCTGGCCGTCGGCGCGCTGGGGCACGGCAGCGAGCGCGCGGGCTTTCGCTATGTGGCGCTCATCGTGTCCGCCATCTTTGTCGTGACGGAGCTGATCTGCGTTGCCGCCGTCCGGGAGAACACTGCGGGCAAGAAGCTGGAGACCACCTCCGTGCGCGCGATGTTCCGGGCGCTGTTTCGCAACGATCAGGCGCTGGTGGTCGTGCTCTCCATCGTGCTGATTAACAGCGCGCTCTATCTCACATCGAACCTGATTATCTATTTCTTCAAATATGACGTGGGCGGCGCCGGCTGGCGCGGCAGCTACACGCTCTTTTCCTCGGTCGGCGGCGCGTTCCAGATCGTCGGCATGATGCTGATCTACCCGCTGCTGCGCCGGAAGCACACGAACACCGCCATCTTCCGCGTCGCGCTGATGATGGCAATGGCGGGGTATGTGCTCATTCTGCTGTTGTGCTTTTTGGGGCTGGCCGGAAACGTCGCGCTCGTCTGTGTGCCGGGCGTGCTCGTGTTCGCGGCGAACGGCATCCTCTCCGTTTTGACGACGGTGTTTCTCTCCAACTCCGTGGACTACGGCGAGCTGAAAACGGGCCAGCGGGACGAGAGCGTCATCTTTTCGCTCCAGACCTTTGTCGTCAAGGCGGCCTCCGGCATCGCCGTGTTCGTCACGGGCATCGGGCTGGACCTGATCGGCCTGGTCGGCAACACGGAGGACGAGGGCGTCATCGCCGTGCAGACGCCGGAGACGATCCGGGGGCTTCGGCTGCTGATGACCATTGCGCCGGTCGTGCTGCTCATTGCGGTGTTCTTCTTTTTCGGGAAGCGGTTTACGCTGACGGACGAGATCGTGGAGCGCAATTCCCGGCGGCTGCGGGAGGAAAAGCATGAACTCGCTTGATTATACGATTGAGATTTCGTCCGCCGGCGCGCCCGTGACGCTGACCGGCGCGTGCGCGCTGCGCGACGGCGCGACGCACGTCGTCCTTTCGCTGCCGGAGGGGACGCTCACGCGCGTCTCCGCCCGGGTGAGACTCGGCATGAAGGACCGGGAGCGCCTGTTCTTAAACGGCTATCAGACGTGGACCTGGTGCCCGGAATACACGAAGCGAAGCCGCATCCGCGGCATCCGCCGGCTGCCGAAGGCCGTGGTGCGGGCGTTTCATCTCGACCGGTACGCGGACTATCACTTTGTGGAGTATCCATACCGAAGGGGCGTCCTGCACGGCGTCTCCTACGGATACCTCCGCGACGGCGCGTTCTTCCGGCTGTTCGCGTCGCTGGACGAGGAGCCGGGCTATACGCTGTTTCAATTCGATTGCGCCACGGGCGAGCTGACCCTTGAGCGCGACTGCGCGGGGCTCGCCTGCGGCGGCGAATTTCACGCCTTTGATCTCTTCTTCGCCTCCGGCGACGAGGACACGGTGTTTGACCGCTGGTTTGCGGAGCTGGGCGTGACCCGCCGGCCGGCGGAGCCGCTCAGGGGCTATTCCAGCTGGTACAACCGGTATGAAAAGATCTCGGAGGCGAGCATCCTCGCCGATCTCGCCGGCTGCGCCGAGGTGCTCTCGCCCGGCGACCTCTTCCAGGTGGACGACGGCTGGGAGCCGAACGTGGGCGACTGGCTGGAGGCGGACGCGAAAAAGTTCCCGAACGGGATGAAGACCATCGCCGACGCGATTCACGGCCGGGGGCTGCGGGCCGGGCTGTGGCTCGCGCCCTTCGTGTGCCGCGCGGGGTCGCGCATCGAGCGGGAGCACCCCGACTGGCTGCTGCGGGTAAACGGCAAAAAGTGGGCGTGCGGCATCAACTGGGGCGGGTTCTACGCGCTCGACATCGACCACCCGGAGGTGCAGGCGTACCTGCGCGAGACGTTCCGCCGCGTGTTCGACGTGTGGGGCTTCGATCTGGTGAAGCTCGACTTTCTCTACGGCGCGGCGCCGTTCGGAAACGCGCGCGAGACCCGCGCCGGGCGGATGCTGCGCGCGATGCGCTTTCTGCGCGAGGTGTGCGGTGAGCACGCCATCCTCGGCTGCGGCGTGCCGGTGATGCCGGCCTTCGGGCTGGTGGAATACTGCCGCGTGAGCTGTGACGTCGGCCTCGACTGGGACGACAAGCCCTATATGCGCATCATCCACCGCGAACGGGTCAGCACGAAGCACGCCATGGAGACCAGCATCTTCCGCCGCCAGCTGAACGGCCGGGCCTATCTGAGCGACCCGGACGTGTTTTTCCTGCGCGAGGATCATATCCGGCTCACGCCGGCGCAGAAGAAAAGTCTCGCCGAGACGGCGCGGGCGGTCGGCGGCGTGTTCCTGTCCTCGGACAATATGGGGGATTACGACGCCGCGCAGCGCGCGGAATACCGGCGGCTCGCCGCGCTCACACCCATCGGCCGGGTGCGGGTGGAGACCGAAAACGGCCTGAAGCTCCGGTTCCGCACGGCGGACGGGGAGACGGTTGTGGATGTATATGCAAAGTGAGGGCAGAGACGCGATGAACACGACGGAGCTGCTCCGCGCGCTCGACGGCGGACAATACCGCCCGGCGCTCGCGGCGCTGTACGGCCCCGACGGGGCGCCGCGCGCAGAGGCGCGATACCGCGCGCTTGCGGAGACGTTCCGCGCGCGGTACGGCGACGCGGAGAACGCCGCGTTCTTCTCCGCGCCGGGCAGAAGCGAGATCGGCGGGAACCACACCGACCATCAGGGCGGGCATGTGCTGGCCTGCGCGGTCGGGCTCGACGCCGCGGCGGTCGCGGCGCGAAACGGGACGGATGTGATCCGCATCTACGCCGACCGATACGGCGAAAACGTTGTGAACGTGCGCGAGACGGCCCCGGTCGCGGAGGAGACGGGGCGCTCCAACGCGCTGGTGCGCGGCATCGCCGCGCGGCTTCAGGCGCTGGGGCATCCGATCGGCGGCTTTGATGCGGTCATGTCGTCGGAGGTGCTGCCGGGCTCGGGTCTCTCGTCCTCCGCCTGCTTTGAGGTGCTGGTCGCGGGCATCGCCAGCGCGCTGTTTGACCTGCGCCTGCCGCCCGTGGCGCTGGCGCAAATCGCGCAGTATGCGGAGAATGTCTATTTCGGCAAGCCCTGCGGGCTGATGGACCCGTGCGCGTGCGCTGCGGGCGGCTTTCTGGCAATGGATTTTCACGATCCGGCCTCGCCTGCCGTCGAGCGCATCGCCTGCGCGCCCGAGACGTATGGCTACGCGCTCTGTCTCATCGACGCGGGCGGGAGCCACGCCGGGCTGACGGACGAATACGCCGCCATCCCGGAGGAGATGCGCAGCGTCGCGCGCTGCTTTGGGCACACGTCCCTGAGCGCGGTGCCGCGCGCGGAATTTGACCGCGCGCTGTACGCCGGGCTGCGCGGCCGGGTGTCCGACCGGGCGATTTTGCGCGCGATGCACTTTTTTGCCGAGGACGAGCGCGCGCAGCAGGAGGCCGCGGCGCTGAAAGATGGAGATTTTGAGCGGTTTCTGGCGCTGGTGCGCGCATCGGGCGCGTCCTCGATGGAATTGCTCCAGAACATCTACCCCGCCGGGGACCCGGCGGAGCGCAGCGTCGCGCTGGCGCTCGCGCTGTGCGGGCAGCTTCTGGGAGAGCGCGGGGCGCGCCGCGTCCACGGCGGCGGCTTTGCGGGGACGGTGCAGGCGTTTGTGCCGCTCGCGCTGCTGGAGCCGTTCCGGGAGAAGCTCGAGGGCGCGCTCGGCGCGGGCTGCTGCCGCGCCGTGTCCGTGCGGCCTGTGGGCTTTGTGCAGCTTCGCGCGGAACAGCGCGCTTGCCATGGCGCGGAAAGCGTGATAAAGTAAGGCCGTGAACACAGACGAAACCGATGGGTTTTCGCAAATGCTGCGAGGTGATTTGGATTGAAAGAGACCATGTGCGGGATCGTGAAGGCCGCGGCCGGCCCCGGCCTGGAATACCGGACCGACCTCCCGGTTCCGGAGATCGGCGACGACGAGGTGCTGCTGAAGATTCGCTGCGCCTCCATCTGCGGCACGGACGTGGGAATCTACAACTGGAGCGCGTGGACGCAGCGCCGGATGCACACGTTCCCGACCGTGATCGGCCACGAGACCACGGGCGAGATCGTGGCGGTGGGCAAACATGTCGCCGACCGCAGGGTGGGGCAGCGCGTGTCCTGCGAGTCGCACATCTGGTGCGGCACGTGCGAGCACTGCCGCGCCGGACGGCCGCACGTCTGCCGGAACATGTCGCTCTATGGGATCATGCAGGGCGGCGCGTTTGCCGAATATTCCAAGATTCGCGCGGACTGCACCTACGTGCTGGACGACGCGCTGACGGATGAGCAGGGCTGCATCTTTGAGCCGATGGGCTCCGGCGTCCACGGCGTGGAGGAGGCCGAGGTCGCGGGCAAAACGGTGCTGGTGGCCGGCTGCGGCGCGATTGGCCTCACGGTCGTGACGGCGTGCCGGGTGTTCGGCGCAAGGCAGATCATCGCCTGCGACATCTATGACGAAAAAATTGCCGTGGCAAAGCGCATGGGGGCCGACGTCGTCTTCAACAGCGGCAAGTGCAGCATCGTGGACGAGGTCCTGCGGCTGACGGGCGGCCTCGGCGTGGAGGCGGCCATCGACGTGACCGGCAGCCCCAGGGCGCTGAACGACTCGCTGAAATGCGTGATGGCGTGCGGGCGGCTGGTCTCCGTCGGCCTGCCGGGCGAGCCTGTGACCATGGACATGACCGAGGATCTGTTTTATCGGCAGATTCGCCTTTCCGGCATCTGCGGCAGGCGCATCTGGGAGACGTGGGACGATTTTACGAAGGTCCTGAAAAGTCCGCTGTACGACATGGATCAGGTCATCGGCGGCAAATTCGCGCTGAAGGATTATCAGCAGGGCTTTGACAAAATGCGCAGCGGCGCGCCGGGAAAGATGTTTCTCTATCCGTAAGCGGGCGCGCCGGGGAGAGGAGCGACGGCTATGCAATATGCGTGCGCGCCGATGGAGGGCGTGACGGGCGATCTGTTCCGGCAGGCGCAGAGCCGCCATTTCGCCCCGGCGGACCGATACTATACGCCGTTTCTCTCGCCGACGGCGAGCCGCGCGCTGTCCGCGCGCGAGCTGCGCGAGGCAGACCCGGCGCACAACGCGGGGATTCGCGTCATCCCGCAGCTCATGGGCAACTGCGCGGAGGACTTTCTCTGGATGGCGGGCGCGCTGGCGCGGCTCGGCTATGACGAGGTGAATCTGAACCTGGGCTGCCCCTCCGGCACGGTCGTGACGAAGAAGAAGGGCGCGGGGCTGCTCGCGGAGCGGGAGCTGCTCACGCGGCTGCTGGACGGCATTTTTGCCGCGCCGCCGACGGCGATTTCGGTCAAGACGCGGCTGGGCAAGGCCGACGCGGCGGAGTTTCCCCCGCTGCTGGAGCTGTTCAATCAATATCCCATCCGGGAGCTGATCGTCCATCCGCGCGTGATGACGGACCAGTATGACAACCGGCCGGATTGGGACATGTTCGCCTACGCGCTGGAGCACAGCCGCGCGCCGGTGTGCTACAACGGCGACGTGTTCGACGCGCCGGCGCATGACGCGCTGCTGGCGCGATTTCCGCGGCTGGAGCGGGTGATGCTGGGGCGCGGCCTCGCGGCGAATCCGGGGCTGATCGGTCAGATCAAAACCGGCGAACCGCCGACGGCGGAGCGCTTTCGCGCCTTTCACGACGATTTGTACGATCGGACGCGCCGCCGCATTCCGGAGGCGCGCGCGGCGCTCTTTCGCATGAAGGAGGCGTGGCGCTATCTCGGCTGCTCGTTTCTGGACGCGGAGGCGCTCCTGAAGCGCATCCGCCGCGCGCAGCGCCTGGAGGACTATGAAAGCGCGGCGCGCACGCTGCTCGCGACCTGTCCGGTGCGGGAAAATCCGGGCTTTTTGCGCCAGGAGGACGCAAAGCGGTAAACAGCAATTCGTCCGCCGCGAATCTGCGGCGGACCCTCGCGCGGCGCGGCGCCGGTCGATCCGAACGCCGGGCGGCGCATGAAAAACAGAACAACGAAGACAAAGGAGAGCAACAGAATGAAGCAGTACCAGGTCGCCATCCTCGGCGCAAGCGGCGCCGTCGGACAGGAAATGATGAAGATTCTCGCCGAGCGGCAGTTTCCCGTTTCGGAGCTGCACCTGCTTGCAAGCGCGCGCAGCGCGGGCAAGACGGTCGAATGGCGCGGCAGGAGCATCGTTGTGGAGGAAGCGCGCGACGAGGCGTTCGCGGGGATGGACATCGTCCTCGGCGCCGCCGAAAACGACATTGCCGAGCGCTTCGCGCCCGCAATTGTAAAGTCCGGCGCGGTGTTTGTGGACAATTCCTCCGCGTTCCGGCTCGACCCGGACGTGCCGCTCGTCGTGCCGGAGGTGAACCCGGAGGATGTGAAGCGGCACCGCGGTATCATCTCCAACCCCAACTGCTCTACCATCATCACCGTCACGGCGATCAACGCGCTGCGGCGGCTCTCGCCCATCCGGTCCATGATCGTCTCGACCTATCAGGCGGTTTCGGGCGCGGGCGTGGCCGGACTGAAGGAGCTGGAGGACGAGGTGGACGCGGTGCGCGCGGGAAGGTCCTATGCGCCAAAGACGTTTGCCTATCAAATCGCCTACAACGTCATCCCCCAGATCGGCGGCGAGCAGTGCGACGGCTACACCTCCGAGGAGATGAAGCTCCAGAACGAGGGACGCAAGATCCTGCATCTGCCGGAACTGAACGTCTCCTGCACGTGCGTGCGCGTGCCGGTCATGCGCAGCCACTCCATTTCCGCGCAGATGGTGTTCGACCGCGCGATTTCCGTTGAGGAGGCGCGCCGGGCCATCGCCGCCGCGCCCGGCTGCAGGCTGGTGGACGACCTCGACGCGCTGCAGTATCCCATGCCGCTGGACACACAGAATCAGGATCTCGTGTACGTCGGGCGCATCCGTCCCGATCTCACGAACGAGAACGGACTCTGCCTCTGGTGCTGCGGCGACCAGGTGCGCAAGGGCGCGGCGACCAACGCCGTGCAAATCGCGGAACTTCTGATCGAAGAATAAAAAAAGCAATCCGCAGCCCGGAGCCGGGCTGCATCTGGTAAGGAAAAGTAGACAGAAAAAAGAACAGCTAAGGAAAGCCCGGTTCGGTCTTGTACTGAACTGGGCTTTTGTAGCCCAGAGCGGCGTGCCACCGGTGGTTGTTGAAGTAAAGGACAAATATGTGATTTATCCCATCAAGGACCTGGCCGCGCTCGTCCATATTGGAATTTCAGAATCTCATTGAGATAAAAGCGCCTTCGGGAGCCCAGCGTTATGGCGGTTGCGGGGAGGATAACTTGTGATTTTTCCGGCAATACTGGAATTGTTGGGAATCATATCCCAAAACAATGCTGCCAAAGAAGGGGGAGCTTTTTGGAAGTTGAGATCAAGGATAAGGAGAAGCGCGTGAACATCTGGCTCACCCATGCGGAGAGCGAGGACGCGGCGCTGAAGGAATCTCTGAAGCCGCTCTATCAGAAGTACAAAAAGAAAAAATATCTCATTGCGGTGTTCGAATCGGGTATGGACTGCCTGGAAGAACTTACGAGAGATCTTATTCTCTACAACCGGACTCGATTGCGGGAACTTGAAGCGAAAAAAGCAGCAAGTGGATGATGCTGCAACGGTAGGAAGGGAAGGATTTGCGAAAGGCGAATCCTTCCCTTGCTATATAAAATCCTCTTGCAAAGCAGAAAAAATGTGATACAATATCATCAGAAAGTTAAATAGATTCGAGGTGATATTCGTGGTAGAAACCTTCGATATTGCGGGATACTGCCGGATATCTGTTGATGAAGAACTGGATCGGGACAACACTTCGATTGAAAACCAGAAAGCAATCATCGAAGGCTTTGTAAAAGAGAAGTTCCCCGACAGCAGACTGACTTTCTTTGAAGACCGAGACCGCAGCGGCTATACCTTCGAGCAACGCGAGGGTTATCAGAAACTGCGTAAGGGCCTGCTCAGCCACACATATGACATTCTGGTGGTCAAGGACTTTTCCCGCTTCTCCCGTCGAAACAGCAAGGGGTTGGGAGAACTGGAAGATCTCCGTGACGCCGGGGTACGCATCATTTCCATCGGGGATGGGATCGATTTCCCAAACGACGATCAGTGGCTGAACATTCAGCTGCGCTTCCTCATGAACGAGATGCCGGTCACCGATACTTCAAAGAAAGTACGTGCCGTTGTGAACCGCCGCCAAAAGGACGGGAGGTGGATCTGTGCAGCCCCCTATGGCTACAAGATCAACGGACGGCAGGAGTTTGAGATCGTTCCCACCGAGGCAGAAATCGTTCGTAAGATCTTCGAATTGTATATCGAGGGGTGGGGCTACAAGCGAATCGCCAACTATCTGACGGACGAGCGGATCCCGACTCCCCGCATGTCAGAGCGCGAACGCAAGGAGGCTGAAGGCAAGGAATACAAGCGAACTGTCAAGCCGGAATGGGCCATTATCTCTGTACAGGGAATCCTTGATAATGACTTCTACATCGGCACGATGCGGCAGAGCAAATACACCCGCAAGAAGATCAACGGCAAGGACATCAAAAAGGATGTTGACGAGCAGATCGTCATTGAGAACCATCACCAGGCCATCATCACCTATCGGGATTTCCGGGTCGCACAGGAGTTACGCCAGTCCCGAACCAAGAGCTCTTATCGAGGCGTAAAAAAATACGAGAACACCTATACCGGTTTTCTCGTGTGCGGGGACTGCGGCAGCCCCATGTTTTCCATGAGCCGGGCGGACCTTCGGGATGCGTACCGCTGCGGCACCTACCACCGCCGCGGCCTGAAAGGCTGTACCAGCCATTACATCCGTGTGGAAACGCTGGACACGCTGCTGAAGGACTACCTGCGAAAAGTTCGGGATACCTCAGCGGACATGATCGAAAAGCTCCAGGCGGATATTCAGATGCAGGATGAAGACCTGGAGGAAAAAGAGACTGCCGTGGACAATATGGAGACAGTCCTGGAAGAACTCCAGGAAGAGCTCCGAATCGCCAAACGGCAGCGCGTGCGTGACCTGTCGAAGCGTCCGCAAAATGAATCTATTATAAACCAGACCTATGACGAGATAGAGTCGGACATTGAGAATCGCATCTCCTCTCTCGAAAAGCAGATCGAGATGACGAAAAACCGGGAGAATACAATCATTCGGGTCAACAGAGCTGCTAAGACCGCCATTGAAGTCTTTGATGAGATTTTGGAGAAAGACAAGCTCGACCCCAAGGATCTGCACCTGATCGTCGAAAAGATTTTTGTCTTTGAAGATCACGTGGAAACCAAGCTCAAAGCCGACATCGACAGCATCCTGCGCTGCGGAACACTCCCGGATGACCTCGAGGAAGTGCCCGAAGAGGGAAAAGATGCCGAAGTGCCGGAAAGGAGCGCCGAAACTTTTAATTCCGGCACGAAAGATAGCTTACATGTCACAATCGTCCAGAGCGCTTACCAGCATCCGGACAAGGTTTTTCGTGCCAATGTTATCTGTGACGGCGACCCGCTGGAGATTTACACGGATAAGGATGGCGAGGTCATCTTTAAAAAATACTCGCCGATGGGCGAGCTGTCGGAGTTTGCGGTGCAGATCTGCGAGGCGCTGCATAAGACGACGGGCGGGATCGTGTCCGTGTGCGACCGGGACACGATCATCGCGGTCGCGGGCGGCGGCAAGCGCGAGCTGTTGGACAAGCGCATCAGCCCGGAGCTCGAGCAGCTCATGGAGACGCGCGGGCTTTACAGCGCCGAGGGCGGCGTGTGCACCGTCCCGGCCGCCGACGGGGACGACCGCTTCTGCGTGGCCGTCGCGTCGCCGATCCTGGCCGAGGGCGACGTGCTGGGCTGCGTGTCGTTCCTCATGGGAAAGGACGGCGTGCCCGTGGGCGAGACGGAGGAAAAGCTGGCCTGCGCCGTCTCCGGCTTTCTCGGCCGGCAGATGGAATCATAACCCCATTAAAACATCCCCCGGGAGCGGCTGCCGCTCCCGGGGGATGTTTTTTATTTCAAAATGGCTTTGTGATAAACCTTCTTGCCCTTGCGCAGCTTGACGCCCTGCTGCAGCGCCGCGCGGGGGACGGTCTCGTCGATGGAATCCACGCGCGTGCCGTCCACGGACATGCCGCCCTGCTGGATGAGCCGGCGCGCCTCGCCGCGGCTCGCGGCCAGGCCGCAGGCAAGCATCAGGTCAATGATGCCGACGCCGTCCCCGTCGAAGCTGTCGGCCGCAAGCTCCGTCGTGGGCATACTGCTGTCGTCCCCGCCGCCGGCGAACAGCGCGTGAGACGCCGCGCGCGCCTTGTCCGCCTCCTCCGTGCCGTGCACCAGCGCGGTCAGCTCATGCGCGAGCAGCTCCTTCTTCTCGTTGATGCGGCCGTCGTCCCAGCGGTCGATCTCCTCGATCTGCTCCAGCGGCAGGAACGTGAGCATCCGCAGACACTTCATCACGTCCGCGTCGTCCACGTTGCGCCAATACTGATAAAATTCAAAGGGCGAAGTCTTGTCCGGATCGAGCCAGACCGCGCCGGACGCCGTCTTGCCCATCTTGTTGCCCTCGCTGTTGAGCAGCAGCGTAATCGTCATGGCATAGGCGTCGTCGCCGGTCTTGCGGCGGATCAGCTCCGTGCCGGCGAGCATGTTCGACCACTGGTCGTTGCCGCCAAACTGCATGTTGCAGCCGTAGTGCTTGTGCAGATAGTAAAAATCATAGGACTGCATAATCATATAGTTGAATTCAAAGAAGCTCAATCCCCGCTCCATGCGCTGCTTATAGCACTCGGCGCGCAGCATGTTGTTCACGCTGAAATGCGCGCCCACCTCGCGCAGCAGCTCGACATACTTGAGATCGAGCAGCCAGTCGGCGTTGTTGACCATGATGGCCTTGTCCTCGCCGAACTCAATGAACCGCTCCATCTGCTTGCGGAAGCAGTCGCAGTTGTGCTGGATGGTCTCGACCGTCATCATCTGGCGCATGTCCGTGCGACCGGAGGGGTCGCCGACCATGCCGGTGCCGCCGCCGAGCAGCACGATGGGCTTGTTGCCCGCCATCTGCAGCCGCTTCATCAGGCACAGCGCCATGAAGTGGCCGACGTGCAGCGAGTCCGCCGTCGGGTCGAAGCCGATATAAAATTTCGCGCCGCCGCGATTGATGAGCTCGCGAATCTCCGCCTCATCCGTCACCTGCGCGATCAGCCCGCGGGCCTCCAGCTCTTCATAAATTCCCATTGTTCAAAAACCTCCTCAACATACAAAAAGCCCTCTGTCCCGCTTGGGGACAGAGGGCGAATTGCTTCGCGGTACCACCTCTGGTTTGCGCGCTTCTCGCGAAGCGCGCCTCGGCGCGTGCGGCTTTGCACGCGCGGCGCTGTATCGGGCGCGCCCGGCTTGCCCTACTGATCCGTGCGTTCAGGCAGCGGCTCCGGAATGTATTCAAAGCAGCGGACATGCGCCCTTACACCGGCCGGGCGCTCTCTGCGATGCGCGTCTGCTCCTACTGGTTTCCTTCATCGCCTTGTGATATACGCGCGTATTATAGCATCGCGTCTGGAAAAAAGCAAGCCCGAAAATGACGCCGTCGCGCGGGGCCGTTTCCCCGCCGCGCGTCGATGCGTCTTTTACGCCATATTCCGATACAGGAACGTGACGATCTGCGCGCGGGTGCAGGGCGCGTCCGGCGCGAACATCGTCGGCGACACGCCGTCGGTGACGCCGTTCGCCGCGGCCCAGAGCACCGCCTTGTAATAGTAGCTCCCCGCGTCAACGTCGGCAAACGGATTGCCCGCCGCGGCCGCGGAGCTCCCCCGCAGCCGCCAGAGGAACGTGACCACCTGCGCGCGCGTCACCGTGTCGCCCGGCGAGAAGGTCGTGGCGCTCGTCCCGTTCGTGACGCCCTTTTCCACGGCCCAGAGCACCGCCTTGTAATAATATTGCCCGCTGTCCTGCACGTCCGTGAACGGCGACGCCGCCGTGGGCTCCGGCGAGCCCATCGCGCGCCAGAGGAACGTGACCACCTGCGCGCGGGTGCAGGCTTCGTCGGGAGAGAACGTCGTGGGGGACGTCCCGTTCGTGATGCCGTTTGCGACCGCCCACGCAACGGGCGCGGCGTAATACTGCGCCGCCGGCACGTCGGCAAAGCCGGTGCCCGTCCCGCCCTGCGTGGCGGGGATCGTCTCCGTGCGCGTCTCGCCGCAGATCGTGCAGGTATAGACGCGCTGCCCCGCCGTGGTGCGCGTGGCGAGCGTCGTGGTCCTGCCCGCATCCCAGGCGTGCGTGTAGTTTTCGGCGATGCTGGCCGGCAGGATCGGGATGCCCCAGCCATAGAGATTGTCCTTTCCCGTCACACCGAGATCCTTTGCGTAGGCGCACAGCCGCGCATATACGCCCGACGCCGCCAGCGTCGGATCGGCCAGCTTCAGCTGCGCGCACGCGGCCGTGATATGCGGCGCGGCAAAGCTGGTGCCCGCCACCCGCTTCGTGCCGCCGCCGACGGTGACGGTCGTGATTCCAGAACCGGGCGCCGCGAAGTCGATTTTATCGCCGTAATTGGAGTAGACCTCATATTCCAGCTTTTGATTTACAGACGAGACCGCGATCGTCGTGCTGTGATTCGCGGGATAGCAGGTGTCCACATAAGCGTGGCTGTTTCCCGCCGCGCAGACCACGGAGATCCCGCTGCTGTAGGCCCTCTGCAGCACGTCGTCCAGGAACGTATAGCTCGCGTTCGCCCCCTCCCAGCCGAGAGACAGGTTGATGACATCCGCGCCGTTTTCAATCGCGTACTGCAGCGCGGTGCGCACCGGGGTCCGGCGCGCCTGCCCGTCGTCATCGAACACGCGCAGGAGCATCAGCCGCGCGCCCGCCGGCAGCAGCGCGTCCAGCAGCGACGCCACCTGCGTGCCGTGTCCCGTGTCATTTCCGCTCACAAAATCATAGCACTTTTCCGCGCGGGCCTGCAGCGCGCTGATCGTCATGTCGGCGCCGCTGTCGATCACGGCAACCGTCACCCGCTTCGCGTCAAAATGGCTCGCCGCGTGCGTGTCGCTCTTGTATGCGTCCAGGCCCATATAGGACTGCCCCCAGCTTGACGCGGCGAACGTCTCTGCGCCGTTGTCCTCGGTGTCGAGCCAGCAGCTGGAGAGCGCGTAGTCGCCCGTCAGGGTGTCATAGGCCGCCTGCGCCGACGAAAGGTCGTCAAACTCCAGGATAAATTCGTCATAGTCGGCGTAGTGCAGCACGCGCCGCGCGCCGCAGTCGTCCGGCAGCGCGTCCGCCAGCAGCAGGACGCGCACCGGCGCGGCCGGCGCGGCCGACCGCACGCGCATGGCGGAGGCCGGCGTCTCGGCCAGCGCCGCCGCCAGCTCCTGCGCGGAGCCGACCTCCTCCCACGGCGAGGCGGCCAGCGCCGGCG
The DNA here is from genome assembly GCA_902760845.1 of Oscillospiraceae bacterium. Classification (GTDB taxonomy): domain Bacteria; phylum Bacillota; class Clostridia; order Oscillospirales; family Oscillospiraceae; genus CAG-103. The sequence continues at coordinate 22,710 of CACWHX010000027.1, forward strand.
CGCAGAGCGTGACGGTCAGGCATACAACCAGCAGCAAACTGAGAATGATCTTTTTCATATTCATAGCGGATCTCTCGCTCCTTTTCATTGCGCAATGGGGATGAACCGCAAATCGCGGTCCACGCTCCCGGCGATGCCGTCCACCGCGCCCGAAAACGAATACTGCCAAATCGCGTGCGCGTAGTAGAAGTCATCCCAGTCGCCCGTGCCGCTGACCCAGAAGGCGGCGTCCGTGAGCTGGGAGAGGTCATAATCATAATACCCCTGCCAGCGGGAGAAATAGACGCACGGCTCATAGCCCGCGGCGCGCACCGCCGCGCAGAACGCGACCGCGCAGGCCGTCGTCTCCGCGCCGTTCATCTCGGCGGTGCGGGTGCCCTCCCCTGCGCCCGCGATCGGCTCCCAGTCGAACGCGAGCGGCAGCGTCACGTCAAACGGCTCCGCGGCGCTGACGAGCCACGCGGCCTCCTCCGCGGCCTCCTCCGGCGTGACCGCCTGCGAGAAGAAATACAGGCCGATCTCCAGCCCGGCGGCGCGCGCGTTCGCGGCGTTCTCGCGAAACCGCTCGTCCTCCGAGACGGCCCCGTCGGTATAGCCGCGGTAGCCCGCGCGGATCATCGCGAATTCCACGCCCGACGCCGCTACCGCGTTCCAGTCGATCTCCTCCTGGAAGTAGGACACGTCCACGCCCTGCACCGCGCGATAGGCGGCGCCCTGATAGCGCACCACGCCGTCTTCCGCCGCGAAGTCCGCCGCCGACAGCGCGCTGACGGGCACGTCCGCCTTCGGCGTCACCCAGCCGTAGCCGGCGCCGTTGAACACCTCGATCATCCCCGCGTGCGGATCGACCGAGGCGGCCGGCGCGCTCCGGCCGCAGGCGCCCAGCAAAAACGCCAGCGCCGCCGCGAGCGGCAGCAATCGGTGTCGATTGGTATCAAAAAGTGTCGAAAAAAGTTTCATGGGCACAGTATAGCATAGAATCGCGGATCATGCAAATCCGTCAGCTTTTCGTGTGGTCGTAGTAATGCGCGAGAAAGCGCGCGGTCGAGAGCGTGGCCGTTGCCATATCCTCCAGATGCGTGATGCGCAGCTTCAGGTTCCGGCGTTCCTGCGCGCTGACGTGCTCCCGGCTTTGCAGCTCGGCGCGCAGCGCGTCCGCCCGCGCGCGGCAGGCCAGGCCGCCCGCGCGATATTCTCCGGACAGTTCCGTTAAATTCATACGTACCTCCGTTTTTTCTTTTTTCTCTGGGAACAGTAAAAAAATTGTTGACAAACAAGGACCGGTTTGCTATGATATTCAGGCCGGTGTTGTGCTGGTATAGCTCAGTTGGTAGAGCAGCTGATTTGTAATCAGCAGGTCGGGGGTTCGAGTCCGTCTACCAGCTCCACGTCAGAAGAAGCGCACTGCGCGCCGCTTCCCTCTGGCGAGGGAGGCTGCGTATCCGCTCCTCCTTCTTCCTCCCCAAACCAAACCCGCTTCGCCGGGCTTTGCTTTGGATTGACAGGCCGGCAGCGTTCTTATATGGGGGATTTCCCGAGTGGCCAAAGGGGACAGACTGTAAATCTGCTGGCGATGCCTTCGGTGGTTCGAATCCACCATCCCCCACCA
>CACWHX010000028.1 GCA_902760845.1 Oscillospiraceae bacterium
GCAAGCTGCTTCAGCTTTCGTACCTCGTCGTAGTCATTGGCGTAAGAGGTGTCGGCAGTACTGTTTCGTATGATCTGGAAGGTGTCGATGGCGATCAGCACCGTGTCGGGATGTTCTGTGACGAAGCTTGTGATCTGCTCGCAGAGACCGTCTGTCAGTGTTCCAGCAGCCGTTGCGAAGAAGGCGTTGGGCGGCACCTCGTCGGTGATACAGTTGAGCCTCTCTTGCACCCGGCGGAGTGGATCTTCCAGACAGAGATACAGTGTCGTGCCTCTGTGCGTCGGCAGATCCCATAGCGGTTCTCCTTTGGCGATACGGATGCAGAGATCCAGCACCAGCCAGGACTTTCCGATCTTCGGAGCGCCGCCGAGAATCGTTACGCCCTGCGGCAGCAGAGTGTCGATACAAAACTTCGTCGGCGGAAGCCTCATGTCCATCAGAGTTTCACCGTCGATGACGGCGAGCGTGTTTTTGTTTTCTGTTGTCATGCTCAAATTCCTTTCGTAGTTTTTATCCTGTTCGTTTAGCGTTGGCGCAATCATATAGCCACCGCCTCCTTTCTGCTGCTCCCGAAGGTGGGAGCAGTATTTCTATTGAGTTTCACAGGTTCCGGCTATCTTTTGGGCGGCCTGTGTGCTATAATCCTATCAAGAGAAAACGGATCTTTACATGAAAAAGCGATCTTCACCGTTTTGGGCAAAGATCGCTTTCATACAATGCGAGGGATTATGGAAAAGATATTGGGATTATATGTGGCCGTCGCTGCTGACGGACGAATCAGAAGGAACCTCACCACACGGAATGGTGAGGCCAAGCTAAAAGCGTCCACGGTCAACGAGGAGATTATCGAGTTTTCAGAGCTGAACTTCAAGCCCTATGCCGAGACCGTTGACCTGCTTTCGGAGCGCTTTGAGGATATATATCTGGAAGCCATCGAAGAAGAATACGCAAGCGAGCCATATGTTTCGGTAGACGCATATCATGGTGCCATGCAGATCGTGTATGATCTGCTGGACGAGCTGGAACAGGAAAACCCGCTCTACGGCACGCTGACGCGGCTCATGCTGGAGGATGCCGTTCCGTCGGACGACGGTACGGCAGGTTGGATGATCCAGACGGGACAGACGATCATGGAGCGGCTGTCTTCCATTATGCAACTACAGTTCCTCGTGAACGAAGTTCTGTATGATATCCGAAACGGGACGACGCCGGATCTGGAAGAGAAGTATGCGTTCTTTGCGCAGATGGAAGTTCCGCAGATTCTGTCCCTGGGCAAGAAACTGACGGCGCAGGTTCGGTTCCGCTCTCCCACAGAATACTACCGCTTTTTAATGATTCGGTTCCTTGCCAACACGCCCAGCGTGGCATTGTGCGAATGTTGCGGGAGATACTTCATCCCGAAGACGCGAAGAAGGACGCTGTACTGTGACCGTAAGATTCGTGGGAACAAGACGTGCAAGGATCTTGCTCCTGCGCTGAAGCATCGGCGTGAGGCGGATCGCAACGACGTGATCCGTGCCTATGACCGGGCAAACCAGCGGATGTACAAGCGATATGAACGGGAGGCCGACGCAGACCACCACCTCCCCAAGGGAATCCGCTACAGCGACTATTACGACTGGCGTGATAAAGCTGCCGCTGCACGGGACGCATTTTTGAACGGCGCGATTACGGCGGAGGAAGCACTGCGTATCATAGAGACATGAAAATAGGCAGTATTAATCATCAATGGAGGGGATATCGTTCCCCTCCATTGCCTCATATGTGATTCTGGCGCCGAGTCGAAAGCCGATACAGAATGCCTCGCATTCGTTAATCCCGTGCAACTCCGACCGACAGTCCTGCAGCTTTTCGTAGATCTCCTTAGCCTGCTCCGAGAGCAACGGCATGAGAGTTTCCTCATGTCGGGCAATGAGCGCTCCGAGCTTATGCAACCGACTGCCGGATTTTACGTCTCGCTCGTTGGGGTTGATGTTGCCGTACCACAGTTCTTCCAGGATTTTCATGCTATCTGCCTCCTTTGCAGCACAAACACATACCACACAGGAGGCTGGAAGTCCAGATAAAAACGATATCCCGTCCCCTTGCTCTATACAGATCAGGCATGTAAATGTGTATTCCTCTGGCCTATTCTTTCTGTGCTTATGCCGCTCACTGGTGGACGGATACAGACGTAGCGCTGGCCAATGCCCTGGCTGAGATGCCGGTCGGTTATTCAGATAAAATGGTCCCTGTAAATGCCAACCTTGCAAAGATGCTCGTGGACGATTACCGCAAGGGCAGGAATCCGTTTAAGGATTGATTTTTTTATACAGTTCATCAATTAGGCATTGCAGTGTCACTTTGGAAAACTCCGCTTTGACCGCGTTCACGGCATCGGTGAGATGTGGCAGCAGGAGCGCATGGATATTGCTGCCAACCACGCAGGTTTCGGAAGTGTTCTGATGGAGCTTGAACACTTCGTCCGTCTCATCGCTTTCGACTGCCGTATAGATATCCCATAATGTAATTTCATCAGCAGGCCGCATGATGGCGGTCTTTCCTCTGCCGGATTTCGTATCAAGAAGTCCGGCATTATTTAATTTGGAGAAAACATTCCGTATGATGACAGGGTTTACTCCTGCGCTTTCGGCAACGACCTCGCTGGTCATTTTCTGTTCCGGGAATCCCGCCACCATCAGCATGATGTGGACGGCTATGGGGAATTGTGTGCTTACTCTCATAAGTAAAAACCTGCCTTTCTGCTGTCTGTCATAGATTATATTACAAAAAAATCAAAAAATCAATCCGTAACTATTGACATTACAGAAATTCGTGCTATAATCTGTAATATGAACTATGACAGACAATAAGGAGGATTAACCATGAACACACAGGAAGCCATTCTTACAAGGAAATCTGTCCGTGGATTTACAAAGGAGCAGCTGACAGAGGGAGAACTGAAAAGCATCCTTGATGCCGCATACGCTTCTCCGATTGCGGGCGGCGTATACAAAACAATACGACTGACAGTAGTACAGGATGCCGAGGTGTTGACTCAAATCAGCAACTATTACAAGGAAACCGGAGGGATGAAAGCGGATATGCTGTTTGGCGCACCAACACTCATCATTGTTTCTGGGCAGAAGACCTTCGATGACACGGCGATGTTTGCGAATGCGGGCTGCATTGTCGAGAACATCCAGCTTTCGGCCTGGGATATGGGGCTGGGCAGCGTATTTAACTGGTCAGCTGGAACGGTTCTTCCCGGAAATAAAGAACTTCTTGACATTCTCGGCATACCGGAGGATTTCAAGCCGCTCACCGGTGTTGTAATCGGACATCCGGCAAAGGATGTTCCGATGCGGGAACTGAAAACGACCATAGGCAAAGGAAAATCGGGATGTAACAATGAAAGATCAATTAATGAGAATAAAACTGATTCATCCCTGTAAAGAGTATAAAGACCAAATCATTAAGATGTTGGGTGCCTGGTTTCAGGTGGAACCACTGGAGGACATTACGCCATGGTCGATTGGTCGACTGGACTATCATGATTTTGACCGGTACTGCTCAGAATTGGACATTCGAGAGGAGCAAAACGGTCTTGTCCCGGATGTCACTCTGTTTTGTTATGATGAAGACCGTGATCTATGTGTGGGAGCCGTCAACATTCGCCTGATGCTGAATGATCGTCTGCTGCGGTCAGGCGGTCACATCGGAGACGGTATCTGCCCGTCAGAACGAGGGAAGGGATATGGGACGAGAATGCTCACCCTTGCGCTAATGGAATGTAAACAGCGCGGGATCAACCATGTTCTGATGGTATGCGAAAAGGATAATATTCCATCTGCTAAATCTATCAGGCATAACGGGGGAAATTTGGAAAATGAGATCGAGGAGGACGGATATATCCTCCAGAGGTATTGGATCAATTTGGAGGAGCAAAATGAACATGACAAAGATTGAAAAGAATGACAGTGTGTGTGCTGTTGTAAACAGTGATGAACCCGTGATAACTAATGTTCAGTCTGCCCTGGATGTTCTGATGACGGCGAAGTATGAAATCGGAACAAAGAACATCGTTATCAGCAAGAAGCTGATTGTCGAGGATTTCTTTATCCTCAGCAGTGGTCTGGCTGGAGAAGTATTGCAGAAGTACATCAATTACGGTGGACGTATCGCCATCTACGGCGATTATTCCCATTACACGAGCAAGCCTCTCCATGACTTCATTTATGAAAGCAACAGAGGCAAGGACGTGTTTTTTGTCGGGACACAAGAAGAGGCAGTTGATAAGCTGACGCAGTAAATTTCAGTTTCACGAGGAGAACGAAATGTACGCACAGGCAGCAATAAAACCGAATACCTTGCGACAAGCCCGTCGTATAGTTGATACAATGGGCAGGAGAGTGCCGCTTCCCCACGTAAAAAATGGCAAAGACTCTGCAGACCGTTTTGATCTGCGGAGTCTTTGTTTTCCCGTACCGGCTTGCCGACCTGTCACATAGTTGCCCTACGAAACGGAGTCCTCAGGCGGAGGTTTTTTTATTCTTGATTCAAATAGCATTGCGTTGTATAATGAATTGATATGCACAGAAAGGAGATGGACACGGATATGGAAGACCCCATTCTGACGTTGAAAAAACTGGTCGCGGACAGCGACAATATTGTGTTCTTTGGCGGCGCGGGCGTCTCCACGGAGAGCGGCATCCCCGACTTTCGCAGTGTGGACGGTCTGTATAACCAGCAGTACAAGTATCCGCCGGAGACGATTCTGAGCCACTCCTTTTTCGTCGCCCATCCGGACGAATACTACGAATTTCACCGCGCCAAGCTCGTCGCGCCGGAGGCAAAGCCCAACCGGGCCCACCTGCGCCTGGCAGAGCTGGAGCGGGAGGGAAAGCTGCGCGCGGTCATCACGCAGAACATCGACGGGCTGCATCAGGCGGCGGGCAGCCAAAACGTGCTGGAGCTGCATGGCAGCATCCACCGGTGCTACTGCATGCGGTGCGGCAGGCCCTATCCGGCCGAGCGCGTGAATTTCGGCGAGGGCGTCCCGAGGTGCGACTGCGGCGGCATCATCCGCCCGGATGTCGTGCTGTATGAGGAGAGCCTGGACAGCGGCATCCTCTCGCGCGCGGTGGAGTACATCCGCGGCGCGGAGGTGCTCATCGTCGGCGGAACGTCGCTGGCCGTCTATCCCGCGGCGGGGCTCATCAACTACTATCGCGGCGACAAGCTGGTGCTCGTCAACCGCGGCGCCACGCCGTATGACGGCGCGGCCAATCTCATCATTCATGAAAAGATCGGGGATGTGTTCGCCCGAATCTGACGGAGGAACGGAATGCGGATTGATGTAATGGGCGTCGGGTTTGACAGCCTTACGATGGATGAGGCCGTGGACAGGGCGCTGGAGCTGATGCGGGAGCGCCGCGCGGCCTATGTGGTGACGCCGAATCCGGAGATCGTGATGCAGTGCCGCGCCGACCCGGAGACCATGGCCGCCGTGCGGCAGGCCGATCTGGTGCTGCCGGACGGAATCGGCGTCGTCTACGGGGCGGGGATCCTCGGCACGCCGCTGAAGGGGAAGCTCCCCGGCATTGACTTTGCCGCGCGGCTGTTTCAGGCGCTTGCGCGGGACGGGGGGCGCGTGTTTCTGCTCGGCGCGAAGCCCGGCGTCGCGGAGGAGGCGGGTCGTCGCCTGGAGGCGCAATATCCCGGTCTCGTCATCGCCGGCGCGCGGGACGGCTATTTTCAGGACGACGCGCCGGTGATCGAGGCGATCAACGCTGCGGCGCCGGACCTGCTGCTCGTGTGTCTCGGCGCGCCGAAGCAGGAGCTCTGGATGCAGCGCAACGCGCCGCGCCTGCGCGTGGGGCTGATGGCCGGGCTCGGCGGCAGTCTCGATATCTTCGCGGGGACCGCGCGCCGCGCGCCGCAGGGCTTCCAGCGGCTGGGGCTGGAGTGGCTTTACCGGCTCGGCAAGGAGCCGTGGCGCATCGGGCGCATGATGAAGCTGCCGCAGTTTCTCGGCGCGGCTATCCACGAAAAGATACGGAGCAATTAGTATGGGTCAGGGAAAGTTGATCGTTTTGGAGGGCATCGACGGCAGCGGAAAATCCGCGCAGTATCGCCGTCTCTGCGCCCGGTTTGAAGAGGAGGGCATCGCCTTCCGCCACATTGTGTTTCCGCGCTACGACCAGGAGTCGTCGGCGCTGATCCGCATGTATCTCGGCGGCGCGTTCGGGGGCAGTCCCTCGGATGTGAACGCCTACGCCGCGTCCACGTTTTTTTCGGTGGACCGGTATGCGTCCTACCGCACCGACTGGGGCGCGGCCTACGAGCGCGGCGAGCTGATCCTGTCCGACCGGTACACCACCTCGAACGCGGTGCACCAGGGCAGCAAGGTCCCAGAGGCGGAGCTCCCGGCGTTTTTCGACTGGCTGTATGATCTGGAGTACAACAAGCTCGGCCTGCCGCGGCCGGATCTGGTGATCTATCTCGACGTGGACGTGGAGACCTCGCTCGCGCGGATGGAGCGGCGGCAGCTCAAGCACCACACCCAGGCCGATATCCACGAGAAGGACGCGGCGTATCTGGAGCGGTGCCTGCGCGTCGGCCATCTCGCGGCGGCGCACTACGGCTGGCGCGTCGTGCCGTTTCAGAAGGACGGCGAGGTCCGCGCGCTCGCGGAAAAGCACGAGGAGATCTTTCAGATCGTGCGGTCCGTGCTGTGACCGGGAACGAATTTGGAAAAATCGCGTCTGTCAGATAGAACGGAAAGGGACTTCCGAAGAAGTCCCTCCCGGTGAACGATCAGCAGCCGCAGCCGTTGTCGTTGCAGCCGCAGCCGTTGTTGTTGCTGCAGCCGCAGCCGAAGAAGATGATGAGGATGAGGATGAGCCAGAGGGCGCTGTTGTTGTTGCAGTTGTTGCAGAACATGGTATTGATTCCTTTCTCCACGCATCCGAAATTTGCTGCCGCGGTCATGCGCGCGTGGAAGCTGAATGACCGGTGAGCTTCTCAGATGTATCCGGCGAAGCGGCGCCATCTCCGCCATCGCCTCATCCTATGCCGCCCCGCGTTGGGGCGTTACCATGCCACAGGAGGACGAGCCATGTCCGATCAATTCAAAAATTATGACGATCTGTTCCGCAGCGAGGACGGCGACGGAAACGCGCCGCCCGCGCGCGGAGAAGCGCCGCGCGGGACGGGCGGCGAGGCGGAGCCGGCGAAGGCCGGCGCGGCCCCTTCCGGGGCGGGCAGGCCCGCGCGCCGGAAGCGCGCGTCGTCGCGCGAGTCGCAGTATAAGCCCGAGCCGATCGTGGACGACACCTGGGAGGACGAGCCGCCGATTCGCCCGCGCCGCGACGGACACAGCGGCTGCCTGGGCGGGCTGATCTTCTTCGCGTTCGTCCTCAGCGTCAGCATCATTCTGGCGTGCGTGGGCTGGATGGCGGCGTCGGACGTGCTGGCGCTGAACAAGGACCCGCTCACGGCGACGGTCACGCTGGACAGGGATCAATTCTCCAACAAGACCGTGACCGTGACGGACGAGGAGACCGGCGCGGAGCGGACGGAGACGGTGCGCTACGCCAATCTCGACTACGTGGCCAACGCGCTCAAGAGCGCCGGCATCATCGAATACCGGGGCCTGTTCAAGTTCTACTGCAGATTTTCGCACGCCGCCGAGCAGATCGACCCCGGCACGTATGAGCTGAGCACGAGCTTTGACTATCGCGCGCTCGTGAAGAAAATGCAGGTCGGCTCCGGCGCGATGGTGGCGACGACCGTCACCATCCCGGAGGGCTTCACCATGGATCAGATCTTCCAGCGGCTGGAGGAGGAGGGCGTCTGCGCCTACGACGATCTGCTGAACGCGGCGGCGAACTACCAGTACAACTATTCGTTCCTGGACGAAAACGCGCTGGGCGACCCCGCGCGGCTGGAGGGCTTCCTCTTCCCGGATACGTATGAGTTCTACCAGGGGATGCAGGCGTCGAGCGCAATCAACAAATTCCTCGTGAATTTCCACGACCGGCTGACCCGCGAGGTGCTCGATCTCGCGCAGGAGCGCGGCCTGACGCTGCAGCAGGCGATTACGATTGCCTCCATGATCGAAAAGGAGGCTGCCAACGACGACGAGCGCGCGCTGATTGCCTCGGTCATCTACAACCGCCTGAGCCGCGAGATGCCGCTGCAGATCGACTCGACCGTCATGTATGTGATGGAGGAGCACGGCGACACGCTCACCGTGGAGGACACGCAGATCGACAGCCCGTACAACACCTATCTCCACACGGGCCTGCCGCCCACGCCAATCGCCAACCCCGGCATCGCGTCGATCGACGCGGCGGTGAAGCCCGCGAGCACGAATTATCTCTATTACGCGCTGGACGCGGAGAGCGGCGTGCACAAGTTCTTCACAAGCTATTCCGAGTTTGAGGCCTTCGTCGCCCAGCAGAGCTATTCGCAATGACGGCGGGAAGACTGGAAAAAAAGCCGGAGCTGCTGGCCCCGGCGGGAGATTTGGAGCGCCTGCAAATGGCGCTCCATTTCGGTGCGGACGCGGTGTATCTCGCGCTGGAGCGGTTCGGGATGCGCGCTGCGGCCGGAAACTTCACGCCCGAGGGGCTGCGCGCTGCGGTCGCGCTCGCGCACGCCCGGGGCAGGGCGGTGCACGTGACGTGCAACACGCTCCCGCGCGACGACGAGCTCGCGGCGCTCCCGGCGGCGCTGGAGCTGCTGGAAGACGCGGGGGCCGACGCCGTGATCGCGGCGGACTTCGGCGTCATCTCGCAGGTGAAGCGGTACGCGCCGCACACGGCGCTGCATATCAGCACGCAGTTTGGCGTGGTAAATTCCGCCGCGGCCGCGGCGCTGCACGAGCTGGGCGCGGACCGCGTGGTGCTCGCGCGCGAGCTGCACCTGGACGAAATCGCCGCCATCCGCGCGAAGACGCCGCCGACGCTGGAGCTGGAGGCGTTCGTGCACGGGGCGATGTGCGTGTCCTTTTCCGGGCGGTGCCTGCTCTCCAACTACATGACCGGGCGCGACGCGAACCGGGGCCAGTGCGCGCAGCCGTGCCGGTGGGAGTATGGTCTCGTGGAGAAAAAGCGCCCCGGCGAGGTGTTTTCGCTCGTAGAGGACGGCGGCACGTTCCTGCTCAACTCCCGCGATTTGTGCATGATCGACCACATCCCGGAGCTGCTGCGGGCGGGCGTCACGAGTCTGAAGCTCGAGGGCCGGATGAAATCCGCCTACTACGTCGGCGCGGTGACGAACGCCTATCGCCATGCCGTGGACGCGGCGCTGGCCGGCTCCGCGCTGGACGCGGTCTGGCGGCGGGAGGTGGAGCAGATCAGCCATCGGCCGTACAGCACGGGCTTTTATTTCGGCGAGCCGGGGCAGTATACGGCCGCGTCCGCGTACGTCTCCGGCGCGGAGGTCTGCGCCGTCGTCACCGGCCGGGAGGGGGACCGCGCGGTGCTGACGCAGCGGAACAAATTCTCCGCCGGGGACACGCTGGAGCTGGTGACGAACGACGCGCCGCCCATCGCGTTTGCGGCGCGGGACCTGCGCGACGCGGACGGCGCGCCGATCGACTGCGTGCCGCACCCGATGATGCGCTTTACGATGCCGCTGCCGCGCGCCGCGGCGCCGTTTTCGCTCGTGCGGCGGAAAATGGCTTGACAAGCGGGCAAAATGTGATAAAATATCGCTATTCCGATTGTGAATTTTGCAAATGCGAAGAAGAAAAAGAACCGCGCAGCGGCAGCCTTCAGAGAGAGGGGGACGGTGGAAGCCCCTCGGTCCTGTCCGCGCGGAGGCCATTTCCGAGCAGCCCGGGACGACCGGGCCGGGCCATTCCCGTTACCGGATGACACGAGATACCCGCGCGCGCGGGGAATTAGGGTGGTACCGCGAGTTTTTGTTTCCTCGCCCCTATCCGGGGGCGGGGTTTCCTGTTTTTTAAGGAGGAAACGCCATGCAATGTCTCAGATGCGGCACGGAGCTGGAGCACTTGAGCGACGAAGAAATTCAGCTGGGGCACAACAGCTTCTTGTTTGGGAGCTTTTCTCAGATGCTGTCCGGGTCCCTGGATGTGAAGATTTACGTCTGCCCCGGGTGCAAAAAGCTGGAATTTTATCACGAAGAGGATTGAATGGAGGACGATTTTATGAAACCATACGGCCTGAATGAGCTGCGCGAGATGTTCCTGCGCTTTTTTGAGACGAAGGGACACCTGCGCCTGCCGAGCTTTTCCCTGATCCCGCAGCACGATGCGTCGCTGCTGCTCATCAACTCCGGCATGGCGCCGATGAAGCCCTATTTCAAGGGCGAGCAGGAGCCGCCGCGCCACCGCGTGTGCACCTGCCAGAAGTGCATCCGCACCGGCGACATTGAAAACATCGGCAAGACCGCGCGGCACGGCACGTATTTCGAGATGCTGGGCAACTTCTCCTTCGGCGACTATTTCAAGCACGAGGCCATCGCGTGGTCGTGGGAGTTTCTCACGTCCCCGGACTGGCTGGACATTGACCCTGACCGGCTGTACCCCTCCGTGTATCTGGAGGACGACGAGGCGTTCAACATCTGGCGCGACGAGATCGGCATCCCGCCCGAGCGCATCACGCGCCTCGGCAAGGAGGACAACTTCTGGGAGCACGGCGCCGGCCCCTGCGGCCCCTGCTCCGAGGTCTATTACGACCGCGGCGAGGCCTATGGCTGCGGCAAGCCGACCTGCGCGCCGGGCTGCGACTGCGACCGGTATATGGAGGTCTGGAACAACGTCTTCTCCCAGTTTGACAACGACGGCAACAACAACTACACCGAGCTTGCGCAGAAGAACATCGACACCGGCCTCGGCCTGGAGCGGCTGGCCGTCGTCTGCCAGGAGGTGGACTCCCTCTTTGAGGTGGACACGGTGATGAACATCACCAACAAGGTCAGCGAGATCACCGGCGCGCACTATGGCGACAGCGAGAAGGCGGACGTCTCCCTGCGCGTGATTACCGACCACATCCGCGCCTCCGTCATGATGATCTGCGACGGGGTGCTGCCCTCGAACGAGGGGCGCGGCTATGTGCTGCGCCGCCTGCTGCGCCGCGCGGCGCGCCACGGCAAGCTCCTCGGCGAGAACGAGCCGTTTCTCTACCGCGTGGTGGATACCGTCGTGCGGGAGAACGAGTGCCAGTATCCGGAGCTGCGCGAGAAGCAGAGCTATATCACCCGCGTCATCCAGACGGAGGAGCAGAACTTCGCCAAGACCCTCGACGCCGGCATGGCCATCTTCACGGAGCTGCTGGCCGCGCACCAGGAGCAGGGCGGGCAGGTCTTCTCCGGCGCGGATGCGTTCAAGCTCTATGACACCTACGGCTTCCCGCTCGATCTCACGAAGGAGATGGTGGAGGAGCAGGGCATGACCGTGGACGAGGCGGATTTCAACGCGCACATGGAGGAGCAGCGCGTCCGCGCGCGCAAGGCCAGAGAGGCGCTGGGCGATCTCGCGTGGGCGGGCATCGACCTTGGACTGGACACGACGCCCACGGACTTCACGGGCTATGACCGGACGCAGGACACCGGCGCGGTGCTCGCGCTCGTCTTTGAGGGCGAGGTCTGCTCCAGCCTGCAGGAGGGGAACCGCGGCATCGTCGTGCTCGACCGCACGCCGTTTTACGCCGAGATGGGCGGCCAGGTGGCCGACCACGGCGTCATCACGAGCGAGAGCGGTACGTTCCGCGTCTCCGACGTGCAGAAGGACAAGTCCGGCAAATTCCTGCACTACGGGGAGCTCGCCTCCGGCAGCATGGCCGTGGAGCAGACCGTCGAGGCGAAGATCGACGTCGAACGGCGCAAGGCCATCATGCGCGCGCACTCCGCGACGCACCTGCTGCACGCGGCGCTGCGCGAGGTGTTGGGCGACCATGTGCACCAGGCGGGCTCGCTGGTCGAGCCGGACCGGCTGCGCTTTGATCTGACGCATTTTTCCGCCATCACGCCGGAGGAGCTGGACCGCGTGGGAACGATCGTCTGCGACGACGTGCTCGACGGGCTGGACGTGACGGTGCGGGAAATGCCGCAGGAGGAGGCCAGGAAGAGCGGCGCCATGGCGCTTTTCGGCGAGAAATACGGCGACACGGTCCGCGTCGTGGACATGTCCGGCAGGAGCGTGGAGCTCTGCGGCGGCACGCACGTGAAAAACACCGCGATGGTCGGTCCCTTCCGCATCCTGAGCGAAAGCTCCGTCGCCTCCGGCGTGCGGCGCATCGAGGCCGTCACGGGCAAGGCGTGCATGGAGAGCGTGACGGCCGAGAGCCGCAGACTCCGCCGCGTGTCGGAGATCCTGCGCACAAAGCCCGGCGCGCTGCTGGAAAAGGCCGAGGGCTTCATGCAGGAGCTGAAGACCATGCGCCAGAGCGTCGAGAAGCTGCAGGACAAGCTGCTCGCCGGCGACGTGGAGCGCTTCCTCTTCGCGGCGAAAAACATCGGCGGCTACCATGTCCTCACGGCGACGCGGACGGATCTCGGTGCGAACGACCTGCGCAAGATGGGCGACTTTCTGCGCGACAAGGACCCGAAGACGGTCGCCGTGCTCGCGACGGTCACCGGGGAGAAGGTCACGTTCGTCGCCGTGTGCGGCGCGGAGGCGGTCGCGGCGGGCATCCGGGCGGGCGACCTCGTGCGCGCGGTCTCGGCCGTGGCCGGCGGCAAGGGCGGCGGCAAGCCGGACTCCGCCATGGGCGGCGGCACGGACGTGCTGAAAACGGACGACGCGCTTGCGGTCGTGGACGACTTTGTGGCCGAAAAAATCGGCGTAAAATGAAAGGAGATCATACACTATGAGCGACTGCCTGTTTTGCAAAATCGCGGCGGGGGAGATTCCGTCCACCTGTCTGTACGACGATGAGAACGTCTACGCCTTCCGGGACATCAATCCCCAGGCGCCGGTGCACTTTCTGGTGATCCCGAAGCAGCACATCGACTCCGTCGCGGCGGTCAGCGCGGAAAATTCCGCCGCGGTGGCCAGGTGCTTTGAGGTCATCGCGAAGGTCGCGGAGCAGGAGGGGCTGGAAAACGGCTACCGCGTCATTTCCAACTGCGGCGCCGACGGCGGACAGACCGTCCATCACCTGCACTTCCACGTCCTGGGCGGCAAACCCCTGGGCGAAAAAATCCTCTGATCGACAAGGAAGCCAAAACGGCGGGGGCTTGGCCCCCGCCGCAGCCTGTAGACGAACCCGCTTTAGGCTCAAGCCGGAAGCGGGTTCGTCTACAGGCTGAAAGAGAGCCGCCGTGCGGCTCTCTTTTGATGTAGGGCTTGTCCCCGTCGTTGTTTTTTTGTATAATGGACGCATTCATGGACGAAGGAGGCGGCACGATGCGGAGACTGGCGTGGACGGCGTTTGGATACGCCGCGGCAATCTTCCTCGCGCACTACCTTCTGCCCGCCGGCGCGCTTTTGTGGCTGGCGCTCTCGATGCTGGCGGTGGCGGCGCTTTCGCGTCTGCTGCCGCGGGACCACCGCCGCCGCGCGGCGCTGCTGGCTGTCGGCGCGGCCGTCGGCTTCGGGTGGTATGCCGGCGCGGTGCGGCTCTGTCTTGCGCCGCTTCGGGACCTGTCGGACGACGTGCGGACGGTGTCCGCCCGCGTGACGGCGTATCCGACGGAGTATGACTACTCCACGGGGCTCACCGTGCGCATCACGGAGCCGGGTCTTTCCCGCATGACCGCGCGGCTCTACGACTACTCCGGCGAGTCGGCCGCGCTGCGCCCCGGGGACGAGATCACCGTCGCGGTGAAGCTGCGCCCGGCGACGGAGCGCTACGGCGAGGCGACGGACAGCTATCTCTCCCGCGGCATCGGCCTGCTCGGCACGGTGGAGTCCGCGCCGGAGAAGACCGGCGTCTGGCGCTGGCGCGCGCTGTATGCGCCGAAGACGCTGGCGCGCCGGCTGTGCGAGACGGCGGCGCGCGTGTTCCCGGCGGACGTGTCCGCCTTCGCGCAGGCGCTGATGCTGGGCGAAAAGCAAGCGCTCTATGACGCGGATCTCGACATTCCGCTGCGCAACGCGGGCATCATGCACGCGGTCGCGGTGTCCGGAATGCATCTGGCGTATCTGCTGGGCTTTGTGCGGCTGGTCGGCGGCCGGCGAAGGCGCATGGCACTGGCAGCGCTGCCGCTGATGGCGGCGTTCGCGATTATGGCCGGGTGCACGCCGTCGGTCCTGCGCGCGGCGTTTATGGCGGCGCTGCTTCTGTTCGCGCCCATCCTCGGGCGGGAAAACGACCCGGCGACGTCGCTGCTCGCGGCGCTGGCCGTGCTGCTGGCGGTCAACCCGTTTTCCGCCGGAAGCGTGAGCCTGCAGCTCTCGTTCGGCTCCATGGCGGGCATTTTCGTCCTCTCCGGGCCGATTTACCGTGCGCTCTCGGAGCGTCCGGCGGCGGGGAAGCGCCCGCCGCGCCGCGCGCCGCACGCGCTGCAGAACTATCTCGCGGCCGCGACCGCGACGAGCGTCGGCGCGATGGCGCTCACGGTGCCGCTCTCGGCGCTGCACTTCGGCACAGTGTCGCTCGCGGCGCCGGTGACGAATCTGCTCGTGCTGTGGGCGCTGCCGGTCGCGTTTCTCGGCAGCTATGCCGCGACGCTTGCGGGGCTGCTCTGGCCGCTTGCGGGCCGGGCGCTCGCCTGGCTCGTCGCCTGGCCGCTGCGCTATATCCTGCTCGCCGCGCGGCTGATCGCGCGCGTGCCGGGGCTGCTGCTCTCGGCGCGCAACCCGCTGGTCGTGCTGTGGCTGATCTTTGTGTATGTGCTGCTGGCGGCGACGTGGCGGCTCTCCCCGCGCGGGAAATACCGGCCGGTGCTGCCGGTCTGCTGCTGCGTGTGCGCGCTGTGCGCCGTGGTGCTGCTCACGCAGTACCGCAGCGCGCGGACGCCGCACATGACGGCGGTGGACGTTGGGCAGGGGCAATGCCTTGTCTTTTGCGCCGGGCGCGAGACGGTGATGGTGGACTGCGGCGGCAACCACGCGGCGGCGAACGCCGGCGATCTCGCGGCGCAGGCGCTCTGCGCCGAGGGGCGCGGCGCGCTGGATGTGCTCGTGCTGACGCACCCGCATCAGGACCACGTCAACGGCGTACAGCGGCTGCTCAGACAGGTCCGAGTGCGGACGCTCGTGCTGCCCGCGGCGGCGGGCGCGGACACGGACCCCGTCCGCGGCATTCTCGCGCTCGCGGCGGAGGAGGGCGTGAAGGTGCTCCGCCTGGAGGAGGACACGGCGCTCTCGCTGGAGCGGCTGCGCCTCGCGTGCTACGTCACGCTGGGACGGACGCACGAGAACGGCTGCCTGATGCTCCGCGTCTCGTGTGGTGATTTTGACACGCTCGTCACCGGCGACGTGACGACGACGGTGGAGGCGCAGCTCGCCGTGATGTATGATCTCGGCGGTACGGAGCTGTTCATCGCCGGGCACCACGGCTCGGCACGCGCCTCGGGCGACACGCTGCTCGACGCGCTGGACGCGCGGTGCGCCATCGTCTCCTGCGGGTATAACGGCTACGGTCATCCGACGGAGGAGGCGCTTGCGCGGCTGCGCGCGCACGGGCTGATGATCTGCCGCACGGACGAGATCGGAAACGTAACGGTGCGGATGGAGTGAGATACGGCTATGGCAAAATCGAAAAAACAGGATCGGGGCGTGAACTATAACGCCGCCGTGCGCGCGCTGCGCGAAAACGGCCCGCAGCGGCTGTATGTGCTGTGGGGGCGGGAGGACTATCTGCGCGAGGCGTATCTGGAGCAGCTGCGCCGCGCCTGCTTTCCCAACGGGGCGGACGACTTCAGCTACCGCCGGTTTGACGGCGCGGCGCTCGATCTCGCGGCGCTGGCGGACGCGGCGGACGCGATGCCGTTTTTGTCGGACCGCACGCTGCTGGAGGTGCGCGACTATGACACGAACAAGTGCGGCGACGCGGACACGAAGCGGCTGCTCGCCATTGTGGAGGACCTGCCGGACTACTGCACGCTCGTGTTCGTGATGGACACGGCCTTCACGCCGGACGGGCGGCTGCGCGTGACGAAGGCGCTGCAGAAATGCGGCGAAATGCTGCAGTTCGCCGGGCAGGAGGGAGCGGCGCTCGTGAGCTGGGTGACCAAGCGCTTTGCCGCGTCCGGCAGGGAAATCGCGCCCGGCGACGCGCAATATCTCATCGAGATCACGGGCGGGCTGATGAACCGCATGATCCCGGAGATTGAAAAGGTCTCGGCCTACGCGGCGGACGGCGCGGTGCGCCGCGCCGACATCGACGCCGTGGTGCAGAAGCTGCCGGAGGCCGTCGTGTTTGAGCTGACGGACGATCTCGCGGCGCGGCGAAACGACGCGGCCATGGAAAAGCTCGCGGAGCTGCTCTCTGACCGGGACAACACGCCCATCTTCCTGCTCGCCGCCATCGGGCAGCAGCTGCGCAGGCTGTACGCCGCGAAAATCGCCGCGCAGGAGGGCCTCGGCACGGACGCCGTGTGCGAGCTGTGCGGCGTGCGGTATGACTTCATCGCGCAGCGGCTGACGCAGTCGGCACGGCGGTTTTCGCGCGCCGCGCTGGAGCGCGCCGTGGTGCGCTGCGCGGAGGCGGACTATACCATGAAGCACTCCGGCGCGGACGATCTCGCGGTGCTGGAGGAGCTGCTGCTGCGCCTCATGGCGGAGGAATGAGATGCTGAGAATCAAAGAGGCCATCGTCGTGGAGGGGCGCTATGACGCCAACACCCTGCGGCAGATCGTGGACGCGCCGGTCCTGGAGACGGCGGGGTTTGGCATTTTCAACGACAAAGAGCGGCTGCGCCTGCTGCGCGCGGCGGCCGAAAAGCGGGGACTCATCATCCTCACGGACAGCGACGGCGCAGGCTTCGTCATCCGCCGCTATCTCAGCGGCGCGATCGACCCGAATCTGGTGAAGCACGCCTACATCCCCGACGTGGCGGGGAAGGAGCGGCGCAAGGCCGCGCCCTCCAAGGAGGGAAAGCTCGGCGTGGAGGGAATGCGCCCGGAGGTGCTGCTCGACGCGCTGCGCCGCGCGGGGGCGACCATCGAGGGCGAGACCCGGTCCGCCGCAGCGGGGGAGATCACGAAGACGGATTTTTATGCCGCCGGGCTCAGCGGCGCGGCGGGCAGCGCGGACAGGCGCCGCAGGCTCCTGCGCGCGCTGGACCTGCCGGAGCGCATGAGCGCGAACGCCATGCTGCGCGCGCTGAATCTGCTGATGACGCGGGAGGAATTTTTGCGCGCCGCTGGGGAAAATACGGACAATTGACCGATTCTGGCAAGAAATCTGCCGGAGCCGGTCAATTTTTTCGTGCATTATGGAAACCAGTATGGTATAATGGGTCCCGCGAATCAACCACGAGAATCCAAGGATAGGGAGATGCGGATATGAAGTGCCCGTTTTGCGGTTTTGCAGAGAGTAAGGTCATCGACTCCCGCCCGGCGGAGGAGGGCGCGACCATTCGCCGCCGCCGCGAGTGCCTGGCCTGCCAGAAGCGGTTTACGACCTATGAGATCATCGAGAGCCTGCCGCTCGTCGTCATCAAGCGCGACGGCAGCCGCCAGACCTTTGACAAGAGCAAGCTCATCAACGGCATGGTGCGCGCCTGCGACAAGCGCAAGGTGCCGCTGCCGGTGCTGGAGCGCATCGCCGACGAGATCGAGCAGGAGCTGCAGGGCGCGCTGGAGCGCGAGATCACGACCGAGAAGGTCGGCGAAATGGTCATGAGGCGGCTGAAGGATGTGGACGAGGTCGCCTACGTCCGCTTCGCGTCCGTTTACCGGCAGTTCAAGGACATCGACACCTTCCTGCAGGAGCTGACGAAAATTCTCAACAACAGGGATTAAAAGATCGACTGCGGCGAGACGTGCTCGCCCTCGGTGAGCGCGGCGATGCGCACGTGCAGCAGGTGAAGCTGCTGCGCTGCGGCGTCGTCCGCCGCGTGCACCGCGCTCTGCGCCTCGTCAAACGCCTCAGTCAGCGCGTCGGTGGCGTCGTGCGGCAGCACGGCGCGCGCGTAGGCGCGCATCCGCTGCCAGCCGTCGCCGGCCTGTTGGAGCGCCGCGGCCGCGCCCGCGTCGTCGCCGGCGTCCCAGCAGGTCTCCGCCCGCGTGACGAGCGCGTCCAGCGCCGCGCAGCGCGCGTCCAGCGCGTGCACGTTCCAGATCGCGGCGGCGATGAGAAGCAGCAGCAGCGCGCCGGCGGCAAGTTCTTTTTTCATGCGCGCTGCTCCTTTGCCGCGTAATAGATCTCGCCGTCGTCGTTGACCATCATGAGATAGACGCGCTTCGGCCCGTCGGCGCCGCGCCGGCGCAGCTCCTTTTCCAGCCAGCGCCGGTCCAGACCCAAGCGCGTGAGATTGTCGGTGAGGACGCGCCCGTCGCTGATGACGATGGAGAAAAATCCGCCGTCCGGCACGTCCACCTGCATCTGCTTTGCGGTGACGGGCTGCTCGGCGGGATAGAGGATAATGTTGAGCTGGCCGTTCGTCTCCAGAATGGCGTACTCAACCGAGGAAATGTCCATAATGCCCTGGATGCGCAGCTCCTGCGCCAGTTCGTCCGGCGTGAAGCGGTTTTTCTGCATTTCCCGCTGCGCGATTTTGCCCTTTTCGATAATCATGCTCGGCAGACCGTACAGCAGCCGCCGCAGCCGGAGACTTTTGAGCGCGAGCCCGGAGACGAGGATCTCGCAGCAAAACAGCACGAGCAGCGGCGCAAGACCGTAAATCAGCGGCATGCCGATGTCCTGCAGGGGGTTGACGGCAATGTCGGCAACGAGCACGGCCACAACGAGCTCGGACAGCTCCAGCTCGCCGAGCTGCCGCTTGCCCAGCAGACGCATGGCCGCCACCAGAGCGAAATAGATGATAAACGTCCGGACCAGGATGATCGCCACGGGACGCACCGCCTTTCCATGGGCTGATGCCGTCAGTTTTCCCAAAATGCGCGGAATCATGCGCACGCGGAGAGGGGAGCACGACATGAAATTTACAAAAATGCACGGCTGCGGCAACGACTATATCTATGTCAACTGCCTGGAGGAAACGGTCGCGGAGCCGGGCGCGGCGGCGAAACGCCTCGCGGACCGGCATTTCGGCGTGGGCGGCGACGGGCTGGTGCTCATCGGCCGGTCGGACCGCGCAGATTTTCAGATGGATATGTACAACGCCGACGGCTCGCGCTCGGAGATGTGCGGCAACGCCATTCGCTGCGTGGGCAAATACGTCTACGACCGCGGGCTGACGGACCGGATGGAGCTGACCATCGAGACGCGCGGCGGCGTGAAGACGCTGTGGCTCGACGCGGCGGGCGGCGCGGTGCGCACGGTGCGCGTGTGCATGGGCGCGCCGGAGTTTCACCCGCGCGCGATTCCGGTCAACGCGCCGGGCGACACGTTTTTGCGGGCGCCGATCACGGTGTGCGGCGAGACGTGGACGGTTTCGGCCGTGAACACCGGCAACCCGCACTGCGTCACGTTTGTGGACGATCCGGACGCGCTCGATTTTCCGCGCATCGGCCCGGCCTTTGAGCATCACCCGATCTTTCCGGAGCGCGTGAACGCGGAGTTTGTGCGCGTGATCGACCGGGAAACGCTGCAAATGCGCGTCTGGGAGCGCGGCAGCGGCGAGACGCTCGCCTGCGGCACGGGGGCGACGGCGTCGCTCGCCGTGGCGGCGCGGCTCGGTCTCTGCGGCGACGAGGCGGACGTGCGGCTGCGCGGCGGCACGCTGCGCATCGCGTGGGACCGGCGGGAGAACCTGCTCTACATGACCGGCCCCGCGGAATTTGTATTCGACGGCGAGGTCGAAATTTGACAGGCAGGAGGCCGTTTTATGAAGCTGATCGTTGGGACAGCGGAGGAAATCTACGAAAAAATCGCCCGGCAATATGCCGGGCTTCTGGCGGAAAAGCCGGAGGCGGTGCTGGGCTTCACGGCGGTGGACGTTCCCGCGGCGGCGTATGACGCGCTGGCGGGGTGCGGCGCGTCGTTTGCGCGCGCGACGGCGTTCAACGCCTGCGAATATCTCGGCGACGCGGCGGCGGGGGCACATTCGCAGCGCGCACGGATGCAGGCGCTGCTGTATGACCGGACGCCGTTTCGCGCAGTGCATACCCCGGCGGAGGGGGAGGACTATGACGCGGCCATCCGCGCTGCGGGCGGCATGGACCTTGCGCTGCTCGGTCTCGGCGCGCGCGGCCATGTGGCCTTTGACGAGCCGGGCGCGCCCTTTGGCGAGGGCACGCACACGGCGAAGCTCGCGGACGTGACGCGCGCCGCGCTCGCGGAGACGTTCGGCGGCGTGGAACAAACGCCGACGCAGGGCGTCACAATAGGGATCGCAACCATTCTGGAGGCCAGGAAGATCCTGCTCGTCGCCGTCGGCGCGGACAAGGCGAACGCGGCGCAGAAAACGCTGGAGGGCCGGCCGGAGACGTTCATCCCCGCGTCCTTCCTGCAGCTGCACACGGACGTGGAGCTGTATCTCGACCATGACGCGGCGTCCCTGCTGCGCTGAAATATGTGAGAAAACATCGGAGGAGAGAGAACATGTCCAAATACTTCGGAACGGATGGCTTTCGCGGCGAGGCCAACGTCGGCCTGACCGTCGAACACGCCTTTCAGATCGGCCGCTTCCTCGGCTGGTACTATGGGCGCGAGCATCATTGCTCCGTCGTCATCGGAAAGGATACCCGCCTGTCGAGCTATATGTTTGAAAACGCGCTGTCGGCCGGCATCGCGGCGTCCGGCGCGGACGCATACCTCATGCACGTCACGACGACGCCAAGCGTATCCTACATCGTCCGCTCGGACGATTTTGACTGCGGCGTCATGATAAGCGCCAGCCACAATCCGTTTTACGACAACGGGATCAAGCTCCTCAACGGCGCGGGGGAGAAGATGCAGCAGAGCGTCATCGACGAGGTGGAGCGCTATCTCGACGGCGCGTTTGAAATCCCGCTCGCCACCGGGGACCGGATCGGCCGCATCGAGGACTACGCCGCCGGGCGCAACCGCTACATCGGCTATCTGATCTCGCTTTCGACCCACTCCTATAAGGGGAAGAAGGTCGGGCTGGACTGCGCCAACGGCAGCACCTGGATGATGGCAAAGAGCATCTTTGACGCGCTGGGCGCGGAGACGCACGTCATCGGCAACGACCCCGACGGCGTGAACATCAACGAGGGCGTCGGCTCAACGCACATTGAAAATTTGCAGAAGTTTGTCCGCATGAACGGGCTGGACGTGGGCTTCGCGTTCGACGGCGACGCCGACCGCTGTCTCGCCGTGGACGAAAACGGCAGCGTCGTGGACGGGGACAAGATCCTCTATCTCTGCGCGCGGAACATGCTGCAGGAGGGACGGCTGGGCGGCACGAAGGTCGTCACGACCGTCATGTCCAATCTCGGCCTGTACAAGGCGCTGGACACGCTCGGCGTCGGCTATGAGAAGACCCCGGTGGGGGACAAATACGTCGCGGAGTGCATGCGCGCGAACGGCCACCTCATCGGCGGCGAGCAGTCGGGCCATATCATCTTCGGCAAATATGCCAACACCGGCGACGGGCTGCTCACGGCCATCAAGATCATGCAGGTCATGCTCGACCAGAAAAAGACGCTGGGCGAGCTGGTGGCCCCGGTTCATATCTATCCGCAGCTGCTGCGCAACGTCGTCGTGGACGACAAGGAGGCCACGCTGGCCGATCTGGAGGTGCAGGCGGCGGAACGGGCCGTCTCCGAGCGGCTGGGCGACGAGGGGCGCGTCCTCCTGCGGGCGAGCGGCACCGAGCCGCTGCTGCGCGTGATGGTCGAGGCCGGGACCCCTGCGCTGTGCGAGGAAAACGTGGAGCAGATCATCGAGGCGATGCGCACATCGGGACATCTCGTCCGGGTGAAGGCATGATGACGACGGCAGAGCTGCTCGACTTGAGCAAAACAATCGCGGCGCCGCTCTTTGCGGGGAAAACCTACCCGTGGGAGGCGCTCGCGGACATCGCGGATTTCATTCTCCGGCTGGGCCCCACGCTGCCGGAGGACGAATTTGCGCGCGCGGGGGAGCATGTCTGGATCGCGAAGGACGCGACGGTGTTTCCCAGCGCGTACATCGCCGGGCCCTGCATCATTGACCACGGCGCGGAGATTCGCCACTGCGCGTTCATCCGCGGCAGCGCTGTCGTGGGAAAAGGCGCCGTCGTGGGCAACTCCTGCGAGCTGAAAAACGTGGTGCTGTTCGACGGCGTGCAGACGCCGCACTTCAACTACGTGGGGGACTCTATCCTCGGCTACAAGTCCCACATGGGCGCGGGCTCCATCACGTCGAACGTAAAGAGCGACAAGACGCTTGTGGTCGTGAAGTCCGACGCGGAGCGGATCGAGACCGGGCGCAAAAAATTCGGCGCCATCCTCGGCGATTTCGTGGAGGTCGGCTGCAACAGCGTGCTGAACCCCGGCACGGTCGTGGGGCGCGGCACGAACATTTATCCGGTGTCGTGCGTGCGCGGCGTGATTCCGGAAAACAGCATTCTCAAATCGTCCGGCGCGGTCGTGTCGAAGAAATAGCCCGAACCCGCCGGCGCGCCTCCGCTTCGAGGCGCGGAGACACCTCTGACTGAAAAAAGAAAGCGCCGCCGCAAGCGATCAAAGCCTGCGGCGGCGCTGGTCCGAGTGGAATTATGGGATTTGAAGAAACTCAGTAAAATCAACGGTTTACGGGCCGGCGACAAATGGCATCTGCTCTTAAGTTTGCGAGTTATTCATCATCTTCAAGAGAATCACCAAATAACAACGCGAGATAATCGCGGCGACCATACAAAACGCGATCAATGTGAACGACCGCATTCTCTATATGATAGAAGATCATATAATTTCCGCAGATTATATAGCGATAGACAAGCCGCTGCTTAAGGGACAAGACGGGTGTTCCCATCTCCGGGAAATCACGCAGCTGAAACACCGACCTTTTGATTTTCTCGACGATCCGCAGGGCGGCGCTTTGATTATGCAGTTGACTGGAAATATAGTCCGCTGCCTCTCGAAGATCACTACAGGCCAACGAAGATATGACGATTTCAGCCACGATATCGATCCTCTAAATCACGGAGTACTTCCTCTGCCGAAAGCCATCCATCTTGCTCGCCGGAAAGACGTCCTTTGTCCAGCTCTCCCAGCAGCCAATTCATGGCCTTCATTTTCTCGTATTCACGATACTCCTCCATGTCGATCACAGCATATCTTCCATGTCCGTTCTTGGTTAGAAAAACTGGCTGACCAACCGCAACATCGCGGAGAACTTCACCATAATTCCGCAAATCCGATACCGGTTTAATATTAGGCATAGTAATCCCTCCCTGTGACTATTATACGCAAAAGTTTCGAAAAAATCAATGATAAATTTTACGAATGTGGATCGCGTAAAAGAAAAGGGCAAGTCCTATAAGGACTCACCCTTGGTCCGAGTGGGGCGATTCGAACGCCCGGCCTCTTGAACCCCATTCAAGCACGCTACCAACTGCGCTACACCCGGATATCAAGTTTTGCTGCCCGAATACTATACCACAGTGTTTGCGGAAATGCAAGACCTTCTTGAAAAAATCCGCGTCTGTCCCGGCGGGGCGCGCCGCGCTCCGGGAGGGGAGGCGCGCACGGGGGAAGAAATTGCAGGAATGATGCAAAAAATGAAAAAACACGCTTGACAGAACGCAAATAATTTGCTATATTAAGCAGGCGTTGAAACATATGGCCGAGTAGTTCAGTCGGTTAGAACGCTAGCCTGTCACGCTAGAGGTCGAGGGTTCAAGTCCCTTCTCGGTCGCCATCCCGCGGGGTTCACGCTCCGCGGGATTTATATGCTGCTGTAGCTCAGTCGGTAGAGCGCATCCTTGGTAAGGATGAGGTCGGCGGTTCGAATCCGCCCAGCAGCTCCAGCAAAAATGAACACGGGGCAGGATCCGTCAAAAGACAGACCTTCCCCCGTGGTCATTGAAAAATTGGATCGAAGGCAGCGAAAGAACAGGCGGATCCCTGGCAAGGATCACTTTCACTTAGCCGTT
>CACWHX010000029.1 GCA_902760845.1 Oscillospiraceae bacterium
TCTTCACCTACAGCTTAACGCAAAAAGAAGCACCAGCCAAGTCCTTTTGGGCCTGACTGGTGCTTTTTTATTGCGCGTTATTTTGCAACGCGCCCTTCACAAAGTACCGCGGATCGCCCTTTAGGCGTGCTTGCTCTGTTCTTCCGCCATGATCTTTCCGAATGGGACCAGAAAGTCCCGCAGAATGTGAATGTCGGTGGGGAGGAAGATGCACTTGGCGCCTTTATCCAGCAGCCGCGGGACGTCCTCTGCGCATTCGGCAAAGTAGGCGTTGTAATTTCCCAGCGCTGCCAGGCTGCGATTCGTTTCGCTCAGGATATCCCGGATCTCCGGCAGCCGCGTCTCGCCGCCCAGCCCCATAGAGGCGGACAGATCGACCGGCCCGATGTGGACCATGTCCACGTCCGGCAGTCGGCAGATGGCCTCCGCGTCCTGCACACCGTCCAGACTCTCCACCGTGATGATGACGATGCTGTTGTCGTTGCTCCACTGCATGTATTCCGCGGTGTTCATGCCGCCGCGGATGCCGAATTCACTGGCGCGGCACTCGTTGCTCAGCCCCTTTTTCCCGACCGGCGGATACTTCACTGCGGAGATGACGCGCTTCGCGTCCTCCAGCCCATGGCACACCGTGGCAACGATGCCCTGAAAGCCAAACTGCATATACCGCCCCAGAATTTCCGGATCTTTGACCGAGGTGCGAAGCAGGCAGGTCTTTCCGTGCATCGTGACGGCACGGCAGCAATCGACCAGCCGGGTGTCGTCAAAGGTCATATGCTCATTGTCGATCATCACGATGTCCGCGCCGCAGAGCGCGAACATCTCGGCGATGTTGGGATCCGCGATGGTGAGTCCGGCCAGCAGGACCGGCTGTCCCTCGCGTATTTTTTTCTTTGCGATGTTTTCGATCATGTTGTATTCCCTCCCATGATTTCGCGTGAGAAAGAGGTGCAGCAATTCGGTGTGCACCAGCGGATAAATAAAATTTAAACTAAAAACTAAACTTAAGATTAAATTAACACAAATTCAAACCGCTGTCAATCAAAAAAATTGCGAACTGCGAGAAGCGGTGCGGGATTTGGGTGTTGACCAATCGACGTTTCTTTGCGATAATAAACGGGAACAATCCGCATGGAGGGACAGGGCAGTGGTCAAAAAGGAGACGGAGCGAGACCGGCAGTCCGCGAAAAAGCGGGCGATGATTTATCAGGCGGCGGTGGAGCTCTTTAAAACATATGGATACGAGCAGACGACCGTGGACGACATTGCGGCCGCCGTGGGGATGAGCAAGGGGTCAGTCTATCATTTTTATCCCCAGAAGATCGACATGCTGCATTTTTTCTTTCAGGAGGTCTCCGGCAAGGGGATGCGGGCGCTCGACTGCACATCCTCCGCGCTTTTGCAGCGGCCGGCTCAGGCGATTTTGGACTACTGCGTCGGCATTGCGACCGCCTACGATCAGATCGGCTATGATCTTTCCATCTATCTGCAGAACGTCTATGCAGAGAGGAGCCGTGAAAGCGGAATGGACCCGCATACCTTTGTGTCAGATTTGGAGGCGTTCGTCGCCGCCGCGCAGCAGGCGGGCACCTTTGACGATGGCGTGAGCGCGCGAGAGGCGGCCAATATCATTCATACAGCGGCGGCCGGCATCTTCCGGAAGTGGATTTTGGACGGCGGCAAGTATGCTTCGGCGGATGCGAATCGTTGGTTCATGCCGCGGATCCTGAACACCTTCGTGCCAGAAAAGGCGCGGATTCCCAGCGCGGCCTGCCCATATTAAATGGTAAATGGAGCGTGAATCGCGCCCGGCCGGAACACCGCAAGGCGTTTTCCCCGCTTCAGAGTGTCAAAAAAGGTCTCGCAGAGTTCGCGCCCGGAGGCGCGAATAAAATCAAATCATTTTTGCCCCGCGGCTTCGCCGTGGGGCAAAAATACTTCTCGCGGAATGGATTGCCCTCATATTGCGAATCGCATTCGCAAACGAGGGCATTTCGACAGGCTCAAGCAGGGCTGTGACGGTCGTCACAGCCCTGCTTTTACAGTGCCTCAAAATCCAAGGCCCCTGCTTCCCCGAATTCTTCTAAAATCGTGCGGATGAATAGCTTGCTGGAGGGGTTGAGCGGTCTGCGGCGACTCCAGGCCAGAACCGCGTGGATCGGCTGCTGCGGTTCGATGGGGATTGCCTTGAGTTCCTGGGACAGCCAGCAGGACTTGGAATACAGCGCTAAAGCATATCCAACTCCATCCCGAACAAGCGTCTGCGCGTTCGTGTTGAGATTGTAGGAGCCAGAGATGGGGATGTCGTGATCATATAGAAAAGAGAGCAGGTCGTCATGAGGCAGTGGCACGATCACACGTTTGGGGACGATGAGGGGGAGTCCATCCAGTTCCTTTATGGAGACAGAACCACGGGTCGCGATTTGGTCTGTCTTGGGCACCAGCAGGTGCCACTGCCACGGCTCCTGAAGCGGCACATAGCTGTATTTTCCACTCTCTACCTGCTCGGCAAACAGCCCGACAGAAGTCAGACCCTTGTCGATCCGCTCCCGGATGTTGTCAGCGCAGCTGGTGTACAGGTAGAATTCGTTCTCCGGATAATGGTCCCGGAAGGCCCGAATCATTCGGCCGATATAGGAGGAGGGGAGAACCCCGGCCGTCCCGATGGAAACGGTGCCGCCGAAGGAGGTCTTGTGATGCCGAATTTCTCGCTCGGCCCGGTCGGACAGCTCCAAAATCTCCTTGGCCCGCTGCTCGAAAAGGATGCCCTCCTCGGTCAGCAGGATCTCCCGATTGGTCCGGACCATAAGTGATACGCCCAGCTCATTCTCCAGCTGCATCAATTGGCGGCTCAGTGTGGGCTGGGTGATGTGCAGGATCTCGGCCGCCTTGGTGATCGAGCTCTCTTGTGCGACGGTGAGAAAATATTTCAAAACTCGCAGCTCCATAAGCAACGAACCTCCCTTGGTATTTCACCGGATGCGCGCGGTGAACCGACGGCCATGTTAATAGAGTAACACAGAAGATAGAGCATTTCAACAATTCTCTTTTTATAAATGCCTGAAAGGCATTTATGCCATGACAACAAGGTATTGGACGTATGACAGGATTCGTGATATTTTTTTCACAGAAGGGGCTCTCATAGCGCTGTGGGGGCCGCACGGACCCGAAGAAGGTGCCGCGCTTGGCCAGCGTGGCACAGATCCTCGATCTGAAGAACAAAACCAGAAATGAAAAAAGGAGATCAAAATGGATTCTGCAATGAAAAGAAGGCGCATGCAGAATATGATCGCAACGATCATTATTGCCGCGCTCTCCGGCATCAACTACGTATGGAGTCTCACCAGCGCTGCGCTGGTCTCGGACCATGGGTGGACAAATTCCCAGGCAAGTCTGCCTTACTCGCTGTTCACAGTCATGGCGTCTCTGATGGTCCTCTTTGGAGGACGGTTTATTGACAAGCGACCGACCCGGCAGCTTGTCCTGTTTGCCGGCATCTGCTATGCAGTAGGTCTGATCGGCGCGGCCAATCTGATGAATCAGCCGACGCTGTTCGCCATTTGCTACGGCATGATTCTTGCTTGCGGTACCGGCTGCATCACCGCCTCTCAGGTGGGCCCGGTCGTCAAGTGGTTTCCCTATCGGCAAAGGGGGCTCGTGTCCGGTATCATGTACACGGCTTCCGGCCTGACTGGCATCTACATGTCGCCGATCTGCAACCACATCGTCGGAACCTACGGCGTGAAGGCCTCCCTGATCGGCCTCGGTGTTACCTTCTCCCTGATTATTATCATCGCTCATTTCTTTATCCACACGGCTGACTTGGAACTGGTCCGTCAGGCGGAGATCGAGGAAGCCGCCGCCTACAAGGACGCAGTGCCCTTTGAGGTGAAGGAATATAGCTGGGGCGAAATGCTGAAAACGTCTAATTTTTGGAAAATATTCATCACATTCACGGCTCTCTGCCTGTGCGGCCTGATGATTATCGGCAAGGTCACGGCCATCGCCGTTTTGCAGGCTGGTTGGCAGGGCGGCTTCTTGCTGCTGGTGCTCAACTCTCTGTTCAGCATCGCCGGCCGTCTGAGCTGCGGTGCCATCGGCGTCAAGATCGGCTTCAAGAAGGTTTGGATTGCCATGTCTGTCCTGCAGCTGGTCAACATGCTCTGCTTCCGCTTCTACACCACGATTCCTACGCTGCTCATTGGCGCGGTCATTGGCGGCATCTGCTTCGGCGGTATCTGGTCGATCTCTCCGTCTGTCATCTCCGGTGAGTTTGGAAAAAAGAATTGCGGCGTCAACTTTGGCATCCTGCACCTGGGCTATGCGGTAGGCGGCTTCATCGGTCCCATGCTGGCCGGACACTTCATGGACACCTATGGCAACTACAACAAGGCTTACATCATGGCCGCTGCGATTCTGGCCGTCGGACTTATCAGCGCCCTGACCATGCCGAAGGACTGTGGTGTTCCCAAGCCGGCAGAGAATTGACTGCAAAAGTAGTGATAAGGACGTGCAGCATGTTAAAATATCCTGAACTATTTGAACCCTTTACCATCGGAAATGTGGAAATTAAAAACCGCATCTGCCTGAGCTCCATGGATTACAACGGCTGGTACGATGAAAATGGCATCGTTACCGACGCGGTCATTGATTACTTTGAGGAGCGAGCCAAGGGCGGCGTGGGCCTGATTCATTCCGGCAGCAACCGGCCGAACTTCCAGTTTGAGGGCGGCGGAACCAATACGCCCAGTCCTTTCATGAACCCGAAAAAGTTTGTTTTGCAGTATAAGAAGCTGGCGGACCGAATGCATGCCTATGGAGCAAAGCTGTTCATTCAATTTGGATATGGAGGGGGCCGCGTGGCTTTTCCCGCGTCCATCAACGGCGACCCGGTGGCCGCTTCGGCGGGGCCCAACCGTTGGGATCCTTCCATTCAGTGCCGCGAATTGACGATAGAGGAAATCCATGGTATTATCCAGGCCAGTATTGATGCGGCCGTCCTCTGCAAAAAGACCGGCTGCGACGGGATCAACCTGAACGCCTACGGCGGCTATCTGCTGGACCAGTTCCTGACGGCATCCATCAATCATCGGACAGATGAATACGGCGGCTCGTTGGACGGTAGGGTAAGGATCCTGGTGGAGATTCTCCAGGGGATCAAGGCAAGCTGCGGAAAGAACTTTCCCGTGACCTGCCGGATCGGCACCAAGCAGTACATGAAGGGAATCGGCCAGGCTGCCGTAGACGGTGAGGACTATA
Source organism: Oscillospiraceae bacterium (assembly GCA_902760845.1). Classification (GTDB taxonomy): domain Bacteria; phylum Bacillota; class Clostridia; order Oscillospirales; family Oscillospiraceae; genus CAG-103. The sequence continues at coordinate 5,260 of CACWHX010000029.1, forward strand.
AGGAGTTTGGCCGCGACATCGATGAGAGCATCGCCATTGCAAAAAAATTGGAAGAGGCCGGGTGCGATGGCTTCTACATCGGAAACGGCACATACGACTCGTTCTTTTGGCTGTATCCGCCTATGTATCAGCGAGAGGGCTTGTGGCTGGACGATGTGGCGCCGCTGACAAGGAGCGTATCCGTTCCGGTGATCTCGGCTGGCAAAATTCTACAACCAGCCATGGCTAACGCAGCCATCAAGGAGGGGAAGGTTACAGCAGTGGTCCTCGCTCGGGGGCTTGTGGCGGATCCCTATTGGGCCAACAAAGCAAAGGCAGGGCTGGATGAACAGATCCGCCCATGCATCGGCTGCAACGCAGGCTGTGTCGGACACATCTTCGCCGGCCTTCCCATGCAGTGCGCAGTAAACGCCAACCTGTTCCATGAGCGCAGCGCTGCACTGATCCCAGCACCGGTGCCGAAGACCATTGCCGTAATCGGCGGCGGAATCGCAGGCATGGAATTTGCCAGGGTCGCTGCCGGACGGGGGCACAAGGTCACCATCTATGAAAAGAGCGGCGAGCTTGGCGGGACCTTTCTGGCTGCGGCCACGCTGGAGAGCAAGGAGGCGGAGCGGCGGCTGATCGAATGGTTCCGGCGGGAGATCCGCCAGGCGGAGATCCCGGTGGTGTTCGACTTTGACCCCAGCGCCGACGCTGTGGAGTCTCTGGGTGCGGACGAAATCGTGATCGCGACCGGCAGCACGCCCAGGCGACCGCACATTCCCGGCCTGGAGCAGGAGCATGTGCTCACCGCCATAGACGCTCTGCGTAAGCGTAAGCCCGTAACTGGGATGCGTGCGGCCGTTATCGGCGGCGGTCATGTGGGCTGCGAGGTGTCCCTGTGGCTGAAGGATCAAGGGATCGAGGAGGTCACGCTCATCGAGGCGATGCCAGAGCTGCTGATGGCAGCCGAGCCAGAGCCGATTCCTCTGGCAAATAAGCTGATGCTTCTGGATCTGTTGGCCTATCGCCAGGTTCAGGTTCTGACCGGCGCACTTGTTCAGCGAGTCGAGACCGGCCGCGTTGTACTAAAGCAGGACGGTGAGGAGCGCAGCGTTGATGCAGATACGGTGATTCTCGCCATCGGTTTTGGTTCCAACAATCAGCTCTATCGGGAGCTCAACCCAAGGCTTGCTAAACAGGTGTGGTGCATTGGAGACGCCAAGACGCCTACGAATATCATGTTCGGCATCCGCGACGCCAACGCCATAGCAAGGCTGGTATAACTGACATTGATATAGGTATTAGGAGGTATCGTTATGGCCAATCGCGTGTTTACATCCGAGGAGTTGAAGCAGATGTGTGTTCGACCAGTAGACGCCGCTGTTGAAGCGGCCACAGCGGGCGACCGTGAAAAGCTGGTCGAATGGGTCGATAAAATGTACAAGGCGGCAGTCCGCTCCTTCAATCTGCGGAGGAACTGGGATCGCGGTCTGACCGATAAGATTTACGAAAAGCAGGGCGTCGAAGGCATCGCCGCCGTTATGAAGAACTGCACCTTTACCGAGGCGCAGCTGCAGGAACTGCTGGTGACGGAGGACTATATCGAGGAGATCTACCGGGCATTCGACGCCGGCGAAAAGGAGCAGGTGGTCGAGAAGATTCAGACGCTTCACAAAATGTCGCGGGAGTTTCACGATATTCGCATCAAGTGGGAAAACTATCTGATGGGCTATATCTATGAGGAGATTGGCGGCGATGATTTGTATGAAGCAATGCGCAAGGTGGTCTCCAGCTACAACGCTGCTCCCATTGAAACCGCCCGGGAGGGCGACTTCCGCAAGCGCGTGGAACAGACCATTTGGGGGCTTCATTCCCACGGCGAACCGCTTTATGCGATCGAGGACGATGAGAAGGTTTCCGTCTATATGAATCCCTGCGGCTCTGGCCAGATGCTGGTGGAAAGCGGTTGTTTCTCTTCGCCTGATAAGGGACGTTATGTGGGCCCTCACCGAATTACGTGGCAGATGGAGCACTTCCCGGCCTATTGCGTGCACGCCCCCGTTCAGGAGATTCTGTCCATCGAGGCTCTGGGCTTCCCTTATTTCGTCAACTGCCCCTGCCAGGAGCTGAAGGATCCCAATTGGAAATTTGCACATCAATCCTGCGCGTTCTCTGTCTACAAGGACAACAACGCAATTCCCGATGAGGTGTATCAGCGACTGGGCCTGGAAAAGCCAGTGATCACGCTGAAGAACCACAATCTGTAAAGGAGGGCGATTCCCCTTCGGCGCGGTTCTTCTGAAAGGCGCTGAAGGGGAAAAGCGGAATGTGACGTATGACAGTTTCCGTTGCAATCAGCATTTTAGGGATTTTTTTGGGCCTGTTCGTGATCGGCTTCGGTGCGTTCCGCCGCTGGGGTGCTCTTCCGCTCTCTCTGGCTGCTACGGCCATCGTTGCGCTGACCAGTCGTCTGGATCTGTGGCAGGCCTTCTCGGAAACCTACATCGGCGGCTACACCAATACCTTTGCTACGTATTTTCTCATTTTCCTGACCACCTGTCTCTATTCCAAGCTCATGACCGAATCAGGCTGCGCCATGTCTCTGGCGCTGAAGCTCCGGGATATCTTCGGAAAAGAGCGGGTCATGACAGCTTGCTGCGTGGCCGCGGCCATTCTGACCTACGCCGGGATCAGCGCCTTCGTCCTGTCCTATGTGATGGTGCCGATCATGTGGACGCTGTTCAAGGATGCCGATATCCCGCGCAAGCTGACCATCTGCCCGATTATGTTCGGCTGCTCTACCTTTGTACTGGGCTGCACGCCTGGCTGCACGGAGATGACCAATCTGAACCCCGCTCTGGCGCTGGGAACGCCTCTGACGGCCGCGCCTTTGATGAGCGTGATCTGCATGGTATTTCTCATCGCGGCCGGCCTGTGGTACAGCAACCGGCAAGTCCGTCTCGCCAAGGCGCGCGGCGAGCATTTCAGCTTTCCCGACGGCGTGGACCCGGCGAAGTATGACATTAATGCGGCCAATGTCCCGCCCGTCTGGAAGGCATTGCTTCCCACAGTGGTGTTGTGCGTCATGATTATCGGCGGGGCCCACTTCGTGAGCAATACACGGCTGCTGGTCGTGGGCACCATGCTGGTGTGCAATTTCATCTGCCTGGCTCTGAACTTCAAAACCTTGTCCGAGGCGGGGCTTGCGGAGATGATAACCACCGGGCTAGAGACGGCGATCATGGTGGTTGCCAGCTTTGCGGCGGTACTCTCCTTTGCCGCGGTGGCGCAGACCTCAGAGGGCTTTCAGTTTATGATTGCGGGCATGCTCGGCTGGAAGCTGCCCATATATGTCAAGGTCGTCCTTTACACGATGATCACATCAGGACTTCTGGGTTCCTCGGCGTCCGGCTCACGTGTCGCCATCAACTCCATTGCCGACACGATTATTGCCAGCGGTGTGAATCTGGAGGCTGCACACAGACTGGTCTCCATCGCTTCTACTACGGTGGATACGCTGCCGTACTGCGCCGCACTGTTTGCGCAGCTGCGTATGCTCCAGCTATCTCATAAGGAGTCCTACCGCCACATTTTTATGCTGACCGTGGTGCAGACAGGAATCGCCTGTCTCCTTGCCCTGGCGCTGGCATTTCTCCTATACTGACAGGGCGGCATTTCTATTCAAAGCGCAAATCTCAAAAACGCAAAGCTGCAGGGCTGTGACGATTGTCACAGCCCTGTTCAACTAATCCCTTTTTCAAAAGAATCCAAATTTCAAGCGAAAAGCACAAAAAGAAACGACCATTTTTGTGGACAATCTGGAAAATGTCATTTTTTGTTGACGCTTGGAGAAATCCATGCTATCTTTATTTTAGACTAAAAACTAAACTAAAGATTATTTTTGCAAAGGAGTGATCTCCATGAAGATTGCAGTCCTCGGCGCCGGAGCAATGGGTTCCGCCTTCGGCGCATTTCTGGTGAAAGCGGGGCAGGACGTTTGTCTGATCGACGTGCGAAAGGAGCATATCGACAGCATTCAGGCGCAGGGCTTGACGCTGATTACAGACGGCAGCCCGGAATGCGTTTCCATCAAAGCGGCGCATGACGCGCAGGAGGCGTCCGCCCTGCTAGGGGGTACGGCAGATGTGATCCTTGTATTTGTAAAGACGACGGTGACGGAAACCGCTTTGGCGGCGAGCGCCGCTCTGATTGGGGCGAACACCTATCTGGTAACGACGCAAAACGGGCTGGGCAGCGAGGAGATTCTTGCCCGCTATGTGCCGCAGGAGCGGGTGATCGTGGGAACTTCCGCCTTTAGCGCCTCGGTGGAAACGGCAGGCACGGTCCAGTACGTGCCCCGGCCGGGCTGGATCTCACACATAATGCCATTGGCCGGCGCGATGAACGCGGTCTGCGAGGAGCTGGCGTCGGCGCTGACTGCTGGCGGGCATCCGACCCACGCGACGATGGACACGCAGATCACCAGATGGAAAAAAGTAGCCATCAACTGCGTCGGCAACGCGGCCTCCGCGCTGACCCGGTTGAAGTCGGATGTCATTCTCTCCTCGCCCGACGGCGAAGCCTATACCAGGCAGATCGTTTCTGAGGTGCTTCAGGTAGCGGCGGCGGAGGGCGTGGCCCTGCGGCTGGAGGATGTTGCGCCCCAGATCGAAGTGGCAGCGACGTTGCCGTGGTACCCATCCATGGGGCTGGATTCCATCCACCATCGCCAGACGGAGATTGGTTCGCTCAATGGCGCGATCATGCAGCTTGGCAGAAAGCATGGCATCGCCACGCCGGCAAATAAAGTGATGTATCATCTGGTTCGCGTTCTGGAGGACCATTACGACCAACTTCCCGAGGGCATGTAACCGTTCGACGGATGGATATCAATATGAGAGAGGGATGACCATGGAAAACAAGAAATTTCATCTTTTCGACACAGCGGGGGAACAGACCGGGCTGCCGGTCAGCCGGAAGATCATCTTGTCGTTTGTGATCCCGGTAATTCTGTATTTTGCGCTCAGCCTACTCCCACTGTCGGCATACGGCGAGAACTGCGCAAAGGGGCTCGGCTTTGTAGTGGCGATCATCGTGTTTATGATTATGTCGCCGCTGGACCCCGCGGTGGGAGGCATTCTGCTGATCACGATCGGCCCGCTGCTGGGACTTTGCAGCTGGGATGAAGTCAAGGCGGCGTGCGGCGCCTCGTCATTTTACCCCATGCTGGGCATGACGATTGTGGCGCTGGGCGCGGAGTTTACGCCGTTCGGCCGTCGTGTCGCCTACTGGTTCCTGTATCAATTCGGCCAGAAGCCGGTCGCCATGCTGATTGCCATTGGATGCGCGGCGGCGGTGCTCTCTGCATTCGTTTCCAACACGGCGATCATCATTCTGCTCTCCGCCATCGTCAACACCATGCTGCTGACCATGGGGGAGAAGCCAGGCGAAAGCAGGTTCGGCAAGGCGGCCATGCTCCTTGTCCTGATGGGCGCGGAGTACGGCGGCATGGCGCTGATCAACGGCAGCCCCGGATCGAACAACCTCTGCATTGGTACGATGATTGCCGCCGCGCCGGAGTATGAGCTGGGCATCAGCTATGGGGAGTGGGCGCGGATCGGCTTTCCGCTGTTCGTGATTACCATCGTGCCGATGTGCCTGATTTATATCTGGTATTTCAAGATTCGCAACAAGAATTTTCAGATGCTGCCCAAATCCTACTATAAGGAGCAGATGGTGCAGCTCGGCCATATCAGTGGCGCGGAGCTGCGGTGGATCATCATCACGCTGGCGATGATCGTTGCGATGCTGTTGGGTATGAACAACAATCTCGCGGCCATGTTGTTTGCGGGCATTTCTCTGCTGCCGCTGATTGGGGTAAGCCCCTTTAAGGACTGCATGAAAAAGATCCCCTGGGCGGTGCTGCTCGGTATCTGCATGCTCCCTGTCGTGGGCACCATCCTGACCGGCACAGGCGTCTCCGATTGGATCCAGGCGGTGGTAACGCCGCTGCTCAGCGGACTCAGCCCGCTTGGCCTGAGCATTGCGCTGGCCGTGGTGATGTTCCTGCTGACCAATATCCTGGTCAACGCCTTCGTCGGCGTGTGGGTCTTCATGGTCTCTCTGGGAACGGTGCTCTCCATCAGCATGGGCTATAACCCGGTCGTGGTGGTGTTCCCCAGCATGCTCACCGGCGCGATGATGTGGTGCATGGGCGCAAACGCGATCTCTCTGCTCAATAAGGGGTATGATTGGTGGGACATGAAAGACCCGATCATTCCCGGCTTCGTATCCGGCCTCTTTGCGAGCGTGGTTCTTCCGCTTCTGAGCTATGCGCTCAATCTCCTCTACGGAACTGCACTCTATATCTGATATGTGACACCTGCGACGGCGCCTGACCCGGACAAATTGCTCGGATCAGGCGCTGCTGCATTCGGAGGGGGTTTGCCAAGCGGCGGGATTTTCTTTATAATGATATCAAAAATCACTGGAATTGACAACGAAACGAGGCGGAGGAATTTGACCATTTTGCAAATCCATTATGCGCTGGCCGTTGAGGAGCATAAGAATTTTTCCAGGGCGGCGGACAGCCTCTTTGTCTCGCAACCTGCGCTTTCGCGGCAGATCAAGCAGTTGGAGCAGGAGCTGGGCTACCACATTTTTGCCCGGAGCACGCACGAGGTGACGCTCACGGAGCTGGGGCAGGAGTTTTGCGAACAGGCCAGAACGCTGGCCGAGGCATGGGATCGGTTTGAAGAGCAGGTCTCCGGGCGGCCACAGCGGTTGTACCGCCACCTTCGTATCGGCCTTGGCTCGCGCGTGTATTCCAACGGCCTGTTCGATGCCATAGTCCGGTTCTTTGACGGACACCCGGATCTGGAGGTCACCTTTGTCACGGAGGCGGGACGGGACTTTCTAAGCGATCTGAAAGACGGCCAGCTGGATCTGGCGCTGGACATGCTGCCGCCGCAGCCGCTCGTATCTGCTGCTGGCAGCTTTGTGCATGTGCCTCTGGTCAGAGAGCGCCAGTGCGTCTTGATGGCGAAGGAGGACCCCCGCAGCGGCATGGAGACAATCGCCCTGCGGGATATCCACGGCTGCACCATCATCACAGGACTTGAGGACTCGATCGAGGAGCGGATGCTGAAATTCATCTGCCAGAAACATGGCGTTACGCTCAACCGGTTTTACCGCTCGGACGGGATCGAGACCAACATGCGTCTGTTGCGCAATGGCAAGGGGGTCACGCTGGGCCCCGCGTCCTTCGCGGCCTATTACGGCGTGGCCGCGGTGCCCATCGAGCCGGAGCTGAGCACCTCGCTGGACTTTATCTGCCTGGAGAAAAATGCAGACCGACCGGAGACTGCCGCGCTGCGAAAGTTTCTGGTCAAGCTCTGTGCGGGGCGGCATTGACGGCTTTACATGATTTCCCGGAAAAGTACGTATACTGAATCAAAACGAGACACAAGGAGAGAGTGCCATGCCGAATCGCCTGCAAAATGAAAAATCGCCCTATCTGCTCCAGCACAAGGACAATCCCGTGGACTGGTATCCCTGGTGCGCGGAGGCTTTTGCGCGCGCCAGGGCAGAGGACAAGCCGGTCTTCCTGAGCATCGGCTATTCCACCTGCCACTGGTGCCACGTCATGGCGCGCGAGTCCTTTGCGGATGAGGAGGTCGCGCAGGTCCTGAACAGCGGCTTTGTCTGCGTCAAGGTGGACCGGGAGGAGCGGCCGGATATCGACGCGGTGTATATGCAGGTCTGTGAAGCGATGACCGGCTCCGGCGGCTGGCCGCTGACGGTGGTGATGACGCCGGAGCAGAAGCCGTTCTTTGCGGGGACGTATCTGCCGAAGCGAAGCGTCTACGGCCGCGTCGGCCTGCTCGATCTGCTTGCGCAGATCACATCCCTCTGGGAGCACCGGCGCGAGGCGCTCCTCGCCTCCGGGGACAAGATGGTCGGCGCCCTGAACGCGCCGCGGACGCCCAAAGACGGGGAGCCGGACAAGGCGCTGCTGCGCCGTGCGTACGAATCGTTTCGTCAGCGGTATGATCCCCGGTGGGGCGGCTTTGGCGCGGCGCCGAAGTTTCCCAGCCCGCACAATCTGCTGTTTCTGATGCGGTACGGCGCGCGCGAGCAGCTGCCGGACGCGCTGGAGATGGTAGAGCGGACACTTCTCGCCATGGCGGACGGCGGCCTCTTCGATCACATCGGCGGCGGCTTTGCCCGCTATTCCACCGACGCGAGATGGTATCAGCCGCACTTTGAAAAGATGCTGTACGACAACGCCTTGCTGCTTCTGGCGTATCTGGAGGCGTATCAGCGCACCGGAAAGCCGCGCTATGCGGGCGTGGCGCGGCGGACGGCGGACTATGTTCTCCGGGAAATGACGGCCCCGGAAGGGGGCTTTTACAGCGCGCAGGACGCCGACAGCGAGGGCGTGGAGGGGAAATACTATCTCTTTACGGCGGAGGAGCTGCGCTCGGCGCTCGGCGCGCGGGACGGCGCGGCGTTCTGCCGCCTGTATGGCATTCCCGACAATGGCCGGGGCGGCATCCCGAACCGGATCGGAATCAAAGAGCCCGGCTGGGCGGCGGAGGATGCGCGGCTCGAAGCGCTGCGGGACTATCGCGCGGCGCGCACCCGACTCCACTGCGACGATAAGATTCTGCTGACGTGGAACGCCTGGATGATTCTGGCGCTGGCGCGCGCGGGCTGTGTGCTCGGCGAGCCGCGCTATCTGGCCGCCGCGCAGACGGCGCAGCGGTTTCTTGAGGAGCACCTGACGGACGCGGAAAACCGGCTGTATGTGCGCTGGCGGGACGGCGCCGCCGCGCACGCCGGACAGCTGGACGACTACGCGGTCTGCGCGCTGGCGCTGCTGGAGCTCTATCGCGCGACGTTTGACGTCGCCTATCTGGAGCGGGCCATGCTTCGCGCCGGGCAGATGCGGCGCCTGTTTGCGGACGAGACGCAGGGCGGCTTCTACCGTACGGCGTCGGACGCGGAGGCGCTCATCGCGCGCCCGAAGGAGCTGTTTGACGGAGCGATGCCCTCCGGCAACTCCTGCGCCGCCATGGTGCTGCAGGAGCTGGCCGATCTGACAGGCGAGCCCGACTGGCGCGCCGCGGCGGACCGCCAGCACCGTTTTCTCGCAGGACAGGCGGCGCGGTATCCGTCCGGCTTCAGCTATGCGCTGCTCGCGATGGAGCGGGCGCTTTACCCGCACCGGGAGCTGGTTGTCTGCAGCGCGCAGGTGCCGCCGGAGCTGACGGAATACCTGCGGCGGCGACCGGCGAACGCGCTCAGCGTGCTGCTGAAATCCGACGAAACCGCCGCGCGCCTCGCCGCCTGCGCGCCCTTCACCGCGGACTACCCCGTCCCGCCGCGCGGGGCCATGTGGTATCTCTGCGAAAACGGCCGATGCGCCATGCCGACGGACGATTTCCAAAAGCTCGATCTATAACAAACCGGCGCTCCTTTTCAGGGAGCGCCGGTCAGCGCGCAGAAAGACCCTCGCCCCCACCCGCGCCGGCCGGCGCAGGGAAAAATCCAATCCGTTTTTGCCGTGGCTCTGCCGCGACAAAAACACCCTGAGACGAGCAGGGCGAGCCCGTGCGCCGACCAACCGAGGCAAAGCCGAGGGCGATGAAGCGTGCGTACATCAAATGAGAGCCGCGCAGCGGCTCTCATTTTAGAATTCCATTTTCCTTCGAAGCTCCTCCAGCGGCAGCCCGGTTTCGCGGGCAATCGCGGCGAGATCCTCATACTCCGGCTTTTCGCGCGTCACGCCGAAGCCGGCGCTTTGCTTGATCCGCACAGATCCGTACGGCGTCTCCGCCGTGCGGACGCCGCGCTCCAGCGCGTACCGCTCGCAGCGGTACGCCCGGACGCCGAGCGTGGTCGTGTGCCGGAACAGGCAGGCGAGCAGCTGCGCGCGGTTCTGCTCCCGGCACATGCAGGTCAGCAGGACGCCGGGCCGGCTCTTTTTCATGCCGATCGGGATCGTGTAGACGTCCAGCGCGCCGCTTTGAAACAGTGCCTCCTGCGCAAAGCCGATATCCTCCGGCGTCATGTCGTCCAGATTGCAGCGCAGCTCGATGACCGTCTCGCCGCTGTCCGGAATCGTTCCGCGCAGGACGCGGAGCACGTTCGCGCAGGCGAAGTCCTTTGTCCCCGCGCCGCAGCCCACCTGCGACACCTGCAAAACGGGCATCGGCCCGAAGGAATCAACAAAATGCTTCAGCAGCGCCGCGCCGGTGGGGGTGCAAAGCTCGCTCTCCACCGCGCCGGAGCGGATTGGCACGTCCCGCAGAATGCGCAGCGTCGCGGGCGCGGGAACGGGCAGGACGCCGTGCGCGCAGCGCACCGTGCCGCCGCCGACGCAGACGGGGGAGGCAAGGATCTTCTCCGGCGCCAGCTCGTGCAGCAGCAGGCAGACGGCCACCACGTCGGCCATGGCGTCGAGCGAGCCGACCTCGTGAAAATGGATGTTTTCCATCGGCCGCCCGTGCACGGCGCTCTCCGCCTCGGCAAGGGTGTCGTAGACCCGCAGCGCGTTGTCGATCACGGCCCGCGGCAGCTCCAGCGAGGAGATGCGCGCGCGCACCTCGCGAATGGAGGTGTGGTGGTCGTGTGCGTGCGCGTGGTCGTGTGCGTGGTCGTGCTCGTGTGCGTGGTGGTCGTGCAGGTCCGGCCCTTCCGTCTGCCCGTCGATGTCCACGGTGACGTGCGTGCCGCGGATGCCGCATTTGTCAACCTGTCGCGCCGTGATATGAGCCGCGCCCGCAAACGCGCGGTTCAGCGTGCCGAGCACGCGCTCCGGCGCGGGGTGCAGCTCCAGAAGCGCGCCGGTCAGCATGTCGCCGGCCGCGCCCATCGCGCAGTCCAGATAGAGAACGTTCATGGTTACCTGCCTTTCGGGTCAATCGTGACCGTGTCGTAGTATTGCCGGAGCTGTTCAACGATCTTATCACGCTGTGCCAGCGCCGCCGGAAGCTGCGCGCGCGGCACCTGCACGCGCGCCGTGCCGTGATCGACCCGCACGCGCAGATCGGAAAAGCCCAATTTGTATAGAAACCCTTCGCTCGCTTCGACCGCATGGAGCTTTTCGGCGGTGATTGGCTCTCCTGCCGCGATCCGGGTGGCGAGACACGCATAGGACGGCTTGTCCCATGTGAACAGCCCGGCGGCGCGAGAGCGCGCCCGCACGTCGTCCTTCGTGATGCCGCACAGCCGCAGGGGGGATTGTATCCCCATCTCCTCCAGCGCCCGCATTCCGGGCCGGTCGCCGCTGTCATCAGAGGCGTTGGTGCCGTCGATGAGCGTGTCGTATCCGTCCGCCCGTGCGCGCGCCGTGAGCGCGGAAAAAATGCGCTGCTTGCAAAAATAGCACCGATTGGGAGGGTTCTCCGCGACCGTGCCGCAGGCGAGCACGTCCAGCTCGATCACCGTGAGCGGGACGTTCAGCATCCCGGCAAGCCGCTCCGCGTCCTGCAGCTCGAACGCCGGCTGGAACTGTGAGCGGACGAAATAGGGCCGGACCGCCGCGCCGCAGGCAGTTGCCGCGTAAAGCAGATAGGACGAGTCCGTGCCGCCGGAAAACGCCAGCGCAACCTTGGGGTGCCGCTGGAAAAAGGCTTGCAGCTCCAACGCCTCAGCCTCCGATGTGGTTAATCATGCTGGCCATGTACCCCGCGCCGAAGCCGTTGTCGATGTTCACGACCGAGACGCCGCTGGCGCAGGAATTCAGCATGGAAAGCAGCGCCGCGATGCCGTTCAGGGACGCGCCGTAGCCCACGCTGGTGGGGACGGCGATGACCGGGCAATCCGCGAGCCCGCCGATGACGGAGGGGAGCGCCCCCTCCATGCCGGCCGCGGCGACGATGACCCGGGCCTCCATGATGGCGTCCATGTGCGAGAGCAGCCGGTGGATGCCGGACACCCCCACGTCGTACAGCCGCACGACGGGGTTGCCGAGCACCTCGGCGGTGATCGCGGCCTCCTCGGCCACGGGGATGTCGCTGGTGCCGCCGGTGGCGACGACGATTTTCCCGCTGCAGTTCGGCACGGGCGCCTCGCCGATTACGCCGGTCTGCGCGAGCTCGTGATATGCAAGCGGCAGCGTCTCGCCTACGTAGGCCGCGGCCTCGGCGCTCATGCGCGTGACCAGAACGGTCTTCTGCCCGTCGTCCAGCATGGCCTGGGCGATGCCGCGGATCTGCTCCTTGCTTTTGCCCGCGCCGTAGATCACCTCGGACACGCCCTGCCGGATGCCGCGGTGCAGGTCCACCTTCGCGTATTCGTCCACTTCCTTGATCGGCTGCATCTTGAGCTGCAAAACGGCGTCCCCGACGGAGACCGTCCCGTCGGCAACCTGCTGCAGCAGCGCGGCCAGCTGTGTCTTATCCATCTGTTACGCCTCCGCAAAATGATATTTAAAAACTACTATAGCACAAATATCGCGGAAATGGAATACGCCGCGACAAAAAGCGCGCACGCTCCATCGCCCTCGGCTCCGCCTCGGTTGATCGGCGTGCGGGCTCGCCTTGCTTGCCTCAGGGTGTTTTTGCCGCGGCAAAGCCACGGCAAAAACGGATGAGATGGGGGTGGCGCAGGCGCGGACAGAGTTTTCGACAGACTTAGAGCAGGCGCGCGGCGCCTGCTCTTTTTATCGGATCATCGTATAGAGAAGCTTTTCAAATTCGTCCAGGATGCTTTCCGTGGAGGCGGTCAGGATTCCGTGCTCGTACATTTGCTTGTAGCCCGCGAGGATTTCCTCCGAATCCGTCGCGCCGAACAACATGGGGATGACGATGACTCCCCGCTGCCGCGCGTCGTGCACGGCCGTCCGAACGTCGGAGATCGCTTCCGCCTCCTTTCGGTATGCGGAGGGGAGACCATCCGACAATACGACGAGAATTTTCCGCTTCTCCGTCCGCTTTTCCAGCTCCATCGCCGCCACGCGGATGGAGTAACCGTCCTTGTTGCCGTTTCCCGCTGAGATCTGATCCATCGCGTCGTAGCATCTGTTGCCGATTTCCTTCTGATTGAAATCCTTGATGACGGTGTGCTCCACGAAGTCGTAGTCCCCGTCGAACGCCACGATTTTCGTATAGGCGATGTTTTTGAGCGCCTCCTCAAGGACCGCGGCCGTGACCAGCGCCGTGAACAGCTTGGAGTTGCCGTTTCCAAAGCCCATGCCCATGCTGCCGCTCCGGTCAAGCAGCAGATAAAACACCGTCTCAACCTGCCTGGGCGGCGTCTTGCGCTGAAAAACGTCGGGGTCGTTTACCGCCACCTTCCACAGGGATTTCATGGAGAGCGTCCCCGTTCGCTGCCCCGCCGTTCGCGCGCGCTGCTCCCGGAGAATCCGATCCAGCCGGCGATTCATGCGCCTCGCCTTTTCCAGATAGGAGGGAGGCAGCTGGCGGCCCTCCGGGGAGACGCACCTTTCCGAAAACGTCACGTCGGCATAGTTGCTTTTCAAAACGCCCGCGTCCTTGAACGAAAACGTCGTTTTCCGCGCCGGCTCGACCCGGCTTGCCTTCTGATGCGCCCGCTCGCGGTCCAGATCGGCGCGTGCGCGTTCCAGCATGGCGTCGATCTCCTCGCGCGTGAGCGGCGGCGATTCCGTCTTGCCGTATCCGGCGCCGAGCACCTCCGCGATGCGCTTCGGCCCCTGCTCCCGCGCCGTCTGCGAGGCGGATTGCCGGGCGTTCTGCATGTGCCTTCCGCTGCCCGTCTGTCCGTGATTTTCCGAGCTTCCGTCGCTGTCGGATTCGCCCCGATCCTCCCGTCCGGTGCCGCCGGCGCTGTTTTTGGGCTTGGCCTCCTGCGATGTCAGGCTGCCGTTTTCGGCAAACAGCCGTTCGCTGTTGTCGCTGCTGCCGGGGCTGTCGCTGTCGCCTTTCTCCAGCTCGGGCTCCTCGACGTCGTCGTCCGCCGTGTCCCGCCCGTCGTCGCCGGGGCGGTCGCTCTTTTTTCTGGCGCCGCTGTCCGTGCCGTCGCCCGTTTGCTCGGCGCGCTCCAGCGCGCTGTATGGATAATCCTGCAGCGTCAGGCTGAGCTGCTCGACAAATGTATCCAAGTCCACGATCCTGCCGCAGATCTCCGCCAGATAGGGCGCGCACGCCGTCAGGAGCGTCCTGCATTCGTCGGCGCACGCCTCGGCCGTCTGCGCGAGCACCGCCCGGTCGATGCAGCGGCGGATCGTTTCTCGCGCCTCCGTTTGCGGCCCGAAGCCCGTGTCCTCGCCGGTCAGCGCGTAGCGCTCCATACCGGTCAGAAAGTCGGTCAGCTCGTTTTTCGCGCCGTCCGAATCCCTGCCGCGCTCGGCGAGCCACGCGCAGTTTGCGTAGGCGGTGAAGCGCATCAGCGGGACATAGCCGGGGAAGCGCTGACAGACCAGATTGTTAATCCTGCCGTCCTCCAGAATGTTGAGGACCTTCTGCCCGAGGACCGACCCGACTCGAAACGGAACGCCGCCGTCGCCCAGCGCGCCGCCGTACCACGTTCTGAGCGCGTCCAGGACCTGCCGGTCGGAGCTGTTGGCGTGCTGCACCTCATGCGCGAGCATCGCGCGCATGGCAGCAAGCCAGTGCCCGGGTTCAAACGCATCGCGCAGCAGCGCCTCCGCGCCGCCGATGACGACCTTTTTCCCCTCGGTATAGCACCGCAGACCGTCGTTCAGCTCAATGGTCTCCACCAGCCGGCCGCCGTCCAGCAGAAAGGACAGGTTCCGGCTCAGGATGGGGATCACCGGTTCCGTGCGCAAAAAGGCTCTGAATCGCTCCAGGGCGCTACTGTATTCCTCGCCGTTCATCGCATGCTCCTTTGCCCACCGCGCGGCGTTTACCGCGTCATGCTTTCGATCAGCTCTGTCAGCTGCATCCGGGTATACGAATCCTGCGGCTTGTTGGCGACGTTGTCGAGCAGGCCGATCTTCAGCCCGAGCAGCGGCTCCGCGCGCAGCGCGTCGATAAAGCCGCGGATCGTCATGGCCTCCGGCTCCAGCCCGTCCGCCGCCTGGATCAGATTCCGAATGCTGCAATAGATGGCGTCGCAGATGCGAAGACTCTGGTCGGGCGCCTGCGGCACGACCCTGCGCAGAATCTCGACGATGCTCTTCGGCTGCGACATCTGGATCGGCGTGAACCGGTCCACCGTCGCCTCGTTCATGAAGTTCGTCCCGGCGTAATCCTCGTTCATCGTGATGGTAAACGAGGAGCGCGCGTGCATTTTTACAAGACCGTACCCCGGCACCTCGATCTGCCGCGCCTCGTCGGTGAGACTGTGGAGCACGTCCGCGCACTCGGGTTTGATGGTGTTGCCCTCGTCCAGCACGACGTCCGCGCCGTCTCGGAGATAGACCAGCATATCGCTGAGCTGATAGCGCATGGTTCCCTGCTCGATGGTCGGGCTCCCGAGAAAATCAATTTTGTCCAGTTCACTGTTGCCCTGCATCCGGTATTGCGGGATACCCAGCAGCCAGTCGATGGTCTGCATCAGCGTGTTTTTGCCGCAGCCCTTGTTTCCGACCAGCCGGAGATTCATGCCGCACAGCCGATAGGCCAGCGCCCTGGTAAGCTCGCCGAAGGAGCTGCCCTGTGTAAATTTCACAGGCGGATCGGGGATCATCTGCGGATACTGCGTATACCCCACGATGCTCCCCAGCGTCTGGAAGATGATGGGCTCCGGAACGGCCTGCTCCTTCAGATAGTCCGCCTTTTTCTTCAGTTCTATGTAGTTTCCCCGTCCCTCGCGGCAGGCGTCGAGCAGCGCCGCGTCGAGGATTCCCTTCGCCGCGCTCTCCGTGCGATACCGCACCAGAAACCCCGCCGCGCGCGCGTCGCCGGGCTCGCAGGGCTCCCCGTCGTGGCCGCAGAAGGAAACGACGCGGGCGCTGACCGGACCGGACCGCAGCAGAGGTGGCAGCCCGTCCCCGAAGGCCGTGACAAGGCCGATGCAGTTCATTCTGTCCAGCGACTCATGCTCCCGCGCAAAGCACATGGGCGCCGCCGCGCCCACGGCGGCGTCGCCGTCCCCGACAATGCAGATATCCGGCCACTCCGCCTGCGGAATGCTCCGAAGCGACCGCATGAAATCCACCCGCATCGGCGCCCGGATGCTGCTGCCGCCGCAGACGGCCGTCTCATAACCGCTGCCGCCGTCGCCGCTGTCCGCTCCGTCGAGGAACGTGCAGTATCCGATGTAAACTGACCCCGCCCCGGCAGGCTCCGACCGAAGGACGTGCGCCCAGACCTCCGCGGGTCTCCGGCCGCGCAGAACGTCGAATAATGCCTCCGCCGGCAGCGTTCCGGGGCGCGCCTCGCCGCGCCCGGCGACGACGGCCGCCGCCGTGCCGTCCGCACGCAGCGCCGTGAGGGAGCCGTCCGCTCCGCCGAACTCCAGCTGAAAATCGGGGGAGGGGGAGGCCTCGAACGCCTCCGCGGCCGGAAGCAGTGTCACGAGCGGGTGAAAATCCGCCGCGCCGGCCGGATCGTTCTGTTTGAGGAAGCTGTTCATCATTTCTGCCGCCTTTCTGATACCAAACGAATCGCGCGCGTCCGGACAGGCCGCGCGCCGCGATCAATTGCCCACCGTCGCGCCCCACGGAAATCCGGGGGCGGTTCCATGATAGACGATATGCGGGACGCCGATAAACGCGAAGCTCCCGACCTTCTCCACGGAATCCGGAAGATACAGCGTGTCCAGGCTGCTGCACTGGTAAAAGGCCTCCTGGCCGATCTCCGTCACGCCGTCCGGGATCTCAACGGACCGCAGGCGGCGGCACCGGCTGAAGGTTCCCGCCTGGATCGACCGGAGGTGCCTTGGCAACCGGACGGTCTTCAGGTAGATGAAGTCATAGAAGGTGTGATCCTCGATCCTGGTGACGCTGTCCGGGATGACGAGCGACTCCAGCCGGTGATACGACACGAGCCCGACGGTCAGAATGGTGCGCACGCGCACGCCGTCGATGGAGGAGGGCATTTCGAGCTGCCGGGCGGAGTTGTCGTTTCCGTCGGTGCCGATCTCCCCGGTTTCGGGGTTGAAGACGTAATTCTGCTCCGCCGCCTCGGCCGCCGTCATGGGGTTGGTGTCCCACGGCCGCTCCCGGTTCCACCGCGCAATGCCGGCGCTTACCTCCGCCGCCTTTGCCCGCAGGTATGCCTGCATCGCGTCAAAGGGACACATCTGCGTGCAGAACATCACGATGTCGTCCGTGGTGACGTTCGCCGCGAACCCCTTCGGGAAATCCAGCCCGAGCTGCGCGCTCAGAATCTGGCCGATGGCCCTGCGGGTGTCGTCATAGGAGGACAGCACCCGCCACCCGCACAGAAACGGCGTCTCGGCCGCGGAGGCTTCGATCCCCTCGGCCGTCAGAACCCCGACATATTGCCCGCTGTCGTCCATGACGATTTTGGTGTCCGGGAATTGGGTGTCTTTCAAAACCATCCAAGCGCCCTCCGAAAAAGATATGCGAAACCGCCGCGCGCAATCGCAAGCGCCGCAAAACCCGGCGCGCCCGCGCGGCTACCCGCATGATATCCTTATTCTGCTACAAATTTATCAAGCGGGTCTGTATCTGTTGTTACACACCATAACAGAAAGGGTGAAAAACATCCGGCTCACGCAAACGCACCGGCGCCGCGCCGCGGGCAGAGGGCGTGAGCGGACCGTCGCCCGTCGCCCGGACATGCCGAAAGCGGGGATGCGGCCCATGTGCGCCGCATCCCTGCCAGTGGAGGTGGATTTTGCGTCCGGGCGCTCAGCGGTCGAACGCGGGGTTCGTGACGTAAAAATTCTTCTCGTCCATCCGCTCGGTCGCGAGCCGCAGCGCCTCGCCGAAGCGCTGGTAGTGCACGATCTCGCGCTCGCGCAGGAAGCGGATGACATCGTTCACATCCGGATCGTCGGAGAGGCGGAGAATGTTGTCATAGGTGGTGCGCGCTTTCTGCTCGGCGGCCATGTCCTCGGTGAGGTCGGTAATCACGTCGCCCTTCACGCCGATGGTCGCCGCCGTCCACGGCGTGCCGGAGGCAAACTGCGGATAGACCCCCGCGGTGTGATCGACGAAGTAGGTGTCAAATCCCGCGCGGCGAATCTGCTCCGGCTTCATATCGCGCGTGAGCTGGTAGACGATCGTGCCCACCATCTCCAGATGCCCCAGTTCCTCTGTACCGATATCGGTTAAAACCGCGCTCAGCTCCGGGTATGGCATGGCGTAGCGCTGGCTGAGATAGCGCAGGGACGCGCCGAGCTCGCCGTCCGGGCCGCCGTACTGCGAGATGATGAACTTCGCCAGCGCCGGATTCGTGTTCTTGATGTGGATCGGATATTGCAGCTTTTTCTCATACACAAACATGCGTCAGTCCTCCTTCTTTCGCCGGAGCTGCCAGGGCCACGGCGCGTCGATCCAGGTGTAGGAGTCGGCGAAGCGCATGTCGTCGATCGAGATCGGCCCGTATTGTTCCACATAGCGGCGACGCCCCTCGCGGCTCAGCCGGATGCAGGTCTGCAGGGACTGAAACGCCTCGCTGTCGTCGGGATGCGTGTCCAGATACAGCCGCAGCTCGTGCACGACGAAGTCCAGCGCCATCAGCTCGCACAGCGGCGTGCTGAGTCCATCCGGCTTGTTGACCATGTTCATGAACGGCAGATCCAGACCGGGGAAGAGCGTCCCGCGCGCCAGCGCCATTTTGTCCTCGTAGGCCGGCTCGCTGCACTGCTGCATCGGCGTGTAGCTCATGGCCAGCGGCGCGCACTGCGGCAGCATTCCGTTTTTGTAATCGCAATTGTCCAAAAATGTCCCTCCTTCATGGGTGTTGGGGCCCCGTGTCATCTTATGTCCCGAAAAAGTCCGCGGTGAACAGGGAAGCGCCCGCAGGAGACGGACGGCGAAAAATACCCCCCGGACGGATGACCCGTCCGGGGGATGTCTGCGATCATATCGTGCGCGCCGCGCCGTCGCGAAGGGGCGCGTGCGCCTCGGGCGCAAGCTCCCGCAGCGTCGCGCGGATCATGACCGCGGCGATCACAAACGTCAGCAGATCGGAGACCGGCATGGAATACAGCACGCCGTCCAGCCCGAAAAAGAGCGGGAGCAGCAGCGCGAAGCCCACGCCGAACACCACCTCGCGAAACAGCGACAGCAGCGTGGACGCCAGCGCCTTTCCAATCGCTTGGAGATAGATGAACGTGCCCTTGTTGACCGTCGCCAGCACCATCATACACAGGTAGACGCGAAACGACTTCACGGCGAACGCCGTATAGTAGGCGCTTTCGTTTGCCGCGCCGAAGAATGCGATCAGCTGGCGCGGCAGCAGCTCCACGATGAGCAGCGCCGCGAAGCCGGCGAGCGCCTCGGCCTTGAGCAGCAGGAGGAACAGCGCCCGCGCGCGATCCTTTCGCCCGGCGCCGATGTTGTATCCCGCGACGGGGATGCAGCCGGCCGCCATGCCGACGGCAACGGAGATGACGATCTGGAAAAACTTCATGACGATGCCGACGACCGCCATGGGAATCTGCGCGTACGCCGCCTGGGAAAAGATCGGGTCCAGCGCGCCGTACTTCCGGATCATGTTGTTGACGGCGGCCATCGCCGCGACGAGTGAGAGCTGCGACAGCAGACTCGTGACGCCGAGCGGGAGAAACCGCCGCATCAGTCTGCCGGAGAGCCGCAGCGCGCTTTTGCCCAGCCGGATTGCCTTCATGCGGCGGAGATACCACACGGACATGCCCGCCGTGATGATCTGTCCGGCGACCGTCGCGACCGCCGCGCCCATCATGCCCCAGTGCAGCCCGAAGATCAGGATGGGGTCAAAGATGAGATTGAACACCGCGCCCGCGAGCGTGGACACCATGGCGAACTTGGGGCTGCCGTCGGAGCGGATGATGGGATTCATCGCCTGCCCGAACATGTAAAACGGAATGCCGAGCGTGATATAGAAAAAGTATTCCTTCGCGAGGTGAAACGTCTCGTCGTTGACCGTACCGCCGAACATGGCGAGAATCGGGTCCCGCAGCAGCAGATAGACCAGCGTGACGAGCAGGCCGCTGCCGATCGTCAGCAGGATGGCGCTGCCGATGGTGGCCGCCGCGTCCTCCTGCTTTCCCTGTCCGAGCAGGATGCTGACGAAGGCGCAGGCGCCGTCGCCGATCATGACCGCGACGGCCAGCGCCACGACCGTAAGCGGGAACACGACGGTGTTGGCCGCGTTGCCGTAGGAGCCGAGATATGTCGCGTTTGCAATGAAGATCTGGTCAACGATGTTGTAAAGCGCCGCGACCAGCAGCGAGATGATACAGGGCACGGAATAGCCGCGCATCAGCTTTCCGACCGGCTCGGTCTCCAGAAAGCGGTTTGTTTTTTGTTCCATTTCCAATCGCCACGCGATGCCGGGACGGGGAGGCCCCAATCCGGAATCGCTCCTTTCCTTTGATTTTTCCGCAACAGAAAACGAGCAGCAAATTGCCGGACTTACGCAATTTGCTGCTCGCTGATTATAGATTATACCACCCGACTTTGCCACTTGTTCCTTTTAGTCACCAAAAAGAAATTGAAAATAATTGTTGATTTTGCAAGGTTTTCCCTTGCTTTTTTTATTGTTGTATTG
>CACWHX010000030.1 GCA_902760845.1 Oscillospiraceae bacterium
ATTCTCGGACTACTTCAACACAGCGAGCCGACCGGCCGCTTACGCCGCACCGCGGCCGTTTAGCTCCGCATCAGCGGCCGTTGGGCACCGCAATATGCAACATGATAGGCAAGCTGCGCCATTAGAAAGCTTTTGCCCACCTTTGGGGAACCGGCCAGCAGATAGGCTCCCCGATAGAGCAAATCATCAATCAGCGGTTCCTGCCCGTCAAAGGCGGTATCATAGAGCGTTTTCATGGAAATTACTTCCAGATAGGATGGTTCCATCCTTTTTTGAATTTCCCGGTATAATTCGTCATCGTTCCCCTTGAAATCCGGGTCAAAATCGGGTAAACTATGTTTTGCAAGGTTTTGGGATGACTGCTCCGTATCTGCGCCAACAGATACAACGGGAGCGGTCATTTCTTTTTCATTCGTCATTCATATCTTCTCCTTTCAGTCCCTGCATCGTGACGGCAATGAGGTCGATTGTACTCAGCAGCTCATCGGGGACGCTGCCCCCGACAGCAATGCGCTCCAGCTCTGCGAGAATCGACGCCATCTGCGTTTTGAGCGCCTTGTGTACTCTCGGATTTGGCTGCACCACTACCTCACGCCCCATGCACCTGCGATAGCAATATTCCTGCTTGGGAAGCCCCGACAGGGCAACAGCCCTGTTCAGCTCCTCCTGTTCTTCGGGAGAAACCCGAAATCCAACTGTGATACTGCGAAAACGATTGTGCTGGTCTACATTCTTTGCGGACATTAAAATCAAACTCCTTTCCCAAGATCGTCTAATCTGCTTGCCATTTCTTTCTGCTTGGAGGGGAACAGGTGCGCATACCGATAGGTGATTTCGATACTCTCGTGCCCAACACGGTCGGCAATGGCAACCGCCGAGAAACCCATGTCAATAAGCAGACTGATGTGGCTGTGTCTCAAATCGTGGATTCTGATGCGCTTAACGCCGGCTGCCTTTGCACCCCTGTCCATCTCATTGTGGAGATAGCTTTTGGTCACCGTGAAAATACGGTCTTTCTTTTTCAGCCCGTACTGCATTTTGAAAAACTCCTGCATCTCCTGGCAGAGAAAGTCGGGCATCTGAATGGTGCGGTTGCTTTTCTTCGTTTTCGGTGAGGTAATGACATCCTGCCCCTTGAGTCGCTGATAGGTCTTGCTGATCTTGACAGTGCCACGCTCAAAATTGAAATCCGCAGGCGTCAGCGCCAGCAGTTCTCCTTCGCGGATGCCTGTCCAGTAGAGCATCTGAAAGGCGTAGTAGGAAACCGGCTTGTCCATCATCTCCTCAGAAAATTTCTGATACTCTTCCTTTGTCCAGAACAGCATCTCCCGCCGTTCCTCTGTCCCCATGTTTCCGGCTTTCGCTGCCGGATTGGAGTGGAGATCGTAAAACCGGACGGCGTGGTTGAAAATGGCGCTGAGCTGATTGTGCAGCGTCTTGAGATAGGTCTGAGAATAGGGCTTGCGCTTCTCATCCCGATAAGCGAGCAGCTCGTTTTGCCATGCAATCACATCTTTGGTGGTGATCTCATTGATTTTCCGCTTGCCGAAATACGGGAGCAGCTTTGTCCTGATGATATTCTCCTTGGTCTGCCATGTGCTTTCCTTCAGCCTTGCCTTGAGCGCTTTGGTATAGATTTCGCAGAATGCCTCAAAGCTCATATCCAGGTCTCCGGCGCTCTGCTGCTGGAACTTCTGTTCCCAGTCCAGTGCTTCCCGCCGTGTGGAGAATCCCCGCTTGCATTTCGGCTTGCGTGCTCCTGTCCAATCCGTGTATTGGGTCACCACATACCACGAACCGTTTTCCTTGTTTTTATAAGCTGGCATCTTCGTCCTTCCTTTCTGTTCCGTAGAACCGTTCATTGAAATACTGCCGGTTGACCCGGCCTGCGATGGTCAGAAAGCCTTTTGCCCTCAGTTCTTCGTTGAGCTGGCGAATGAGCTTGTATGCGTAGGGCTTCGACACATCCAATTCCGCTGCAACTTCTTCTGCTCGAATAAATTTGTTATCCATATAACTCCTCCTTTTTGAATATACTTCTCCTTATTTATTGTCGGAGAACTTTCTGGCCGCATTCCGATTTGCCCGAGCGGGTACGCCATTTCCGTGACGCACGACGGTTATTCCGTTGTCCACAAATAGCTTAACGCTATTTGCTTAACTATTATATTAAACGAATTTGCTATTGTCAATAGGCCTGTAGAAAAATATTTAACTTTTTTGTTTTGTATGCATTGACAACACTTAAATCTATATGCTATACTAATTGCGCAGTATATAAACAAGGAGCGTAATTGCTATGGCAATCGGTGAGAGAATCCGTTTTTTTCGCAATCTGCGGGGTATGACCCAAAAGTATCTTGGACAGGTGGTCGGCTTTCCGGAAAAGACCGCTGACATTCGTATGGCGCAGTATGAATCCGGCTCCAGAACGCCCAAGGCGGAGCTGACGGAAACCCTCGCCGGGGCGTTGGGCGTATCGCCGCTGGCTCTGTCCGTGCCGGACATCGACAGCTACCTTGGCTTGATGCATACGCTGTTTACCTTGGAGGATCGCTACGGCCTGACGGTGGAAAACGGCGAGAACGGTGTTTCTCTGCGGGCCGATCCCCGCAAGGGGACGGATGCTGCCGAGCTTTCCGAAATGCTCACTGCGTGGGCAGAACAAGCTGAAAAGTATCGCAATGGGGACATCAACCGGGAAGAATACGACAGGTGGCGTTATAACTATCCGAAATATGATGCGGCGTCCGGCTATGGGAAAGTTCCGTCCCAAGAACTCAGTGATGCAATGGTCGAGGCATTCAAAGACCGGTTGAAAGACAAACGAGCATAGAAAAAGCCCGTACTGACATCCAATCAGTACGGGCTTCAATCATATGGGGAGGTTTGTGAGCCGGGAGAAATTACTCTTTACTCACAAGCCACCGGGGCGCAGAATAACCGCGTCTCCGTGGAATCTTATCAAAATCTTATCAGAAGGGGCGGGTAAAATCAAAAAACCATTGGTATTCCTGCACTTTTCGGCTTTTCTGATTTATTCCCACTCAATTGTCGCCGGGGGTTTGCCTGTGATATCGTACACCACGCGGCTGATTCCCCGCACTTCGTTTGGGATACGGCTCGCGACGCGGCCCAGCAGTCTGTGCGGCAGCGGGGCATATTCGCACGTCATAAAATCCGTCGTGCGCACGGCGCGCAGCGCCACCGTATAGCCATAGGTGCGGAAGTCCCCGATCACGCCGACGCTGCGCGTATCCGTCAGCACGGCGAAATACTGATCCGCCCTGCAGCGGGACCGCGCCATCTCCTCGCGGAAAATGGCATCCGCCTCGCGCAGCAGGTCGAGCTTTTCCGGCGTGATCTCGCCAATGCAGCGCACAGCGAGACCGGGGCCGGGAAACGGCTGACGCTCCACGAACGCCTTCGGCAGGCCGAGCTGCCGCCCCAGCGCGCGCACCTCATCCTTGAACAGGCCGCGCAGAGGCTCCACCAGATCCGTAAAGCTCATATTCTCCGGCAGCCCGCCGACGTTGTGATGGCTCTTGATCGTGGCGGAGTTATACGCGCCGCTCTCGATCACATCGGGATAAATCGTCCCCTGCGCGAGAAAGCGGATCGCGCCGAGCTTCTTCGTCTCCGCCTCAAACGTGCGGATAAATTCCGCGCCGATGATCTTGCGCTTCGCCTCCGGATCGGTGACACCCGCGAGCTTTTCCAGAAACCGCGCCTGCGCGTTGACGCGGATGAAATCCAGGTCGCGCCCGGAGAACGCGGCCTCCACCTCGTCGCCCTCGTTTTTGCGCATCAGGCCGTGATCGACAAAAATGCAGTGCAGCTGCCCCGGGATCGCCTTGGCGAGGAGCGCCGCGCACACCGAGGAATCCACCCCGCCGGAGAGCGCGAGGAGCACGTGCTCCCCGCCCACCTGCCTGCGGATCTGCTCGATCATGACCGTCTCATAGTCGCGCATGTCATAGTCGCCGGCCGCGCCGCAGACCTCGTAGAGGAAGTTGCGGATCATGGCGGTGCCGTTCGGTGTGTTTTCCACCTCCGGATGGAGCTGCAGGCCATAGAGTCTGCGCGCGTCGTTCGACACGGCCGCGTTGGGGCAGTGCCTCGTGTGCGCGCTGCTGACAAAGCCCTCCGGCAGCGCGCTCACCTGATCGGTGTGGCTCATCAGGCCGATCTGCTCCGGCGCGAGACCGCGAAACAGCACGCAGCCGGGATCGACCGTCACCTTCGTGCGGCCATACTCGCTCACAGCGCAGGGCGATACCGTCCCGCCGGTGGAGTCCATCATCAGCTGCAGACCATAGCAGATGCCGAGGATCGGGATGCCGAGATCGAACAGCGCCCGGTCGCAGCGCGGCGCGCCTTCGCGATACACGCTGTCCGGCCCGCCGGTGAGGATCAGGCCGATCGGCCGCATCGCGCGGATGCGCTCCAGCGGCGTGTCTCCCGGCAGGATGACGGAATAGACGCCGCACTCACGCACGCGGCGGGCAATGAGCTCCTTATACTGTCCCCCAAAGTCGAGGACGATCACCGTCTGATATGCCATGCGTCCCCCTTATTCCACCGTAACGGATTTGGCAAGATTTTTCGGCTTGTCGATCGAGCACCCGTTCGCCTTCGCCACATAGTAGGCGAACAGCTGCAGCGGCACGATCTCTGCCGGCACATTGAACAGCGGATTCGTGCGCGGGATGACGATCACGTCGTCCGCCTCGGTGTAGATGGCGCGGTTGCCCTCCAGCGCGACGCCGAGCACGCGCGCGCCGCGCGCCTTGACCTCCTTGACATTCGACATCGTCTTGTCAAAGAGCGGCTCATAGCAGGCGAGCGCGATGACGAGCCGGCCCTCGTCGATGAGGGCGATGGTGCCGTGCTTCAGCTCGCCCGCGGCATACGCCTCGGAGTGGAGGTAGGAAATTTCCTTCAGCTTCAGCGACCCCTCCATGCAGACGGCATAGTCCACGTTGCGGCCGATGAAGAACAGCGACGGGTTGTCGCGATACTTCTCCGCCAGCTTCTCGAGCTTCGGGTTGAGATCAATGGCGCGCTGGAGCTGCTGCGGCAGAAGCGTGATGTCGTCAGCGAGCTTTCCGGCCTCCTCGCCGCTGATGCGGCCGAGCTTTTCCGCGAGATAAACCGCGAAGAGATAGAGCACCGCGACCTGCGTGGTGTAGCCCTTCGTGGTGGCGACGGCGATTTCCGGTCCGGCCCAGGTGTAGATCACATCGTCCGACAGCCGGGAGATCGTGCTGCCGACGACGTTTACGATGCTGAGCACGTGCGCGCCCTTGGCCTTTGCCTCCTTCATGGCGGCGATGGTGTCCGCCGTCTCGCCGGACTGGGAGATGATAATCATCAGCGTATGTTCGTCCACAATGGGGTCGCGATAGCGAAACTCGCTCGCGAGATCGGTCTCGACCGGGATGCGCGTGAGCTGCTCCAGCACATACCGCCCCGCCTGCCCGGCATAGTACGCCGAGCCGCAGGCGGTGATGACGATTTTGTGGATGCCGTGCAGCTGCTCCTCCGTGAGCTTCAGCTCCTCAAAGAACACGTGCCCGTCTTTCACGCGCGGGTCGATGGTGGCCTTGAGCGCGCGCGGCTGCTCCATGATCTCCTTGAGCATGAAGTGATCGTAGCCGCCCTTTTCCGCGGCCTCCACGTCCCACGTCACGCGGGCAATCGGCTTTTGCACCGGCGTGCCGGTGCTGTCGTATACCGTGATCGTGCGCGCCGTGATCTCGGCAAATTCGGCGTCGTCGATGTAGATGACGTTTTTCGTGTGCGAAACCAGCGCCGTCACGTCCGAGGCGCAGAAGTTTTCTCCCGCGCCAATGCCGAGGATGAGCGGCGCGCCGTTTCGCGCGACGAAGATCCGGTCCGGAAAATCGGCGCACATCACGGCGATGGCATAGCTGCCCTGCACGCGCGCCAGCGCTTTCATGACCGTCTCCTTCAAGTCGCCGTTATAATACAGCTCCAGCAGATTCACAACGACCTCGGTATCCGTCTCGCTGTGGAACACGTAGCCCTTTTCGGTCAGCAGTTCCCGCAGCTCCAGATAGTTTTCAAAGATTCCGTTTTGCACGATGGCGAACTTCTCGCCGTTGGACAGATGCGGATGCGCGTTCGTATCATTGGGCGCGCCGTGCGTCGCCCAGCGGGTATGTCCAACGCCGACGGTGCCGTGCAGATCCGCGCCGTCGCGCGTCTTCTCGCAGAGATTGCGGATCATGCCCTGCGCCTTGACCATATGGATGACGCCGTTTCGCTGCACCGCGACGCCCGCGGAGTCATACCCACGGTATTCCAGTGTTTTCAGTCCCTCCAGGAGGATGGGGGCGGCTTCCTGCTGTCCGACATATCCAACAATACCACACATAGCGTTTCTCCTTAATAATCAGAATCAAAATTCCCGTTGTATTCCATACTACCGCGGCGCTTTTCCGATGTCAAGAGCGATTTCCGCCGCATGGTTATAGACGCTGCCGCCGCCGCATTGTTCCGGGATTGCAATTTGCGGCAAATCCCGTATAATGAAAAGGAACTCTGCGACGGAGGTGTTTCCATGGAAATCAAAACTGCAATCGAACAGCGCTTTGCGGAAGAGGTCGCGGCGCTGCAGGGCCTGCTGCGCATCCGCAGCGTGACCTGCCCCGGCGAAAACGGCACCGTGTTCGGCCAGGGCGCGAAGGACTGTCTGGACCATTGCCTGGAGCTGGGCAGGCGCATGGGCTTCGCCGCCCGCGATGTGGACGGCTACTGCGGCTATGTCGAATACGGCGACGGCGACGAGCTCGTGATCGTGCTCGGGCATCTGGACGTTGTGCCGGAGGGCGACGGCTGGACGCACCCGCCCTACGGCGCGGAAATCGCGGACGGCAGACTCTACGGCCGCGGCGCGATTGACGACAAGGGGCCGATGATGGCGGCGCTCTACGCGCTGCGCGCGGTCCAGGCGTGCGGCGTGCCGCTCAGACGCCGCGTGCGCATCCTGTTCGGTCTGAATGAGGAAACCGGGAGCGCCTGCGTCAAGCACTATGTCGCCTCCGGCCAGGAGCTGCCCGTCATGGGCTTCACGCCGGACGGGAACTTCCCCATCATCAACGGGGAAAAGGGCATCAGCACCGCGATGTACACCTATCCCCTCCTCGGCGGCGCGCGCAGCATCCGCAGCTTTTCCGGCGGCACGGCGCTGAACATGGTGCCCGCCGCCGCGTCCGCCGAGCTGTGCTGGCCCGCGTCGGAGCGCGGCGCCGTCCTGGCGCTGCGGGCGGAAGGGATCACCGTCGAGGCGACCGATTTCGGTCTGCGCGTCACGGCGGCGGGCCGCAGCGCCCATGGCAGCATGCCCGAAAAGGGCGTGAACGCCATCACGCGCCTGGCGTCGTTTCTCTCGCGCCTGCCGCTGGACGAACGCTCCGCCGCTTTTGCCGGCGCCGTCGCCCGGCTCTATCCACAGGGCACGCAGGGCGAGGCGCTCGGCGTCCGCCTGCACGACGCGGCATCCGGCGACATGGTGGTCAATCTCGCCACGGCAAAGACGGAAAACGGCGCCGTAACGCTCGGCGTCAATCTCCGCTGCCCGGTGACGTATGGCGCAGAGGATTTTCACGGCGCGCTCACCGCCGCCATGGAGCGGGCGGGCTTCGCGGAGGCGGCGTTTCGGTTTGAGCCGCCGCTCTATCTCCCGCCGGAGCACGAGCTGATTCGAACGCTCCAGGCCGTCTACGAGGCGGAGACCGGCGAGCCCGCCACGCTGGAGGTCATCGGCGGCGGCACCTATGCCAAGAGCATGCCGAACACAGTGGCGTTCGGCCCCATCTTCCCCGGCGAGCCGTGCCTCGAGCACGAGCCGGACGAATACATCACGCTGGAAAGCCTGCGCCGCTGCACGGAAATTTACGCCGCCGCCATCGTCGCCCTCGCGACCTGACCGGCCAAACACACGCATCCCCGGGTTTGCTGTGCAAACCCGGGGATCCCTTTGATTATCCATTTCTTCTCGCCCGCACGTAGTCGAACCAGGCGAGAAATTCATTGCCCAGCCGCTTCACGAGCGCGCGGGCCTCGTCGGGCTTTGCGGCCGCGAGATTCAGGCACTGCTGCGCCAGCTGATATCGGCGCGCGGCGCTGAATTTCGCCAGCTCCTCGTCCGTATAATGCCCCAGCGCGGCAAGCTGCCGCTGCGCCTTGAAAAACTTCACAAACGCCTCGGCGGTCTCCTGACCCACGAGGGGCGCGAGCAGCGCAAAGTCGTTGCCGGAGCTGTCCAGGACGCGGGAGGCCAGCTCCCAGCGGCGCGGGTCGGCGTTCGGCTCCGTGCCGGTGTACGCCGTGCGCAGATAGAGGTCGTTGTTCGCCAAAAACTCCAGCACATAGGGATTGATGTCGTGCGTGATTGCCCACGGCATCCAGTTTTCCACCGTCGTGCGGATGTAGATGTGCGCAAAGCGTCCGAAGAGCGGCTCGGCCAGATCGTGCGCCACGGTGGACTCCGCGCGGTCGTTGCCCGCGGCGATGATGCGCGCGTTTTCCGGCAGCCGCCAGCGGTTGTTCACGATGCGCTCCAGCACGATCTTGAAGATGACGGACTGCGTCTGCTTGGTGGCGTTCGTAAGCTCGTCGAAAAACAGGATGTGCTGCGCGCCGTCCTCGCACAGCTTTTCCAGCTGCACGAGCCAGACGGGCTTGATCTCCCGGATCTCGTCCTTCGCCTCGTTGTAGATCGTGCGGCCGTTGATGCTCTCCGGATTTTCGTTCACCAGCTCGATGTCAAGCGCCTGCGGGTCGATCTGGCGGACGCGGTCGCTCTTTCCGTCGCCGGAAAGGCCGTGGAGAAACACCGGGATGTTTGCCCGCACAAAGGCGCGGATCATGTCCAGCTCGTCGTGCGGCTCGAACCGGAACGCATAGTCCCCGTCGTCCCCGGCCGGCTCCTCGGGCGCGATCTCGCGCAGGAAGTCGCCGTTCAGATAGGCCTGCGCCTCCTCGCGTGTAAATCCCGCAAAAAGCGCCTGCTTCGCCACAAGCAGCTGCGCCGCCGCGTCGTAGTACCAGACGATGGGCGTCGTCTCCAGAAACACCCGCTCGCCATAGGTACAGCACGCGCCGTTGGAAAGGCGCACGTAGCCAAGCGTCTGGCTGCCGGCAACGGCCGCGGAGATGATCTCCTTTCCGCTGAGCAGATACGCCGCCGTTTTCGCCCCCGGCGCGACGGTGTACGCCCTGCCGCTCGGCCGCAGCAGCCCGCTTTCCAGATCGTGCGCCGCCATCTCGCACAGCCGTTCGTCCAGCACCCGCGTCGGAAACGCGCCGTATTCCGCCGTCGTCACGCCGTCCTCGGTGCGAACGTTCTGCAGCAGCGCCTCGTCGCCCGGCTCCAGCAAAATCGCGGGCCGCACCGCGCTGACCGCGCACGGCTCCTCCTTGCCGAACCGGCTCACCGAGGCGTCGGGCGTGAGAAAGTAGTTGACGTTTCCCTCCCCGTCCAGCAGCAAGCCGTCGTCGTCCGCCGTGAGCAGCGCGAGATCCGACGCGCGCGCCGCCGTGGGAAACGGCGCGAGCCCCCGCCGGGAAAACACCTGCTCGGATGTCAAAAGGCCTGCTTTCATATGCTGCTCCATTCCGCCGCCTCCGCGGCGAACGTCAGCCGTTCGTCCCGCGTGGCGTACACTGTTTGAAACGGATCGACATACAGCACGCGCCCGCCCTTCGGGGCGATGGCCGTCGTGCCGTACACGACCCAGATTGCGTCGCACCGCCGCGCCGGCATTTCGCCGTAACCGTCGGTGAAGATGATCTGATTTTCCGCGTCGCCCGTAAAAGCGCCCACGGCGACGTTGAAGTCCGTGCCGCCGCCGCCCTGAAAGGGCATGGCGTCGATATCGCACGCGCGTGTGATCTCGTGAAAGCCGTAAAACTTCGTGTCAAAGCACCCGACGCGGATCACCGCGTCCTTCAGCAGCGCCTTGCACGCGCGGATGAACGCCTTGAGCAGCGCCTCGTCCACGGAGTAGCTCGTGTCGAGCAGGATCTCCGCGTGCGGCACGCTGTAGGCGCGAAACACGTCGCGCACCATCCCGTCGCGGATCGTGTCGCCGGGAAACCAGTCAAAGTCGAGATGCTCACTCGGCTGCAGATAGTCCGCCAGCCCCGCGACCGCGTCGGCAAGGCCCGCGTCCTTCACGGCGCGCAGCACGGAGGCCGTGTCGTCCCCGGCGGTCTTCGTCGGCTCGGCCGGCACGTCGATCACCGCTTCTCTCGCTTCGCCGGGCGCGTCTTCGTTCTCCTCCTCCGGGGGCTGCTCGGCCTTCAGCACGGCGTAGGCCGTCTCCGCGTCCATATGCGCCGCGTCCGGCAGAAGCACCGCGTCCTCCGGCAGCTGAAAGCCGTCGCCGCGCAGCATGGCGTTCACGACCGCGTCGGTCGCCCTGCGCCAGAGCGCGCGGTCCCGCCCCGCGCCGCGCGCGGCGTGGGCGAGCTGCACATGCAGCACCTGCTGCGCGATCAAAAACAGCTGCGCCTCGTCCGTATAAAACTTCAGCCGCCTGCTGTTGTAATAAATGACCGCGCCGTCATTGTCTGTCGGATCGACCTGCAGCGAGTCCGTAAACGCAATCGCCCGCAGCGTGTCTCCCCACTGGGGATACCGCTCCAGCAGCGCCTGCCTGATCTCGGGAATGTCCATATCCGCCCGCCGCCGTCACTCCGCGAAGTGCTCGTGGTTGTTGATGTGCTCCTCGCAGAAGCAGTGATAGCCCTTGCAGCGGGAGCAATAGCGAAACTCGAGATTCGGAAAATCCGCATCCGTGCGCCCGCACACCTCGCACCGGTGGTGATAGGGCTTGGCCGCCTGCTCGCGCCGCACGCGCCGGGCCTCCTTCTGAAAGCTCACGGTCTTCCGGTTCTGCCGGATGCGCGCCGGCCGGAAATAGGCAAACAGCCAGTCGCCGCAGAAGATCAGATAGTTCAAAATCGCCACGATCGGCAGGAGATTCACCGGGAACGCGGTCGTAATAATCGCCAGCACGAACAGCGCCGCGTCCACATACGCCAGCCATTTGACCTTGATGGGGATGATGAAAAACAGCAGCACCTGCACATCGGGAAACAGCGTTGCGAACGCAAAAAACATCGAGAGGTTCAGATACGTCGGCGCGACGATGACATCCTGCCCGAGGATCAGCGTCATCAAAACGGCGTACAGCACCGTGAGCAGCGCGCCCATGCCGTAGTAGATCGTGAACTTGCCGCTGCCCCACTCCCGCTCGAGCGAGTTGCCGATCCAATAGTAAAAATACATCGCCAGGATAAACCAGAGCACGTTCATATCCCCCGGCACAAACAGGAACGTGACGATACGCCAGATCTGGCCGCACAGCACGCCCTGGCCGGAAAGGCACAGCAGCTGGTAGATTCTCGAGGTCGTGTCCATCCGCATCAGCATCCACACGACGACGTTGCCGAGGACGATATACATCATCAGGCGCGGGATTCCAAACCGCGGATGCGTATAGCAAAATCGGTCGATGCGATCCATGAGCTTCTTCATAGAACTCTCCATTCTGCCGCTGCGGATCAGGACCGGCGGAAACGAAAAATCCCACGCCAGCGGCATGCGGAGATTTTCTGCGCGCCGCGGTCGCCCCGCGACGCGATTCCGGTTCGGAGCGTGCGCTTTGCCGCGCGGCGTCTCCATCGGGTCCGATACTGTTCTATGATACCTTTTTTAAGCTGCAAAGTCTACATTTTTTTGTCCGCCTCCGCGAAAACGCGCGGCCGGAGGCCGCCCGTCGCGCGGAGAGACGCCGCGTCCGCGCCGCCGCTCCACGGAAGCCCGGACGCCGCCGATCACCGTTTTTCCCGCGTTTTTCGATGAAAATTACAAAAAAAATGCGAAAAGTTGAAGATTTGTGCTTTCTTAAAAGGGAAAGCTGTGATATGATGATACTTGCATTTTTGTGTCACGAGGAAGCGCTTATGAATCCAAACAACCTTGCGGAGGACCGCATTGAAGGGCGCAACGCCGTCATCGAAGCCCTGCGGGCGGGCCGCGCCATTGACAAGATCTATATCGCCCGGGGCGAAGTGGACGCGACGCTTGGGCACATCGCCTCCAAAGCGCGCGGCGCGGGCATCGTCGTGGTGGAGGCCGACCGGCGCAAGCTCGACGCCATGAGCCAGACGCACGCGCACCAGGGCGTCATCGCGCTCTGCGCCGTGAAGGCGTCCTGCACGATTGCGGAGATTCTCGCCCTGGCGAGCGCGCGCGGCGAGCCGCCCTTCGTCGTCGTCTGCGACGAAATATCCGATCCGCACAACCTCGGCGCGATCATCCGCTCGGCGGAGTGCGCCGGCGCGCACGGCGTCATCATCCCGAAGCGCCGCAGCGCGGGCCTCACCGCCGTGGTGGAAAAGGCCTCCGCCGGCGCGGTCGAGCACATGGCAATCGCGCGCGTGCCCAATCTCTCCGCTGCGCTCTCAGAGCTGAAGAAGAGCGGTCTCTGGGTCTATGGCACGGCCGCCGACGGGGCGAGCCCCCTGTGGCAGACCGACCTCACCGGCCCGATCTGCCTGGTGATCGGCTCGGAGGGCGACGGAATGAGCCGTCTGGTGCGCGAGCAGTGCGACTTTATCGTCAGCATCCCGCTCAAGGGCGCGATCTCCTCGCTGAACGCCTCGGCGGCCGCCGCAGTGCTCCTGTACGAGGCGCTGCGTCAGCGCGGCTGAACCCGCACGATTTTTCCCGCCGGCAGGGATCACATCCGATCCGCGCGGCCGCCCGCGCGCCGGAGGCAAAACGACTGCAGAAGGAGTTGACCTGCATGGACCAAAACGAGTTTTCCGTGGACGGCTTTTCGTTCGATCTGAATTCGGACGAATTTTCGCTGGATTCCATTTTGAATGAATACAAGGACTATGACCTGGACGCGGCGGAGGATGTGCCGCGCCCGCGCGCTGCTTTTGCCGCGCACCCGGCCGAAGCCACGCTGATTGACCCGGAGGAGCCTTCTCCGGACGAGACGCCGCCGGAGCCGGAGGCGGAAGCGCCGTCGGAGCCGCCCTCCCCGGACGAGGACGCCGGAGAGGACGACGACGTGCGGGAATACGCGCCCGCGCGCGAGCGCGGCAAAAAGCCGCGCAGCGGCCTTCGCGGCTGGGTCAGCCGCGTCACCGCATCCGGCGAGGAGGACGAACCCGCCGGGGAGGAAGCGGAGGACGTGCCAATCCCCGTCTCCGCGCCGCCGGAGATTCCGGAGGGCCTGTACACGGAGGAGCCGCGCCCGGCGGACGGCGCCGAGGAGCCGACGATGGTGTTCCACGCGGTTTCGGACGAGGACACGGCCGTGTCTGAGACGAAGGACGGCGATACATACGCGGCGTCCGGCGCGGCGGATACCGACCGGACCTACGAGCCCGCGCCCGCGCACCGCAGCTTTCAGGAGGCGGTGATCGATCCGATCGTGTCGCGCATCGCCGCCGTGTCCTATCGCATCCGGGAGCGGCGCACCGAGGTGCGCGCCTCCGCTGCGGCGGAGGAGGACCCCGGTCCGGAGCCGGATGCGGATACCGCGTCAAAATATTACGGCTCGCACATCCGCGCGCTGCGCACGCGCCTCCGCCTGTCGGCGGTCGTCTGCGCGATTCTGCTGTATGTGTCGCTCGGCCTGCCGGTGCTGGGGCTGCTGCGCACCGATCCGACCGTTCTCGCGCTGCTGTGCCTCGTGCTGCTGCTGACCGTCATGCTGATCGGGCTCGATGTAATCACGCTCGGCATCATGGCGCTGGCGCGGCGTCGGCCGGGGCTGGAGAGCATGGTCTTTCTCAGCTGCTGCTTCTCGATTCTGGACGCGGTCGTCTGCGCCATCCGCGGCACGGCGGAAGCCGGCCTCCCCTTCTGCGGCGTTTCGGCGCTCGCCGTCGTCTGCTGCATCTGGAGCGCGCTGCTCACCTGCCGCGCGTATCGCCTGACCTTCCACGTCCTTTCCAAATCGGACCATCCGCACACCATCTCCTCTGACAGCAATGTCACGAAGGACGGCATCACCATCTTGAAGTCCAAGCGCAGCACGTCGGGCTTCATTCACCGCAGCGAGGAATCCGGCCCCACGGAGGCGGTCTATTCCGCCATCGCGCCGTATCTCATTGCCGTCGCGCTGATCCTCGGCGTGCTCGCCGCGATTCTCAGCGGCAGCTATGTCGATCTGGCGCACATTCTCGCCGCCGTCTTCGCCGCGTGCGTTCCGCTCGCCGCCATCGTCGCGTTCGCCCTGCCGTATCGGACGGCGGCGCGCCGGCTGCATCCGTACGGGCTCGCCATCGCCGGCTGGTCCGGCGCAAGCGACATCGGGCGCAGCAAGCACCTGATCGTCACGGATCGGGACGTGTTCCCGCCGCAGACCATTTCCATTGAGAGCATCCGGATTTTGGAGGGCTCCTATCCCGAGAAGGTCATCTCCTATGCCGCCAGCGTCGTCATCGCCTCCGGCAGTTGCCTCGCGCCCGTCTTTTCCGAGCAGCTGCGCAAATACAATTGCGCGCTGGTTGGCGTCGAGACGTTCAACTGCAGCGAAAACGGCGGCCTGACCGCGTTTATCAATGGCGAGCAGGTTCTGGTCGGCAGCTCGGATTTCATCCATCTCCGGGGCATTCGCCTGCCGCAGAAGCTGCTGTCCAAGGAATCGGTGTTCGTTGCGATCAACGGCGTTCTCGTCGGCATCTTCAGCATTCGCTACGTGCCGGTCAAATCCGTGCAAAACGCGCTGCTGCTGCTTCTGCACTCCCGGCTGGAGCCGATCTTCGCCGTGCGCGACGCAAACGTCACGCCGCTGATGCTGCGGGAAAAATTCCAGATGTCCACGGACGGGTTTGATTTCCCCGCCTTTTCCCGGCGCTACTCCATGTCCGCCGCCGAGCCCGGACCGGAAACGCAGATTGCCGGCATCGTGTCGCGCGACGGGCTCGGCCCGCTCGTGACGATTGCCAGTCTCGGCAAGCGGCTGTACGCGGCGGTGCGCGCCGGCGTCGTTCTCGCGATGCTGGGCGTCGTCATCGGCGTTGTGATGATGTTCCTGCTGTGCGCCATGGGTTCGTTTGACTCCGCCACAGCGGGAAATCTGCTGCTGTTCCAGCTCGCATGGCTCATTCCGATCATCCTGCTCAACCTGGGCCTGCGCCGGTAAAACGGCAACATTTATATTGCCATACCATTTGAAATCGTGTATAATGGTTCGGCTACCTGGATGTGAACAATTCTCACGGCTATATTATGGATACAAGGAGAGGTACAATTCATGAGCTACGAAACCAGGAACATCCGCAACGTGTGCCTGCTGGGCCACGGCGGCACCGGCAAGACCACCCTCACCGAGAGCATGCTCTATGTGACCGGCGCGATCGACCGCCAGGGCAAGATTGCGGACGGCAACACCGTCTGCGACTATGACGCGGAGGAAATCAAGCGCCAGATCACCATTTCCACCGGCATCGCGCCCGTGACGTTTGGCGGCTGCAAGATCAACATCCTCGATTGCCCGGGCTTTTTCGATTTCGCGGGCGAGGTGATGTGCGCGCTGCGCGCGGCCGACGCCGGCGTCATCTTCTGCAGCGCGAAGGACGGCATCTCCGTTGGCGCGGAGCGCAGCTGGAAGTATCTGAAAAACGCAAATCTCCCCACGATGTTCTACATCTCCAAGACGGACGAGGACCACGGCGACTTTGACGCCGTGCTCGCCGCCCTGCAGGAGAAATACGGCAGCACGGTCTGCGCCGTCACCGCCCCGATGAGCGACGGCACCGGCGTCATCGACCTCGTGCACAACGTAGCCTATCAGACGAGCGGCGGCAAGACGGCAAAGGTCGCCGTTCCCGCGGCAGACGCCGACAAGGTCGAGTCTCTGCGCGAGACCCTGTTCGAGACCGCCGCCGGCGCCGACGAGGAGCTGATGGAGAAGTTCTTCGAGGACATGACGCTCTCCGAGGAGGACACCGTGAAGGGCCTCCGCATCGGTCTGAAGGACCGCACCGTCATCCCCGTCCTCTGCGGCAGCGCCGCAGGCGGCATCGGCACGGAGGCGGTGCTGCAGGCCATCGTGGACTATGTCCCGAACCCGGCCGAGATGCCCGCGGTCGCTACGGCGGACGGCGGCGAGCTCGCCATCGACCCCAACGGCGCGGCCTGCGCGTTCGTGTTCAAGACCATTTCCGACCAGTTCGGCAAGTATTCCTTCCTCAAGGTGCTTTCCGGCAGCGTCGGCTCCGACATGTCCCTGCGCGACGTGCGCGCCGGCAGCACAGACAAGCTCGGCCGCATGTACACCATCTGCGGCAAGAAGACCACGGAAGTCAAGGACGCCTGCTGCGGCGACATTGTGGCCGTCGGCAAGATGGACTGGAAGACCGGCGACACGATCTGTGACGCGAAAAAGGAAGTGGAGCTGCCCCCCGTCGATATCGCGGAGCCGGTGTACTCCATGGCCATCAGCCCCAAGACGAAGGGCCAGGACGACAAGGTCTCGTCGGGGCTCTCCCGTCTGAACGAGGAGGACATCTCCTTCACGCTCGTCAACAACGCCGAGACGCACCAGATGGTCATCTCCGGCGCGGGCGACATTCAGGTGGACGTCCTCTGCTCCAAGCTCAAGAGCCGCTTTGGCGTCGAGACGGAGCTGAAGCCCGCGCGCGTGGCCTACCGTGAGAAGATCAAGGGCAAGGTCGAGGCGCACGGCCGCCACAAGAAGCAGTCCGGCGGCAGCGGCCAGTTCGGCGACGTGTGGATTCGCTTCGAGCCGCAGGATGAGTCGGACGACATGATTTTTGCCGAGGAAGTGTTTGGCGGCAGCGTGCCGAAAAACTTCTTCCCCTCCGTGGAAAAGGGCCTGCGCAACGCCGTGCAGAAGGGCGTGCTCGCGGGTTACCCGCTCGTCGGCCTGAAGGCCACGCTGTACGATGGCTCCTACCACCCCGTTGACTCCAACGATATGGCGTTCCAGACCGCCGCGCGGCTCGCGTATCAGGACGGCATCCCGAAGGCGAAGCCGACCATTCTGGAGCCGATCGGCCTGCTGAAGGTCACGATCCCGGACGCAAATCTGGGCGATATCATGTCCGATATCTCCTCCAAGCGTCGCGGCACCGTGCTGGGCATGACGGCGGAG
Source organism: Oscillospiraceae bacterium (assembly GCA_902760845.1). Classification (GTDB taxonomy): domain Bacteria; phylum Bacillota; class Clostridia; order Oscillospirales; family Oscillospiraceae; genus CAG-103. Next base: position 17,178 of record CACWHX010000030.1, read on the forward strand.
GACGGCATGCAGACGGTCGAGGCCGAGGTCCCGATGGCGGAGATGAGCTCCTATACGATCGACCTGCGCTCCATGACGCAGGGCCGCGGCTCCTTCTCCTGCAAGTTCGTGCGCTACGAGGAGGCGCCGGGCAACGTGCAGCAGAAGGTCATCGAGGACGCGAAGGCGGAGCAGGAATAAAACCATCCGACCCGGAGATCGGATACAGCAGGGCTTTGCGGTCAGGCTGAAACGCGGAAATGGAGGGAAAGACCGATGAAGAAAACGAATCAGAATTTATACTCCTTCTGGTCGGCAGCGATCATCATCTGTGTGGTGCTGGCCGTATTCGCCGTGCTCTTTGCCTCCGCCATCGGCAACGGCGGTTCCAGAAAAGCCGAACAGACCGTGGAGGAATCCGCCCCGCTGGAAACCGCTCTCGCGCCCACCCCGACGCCGAACGCGATCACCGCGAGCGCCTCTGCCGCCGCGCTGGCGCAGACGGAGGACGGCGGCGACGCCTACGTCAATCAGATTTTCTTCCTGGGAGACGACGCGCTCACGGCGCTCAACGACGGCACGCTCCTGACCGGCGAAAACCGGAGCAGGCAGGTCTGGATGCCGGAGAGCGGCGTGCTCGCGCTCGCCGAGCTGGACAACGCGACGTATAAGTCCCCCGTGACCGGGAACAACGTCCCCGCCTCGGAGATCGTGCAGGTCAACACGCCGGCTTATCTGATCCTCTTCCCCAGTCCGGACAATGTGAATCTGCTCACCGAGGACCAGGTCAAGACCGCTTACAGCACGGTCATCGCCGGGATCCTGGAGCAAAGCCCGAACACGAAGATCATCCTCTCGTCGCTCACCCCCGTCGCGCAGAGCTATGCGTACGAGGACCTGACGAATGAGATCATCGCCCGCGTCAACGGCTGGATTGCCGCCGCGGCAGAGGCCGCCGGTGTGAAATACCTCGACGCGGCCGCCGGGCTCGTCGGCGCGGACGGCTTCCTGCCAGAAAGCTATCACGACGGCGACGGCGTACACCTGAACGCCGACGGCATGAAGGCGTGGCTCGACTACGTAAAGACGCACGCCTATCCCGCGTGACAAAAAAATGAAAATATGGCTCCCGCTTCGCTTGAAGCGGGAGCCATGTTTCTTATAGCTCTTATAGCAATTCGTTCAGATACGCGACCCACGCCGCCAGCGCGTCGTAGTCCATCGCCCGCAGCGCGGCCTCATACAGCGCTGCGCCGCCGGCGTCCTGCGCCTGCATCACGCGGATGGTCTTTTTCGGCCCGAAATACCGCATCCCGCGCAGATCGCAGTAGATTTCCAGACTGTCCGTCAGCAGCCAGTGCCAGCGAAAGTATCCCTCCGCGTCCCCTCTCCCGGCACGCCGCAGCATCTTTTCACACCACGCGACATTTCTGTGATTCTCCTCCGCCGACTTTGCGGGGAGCGCGTCCAGATACGCCGCGACCGCCGCTTTTAATTTTGCGGCGCTTCCGTCGGCATCCAGCACGATCTTCCCGTCCCAGACCTGAACAAAATCTGCGCAGTCATAGGGCTGCGTAAAGGTCTCCGTCGGATAGACGAACACGTCCAGCTCCGTCCCGTCCAGAACGGTGTCATCATGCCGCCGCTCCCCCGTGCGCGTAATCACCAGCGCGTCAAAGTCGCTGTGTGCATGGTTGGAGCCGTCGGCAAACGAACCGTAGACAATCATGCCGACCGGGTTGTACGTATCGCGCAAATAAGAAAGGATCTTCTCCATAACTTCCATGACTATCGAATGATGGCCTTGATAAACGGCTTCCGCTCCGGGCGCTCCGGCGCGATGGTGTAGCACGCGGCCAGCTCCCGTGCGGCGGCCTCGGCGCGCTCCCCGCTCGCCGCGTGAATGGTCGCGAGGCTCTCCCCCGCCGCCACCGCGTCGCCGACCTTTTTATGCAGCACCACGCCGACGGAGAGGTCGATTCCGCTCTCCTTCGTGGCGCGGCCGCCGCCGAGATGCATGGACACCATGCCCACGTCGCTCGCCGCGATGTGGCGGACATAGCCCGCCGCCGGGGCCGGGACCTCAACCTGTACCGGCGCGGCCGGCAGCATGGAGGGGTCATACACCGCGTCCGGGTCGCCGCCCTGCGCCGCCACAAATTCCGCAAGCTTCCGCTTCGCGGAGCCGTCCGCAATGGCCGCCTCCAGCGCGGCACGCGCGGCGCCGTCGTCCGGCGCGAGCCCCGCCGCCGTGAGGATGCAGCCGCCAAGCGTGAGGCAGAGCTCCACCAGCTCGCCCGGATGCTCGCCGCTCAGCGCGGCGATGGCCTCCTTGACCTCCAGGGCGTTTCCGACCGCGTTGCCGAGCGGCTCGTCCATATCCGTAATGACGGCGACGGTTTTGCGCCCCGCCAGCTTCCCGATCTCGACCATCTCGGTGGCCAGCTCCCGCGCGTCGGCCTCCGTTTTCATAAACGAGCCGCTGCCGCACTTGACGTCAAGCACAATGACATCCGCGCCGGCGGCGAGCTTTTTCGACATGATGCTGCTGACGATGAGCGGGATGCTCGGCACCGTGCCGGTCACGTCGCGCAGGGCATAGAGCTTTTTGTCCGCCGGGACGAGATCCGCCGTCTGCCCGGCGATGACCATGCCGACCGTTTCGACGTTATGGAAAAACTCCTCCAGCGGAATCGCCGTGGAAAAGCCCGGAAAGCTCTCCAGCTTGTCGATCGTGCCGCCCGTGTGCCCCAGTCCGCGGCCGGACATCTTCGCCATCTTCACGCCCTGCGTCGCCACCATCGGCACCAGCACGAGCGAGGTCTTGTCGCCCACGCCGCCGGTGGAGTGCTTGTCCGCCTTCACGCCGGGGATGCCGGAGAGATCGAGCACATCGCCGCTGTGCATCATCGCCATCGTGAGATCGAGCGTCTCGCGCCGGTCCATTCCCCGGAAATAAATCGCCATCGTCATGGCGGACATCTGATAATCCGGAATCGACCCATCCGTGAAGCCCCGCACTATGAATTGAATTTCCTCGGTTGTCAGCGCGCCGCCGTCCCGTTTCTTCACGATCAAATCGTTCATTTGCATCCGCGACCAGCTCCTTTTTTTCGACTCTGATGCGCCGAGTATACCACGTTCAGCGCGGAAATACAAGGTAGCGCCGGCCGCCGATCTCCCGCAGCAGGCGCTCCGCACCGGGCGGAAGCTGCGCGCGCTCCGCCGGGATCGCAACGAACGTGCGCACCCCGTCGCTGGTCGTGAGCGTGCCGTCCGGCGCCGCGAGCCAGAGCACGTCCGGCGGCGCCTGCGGCGCGGGCGGCTCCGGCTCCGGACGCTGCGCCTCCGGCGCCTCCCACGCCTCGTCCGCCGCAAAGAGGATCGGCTGCGGCAGCGCGCTGCGCTCCAGCCTTGTCAGCCGCTTTCTCAGGTGGAGCTTCCCGTCCCGCTCCGGCAGCATCAGGCCGAGATAGCCCCGCGCCGTCTCGCCGAAGACGGCCAGCCGCAGCCGGTCGCCGCAGACAGGCTCGCACACGCCGGTGAACACCGTGAACAGCCCGTCCTGCGCTGCCTCCAGCGTGCCGACGGGCTTGTTCTCATAAAGAATCGGAATCATAAAAAAACCCTCCCGGTCACATCCTATGACCGGGAGGGGTCAACTATGCCAAGGGGCTTCCTCCGTGCCGCGGCCTATTGCCCCAGGCCGAAGCTCACGGCAATCGCGCCGTTGACCTGCGTCATCATCGGCTCGTCCAGCCGCCCCATGCGCTCGCGCAGGCGCGACTTGTCGATGGTGCGAATCTGCTCAAGCAGAATGACGCTGTCGCGCGACAGGCCGCAGCTGCGCGCGGCGAGATTGATGTGCGTCGGCAGCCGGGCCTTCCCGGTCTGGGACGTGATGGCCGCCGCGATCACGGTCGGACTGTGCCGGTTGCCGGCGTCGTTCTGGATGATGAGCACGGGGCGCATCCCGCCCTGCTCGCTGCCGATGACCGGGCTCAGGTCTGCAAAATAGATTTCTCCGCGTTTTACGGTGTTCATAAAATCCACTCCGAAACGATAGAATTGTCCTCACAGCTTATGTAGGACATTTCTATTCTCACACGCAAGGCGGAAAAATATACATGGCCCCCAAAAAGTGCCTCTTTGCTTGGTCGAGAGACAGGATTGCAGCCGGTCCCTTTTATTGCGTACTGCAATCATCGTCTCAGTGCAGAATCCACCCCATTTCTTTCCGTCTTGCCGGAAAGAAACGCGGTGGAG
>CACWHX010000031.1 GCA_902760845.1 Oscillospiraceae bacterium
ACGAACCCTCATTCAAAATCCGCGCAGAAATTTGAATGAAGGTTCGGTTTTTATGCAATTGAATGGGAATTAAATGTAAATATTGTTTACAAAAGGGAGCGATATCCCGTTAGAATCGGGTTGGTTTTTATCATTTTTTTCTTGACAGGGCAAAAACACCATGATAGAATGCAAAAAAAGGCATGTAAATCCTGCTTCATAATGTAATTTTACTACATAATAATAATTATGTAGTAATTATTGTCCCCGCTGCCGCCCCTCGTGCGGCGGCGTTTTCTTTGCCGCGCCCGCGGCGAACGAGGGCGAGGAATGGCGCGCAAGCTCCCGTCGGAAAACTCGTTTTCGACAAGCACAGCGGACAGCGCAAAACGCTGTCCGCTTCAGTGTTTAACACGCTCAGATCAGGTGTTCTCCTCCAGATACTCCACGACCTGACGAACGGTCTTGAAATCGCCGACCTTCTCGTCCGTGATCGCGATATCAAACTCGTCCTCGATGGATGTAATCATCTCCACAAAGTCCAAAGAGTCCGCGTCGAGGTCGTCCAGAATATTCGTATCCATCGTGATCTGGTCCTCATCCAGCTCCAGCTGTTCCGCCAGGATCCTTCTAACCTTTTCAAAAATCATTTCCGTGTCCTCCTGTTGATCTATTCTTCATCAGCTCCACTCGCGGCTGACGGGTTTGTTGCTGGTCTGCGGCTGCGCGGGCCGCTCATAGGACACGACGACGCGGCGGTTCGGCTCGGTGCCGGTGGAGCTGGTCGTGACGCCCTCATAGTTTTGCAGCGCGGTGTGAATCACGTGGCGCTCATAGGAGTTCATCGGCTCCAGCGCCATGCTGCGCTTATACTTGATGACCTTCGCGGCCATCTTCTCCGCAAGCCGGACGAGCGACTCCTCGCGCTTGGCGCGGTAGCTCTCCGCGTCCACGGTGATGTGCATGTGCTTTTCTCCGCCGCGGTTGACGGCGTAATTCGTGAGATGCTGGATCGCGTCGAGCGTTTCGCCCCGGCGGCCGATCACGGCGCCCATGCCGCTGCCGGAGAGATTGACGGTCACGCCGCCGTTTTCACGCGGTGTGATCTCGATCTCCGCCGCAACACCCATGCGCTCCAGAAGGCCCGAGACAAAGCCGCGGATCGCCTCATAGGGATCGTCCTCAACCTCGTAGGAAACGCGGACGACGGCGTCCACGGCGCCCATGCCGAGAAAGCCCTTCTTCGCGCGCTCCACGATTTCGACCGAGACCGCGTCGCGCTCCAGCCCCAGCTCCTCCAGAGCGGCGGCTATGGCCTCCTCCTCCGTCCTTGCGGTCTTTTCCAATATCTTTAACATGGTTCAGTCCTCTCCTGTTTCATTCACAGAATCCTCCGCCTCCGGCGTTGCGTCCGCCTCCCCGGCTCCAAACCGGCTCGGATCATAGGCGCGGCCGCGCGCATACCGGCGATTGCCGACCTGCGAGGCGGGCTGCTCGTTTTCCTTGATGCCGAGACGCTCGCGCTTCGCGGCGCGCTCCTCGCGCTCCGCGGCGGCCCGGCGCTCGTCATCCTGTTGCTTCTGACTGGCCTGAATTTTCTTCTTGCTGGTGTTGCGGTTTTTCTCCGTCGCGCCCTCGGCGCGCTGGCGCTCGGTCTCCTCGCGCTTGCGGATAAGCTCCTCCTCCCGCTGGCGTTCGGCGCGGTTGGCGTCCGCCAGGTCAAGCTGCCTGGTATAGATTCTCGTGAGCGAAACGTCGCGGATCATGCCAACCACGCTGTTAACGATCCAGTAGACGCCCAGCGCGGCCGGCATCGTGAAGCAGATCCACAGCGAGATCAGCGGCGTAAAATACTGCATGCTCTGGTTGGTGCGCTGGGTCTGCTGGTCCGTCTGCGGCGTGGTTTTCATGCTGATGCGCATGGAGAGCCACGACATCAGCGCGGAGATCACCGGGATCAGAAACAGCCCAATCGCCGGCAGCCACACGGCCTTGTTGCTCCAATCGACCGACCAGAGCCGAAACGTCGGCCGGTTGCCGAGATTGAGGCCGAGGAACGAGAAATCCAGATCAATGAGCTTCCCGCCAAAGTCGCCCAGCGCGGAGGTGACCGCATCCCAGTTCTGATGAATGAGGTCGGTAATGTCGATCTCTGCATAGGCGCTGGCGCGGCCCGACGTTGACGCGACGTAGCCCGCGTTCTGCGTGACCCAGTCGGTCAGACTCGTCACGGCGTCCTCCCCCAGCATCATCATGCGGGAAAGCGGGCGGCGGATGACGCTGTACAGCGCGATGATGATCGGATACGGGATCAGCATCCAGAGACAGCCGGACATGGGGTTGATTTTCTCCTCGCGATACATCTTCGCGAGCGCCTGCTGATACTGCTGCTGGTTGCCGTTGTAGCGCTTTTCCAGCTCCTTCATTCGGGGGGCCAGCCGCGTGGTGCGCAGCATGCTCTTCTTGCTCTTCGCCATGAACGGCAGCAGGATCAGGTTCACAAGGATGCCGAAGAGAATGATGGCAATGCCGTAGTTATTCGTCAGCAGATAAAACTGCTTGAGCGGCCACGCGAAGATTGCGGTAATCCAAGACATAAGTTGACTCCAATTCTTGTGGGTTGGTTCCGGTCAGGGGACCGGATCATAAAAATCGTGCGCACCCGTGTGGAACGGATGGCAGCGGAGCAGGCGCTTCAGCGCAAGCCAGCTTCCCTTCGCCGCGCCGTATTTCTCCAGCGCCTCCAGCGCGTACTGCGAGCAGGTCGGCACGTAACGGCACGTCGGCGGCGTGAGCGGCGAGATATGCTTGCGGTAAAACTTCACAAGCGCGATCAAAATCGTTTTCATGGTGCGTTCTCCCCCTCGTCGCCGCGCAGGCCGAGCCGTCCGGCCGCCTTTAAGACTTCGCGCTCCAGCCGATGATAGTCCGCGCCGGCGGCACGCGGCCGCGCGACGATGACGATATCATACCCGCGCGCGAACTCCGCCTCATGCAGCCGGTAAATCTCCCGCAGGCGGCGGCGGATGCGGTTGCGGACGACGGCATGTCCCACCTTGTTGGACACGGTATAGCCGATGCGGTTGTGATTGCCGCCGTTTCTGCGGCAGTAGAGCACCAGGCATGGCGCGGCAGCGGCCTTTCCCCGGGCGTACAGGCGCCGGAACTCATGGTTCTTCTTCAGGGTGACGGTAAACTCCAAATGCCTCGCCTCAATTTCTCTGCCGGGATATGCGCAAACACCACAAGGGCGGAGGATTTCCGCCCTGAAAACGATGTGAACTTGCAGTCCTGCTCACGGGAGCGCGCTCAGTAGCTCAGCTTCTTTCTGCCCTTCGCTCTGCGGCGGGACAGCACCTTGCGGCCGTTCGCGGTGGCCATTCTCTTGCGGAAGCCATGCTCCTTCTTGCGCTGGCGTTTCTTGGGCTGATAGGTACGGAACATCGTCGTTACTCCTTTCTCAAATCATACTCAACAGCGGGTCGCCCCACCGTAGTTGGCAAATGATCCGACGCCGGAGGACCCAGCGTCGGATCAATATTATACCGAGAAACACGTGATATGTCAACTGTATTTTTCGCCGCTCCGGGAGCGCGGAGGCCGCCGCGGCGGCGCTCTTATTCTTCCGCCGCAAAGGGGAGCTGTATCTCTGTCACGAACTTTGAAGTATCGTCTGTCAGGCTGTAGTCAATGATGGTGATTTCCTTGGAAAATCCCGTCGGGCGGCAGCGCCGTTCCTTTAAGAAACACATCAGCTTTTCATAGTATGCCGGCGCGCGGTCGTGTCCCCCGCGAAAGCGGACGACCGCGCAGGTCTCCGCCGGCAGGCACAGCGTCTGCCCGCGAAAACGGTCCTCCGCGTCCAGCAGGAGAAACACCAGCTCATAGGGACGAAACCGATGCTTTTCCAGCGCCGACGCCGAGAGCCCGACGCCGACCTTCCCCGGAAAGACCGCGGCGCGCTCCTCCTCCCGATCCAGCTCCCGGATGGAGTGCTCCAGATCGAGATGAGACTGCGGCTCGACCTGCTTTTTCAAAAAGGCGATTGTCCGCGCGGGCTTGTCCTCTATCTGAATCCGATCCAGCTCCGCGGACATGGCCTCCTCCAGCTGCCCCAGACGATTGGACAGCTTGCGCTCAATCAGCTCCAGCTCCCTGCGCCGGCGCTCCACGAGCGCCTTTTGCTCCCGCAGCAGGAGGCGAATGCGATCCACGTCCCGATCCTGCAAAAACGCGGCGATGCGATCCAGCGGCATGTCCAGCGCACGGAGATAGCGGATCGTGTTCAAATGCTCAAACTGGCTGGTGCTGTAGTATCGGTATCCGCTGTCCGGGTCCACATACTCCGGGCGCAGCAGGCCCAGCTTTTCATAGTGCCGCAGCGTGCCGACGCTGATGTGAAACAGCCGCGCGACCTCACCGATTTGGAACAATTCCCGCTCGTTCATAGCTTCTCCCATCCCAAAGTACATATAACAAAGTATAACACGCCATGACCGCGGATACAATGGGCGCAATCATCCCCAGCCGGCGCAGGTCGCTGGCAAAGTGCTGGCCGAAGTACCAGACCATCGGGATGCGCAGCAGCAGCGCCGCCGCGCCGCAGCTCGCCATCGTCCACAGCGTTTTCTGCCGCCCGTTCAGGTATCCGTTCAGGCAGAACACGACCGCGACCAGCATATAGTCATAGCTGCACGAGCGGAAGAACGGCGCGCCCGCCGCAACGATGGTCTCGTCCTTTGTAAACACGCGGAGCATTGACTGCGGATTGATCTGCGCCCACAGCCAGAACAGCACCGAGACGGCCAGCGCAAAGCCGAGCCCGTACCAGAGCGCCGTCCGCGCGCGCTCCGGCCTGCCCGCGCCGACATTCTGCGCGGTGATTGCGGCAAGCGCGTTCGCCATGGACGTTGCGGACAGCATGGCAAACACGTCATATTTACTGCTGATGCCAACGACGGCCGCCGCCTCCACGCCGCAGCGGTTCATCACCGAGGCGAGGTATAAAAACGAGATTCGCACCAGCAGCTCCTGCAGCGAGATGGGGCCGCCGATTGCCGCCAGCCGCCGCGCGAGCTTCCAGTCCAGGCGAAAGCTGCGCAGCTTAAAATCAAAGATAAAATCCCGGCGCTTCAGATACACAACAGAGACGCCCATGCTGACCGCCTGGGAGAGGACCGTCGCAAGCGCCGTCCCCGCAACGCCGAGCGCGCAGTATTTCACAAACACAACGTCCAGCGCAATGTTGATCGCGCAGGCAATGCCCACAAACAGCATCGGCCGGGTGGAATCGCCGTAGCCGCGCAGGATGGCGCTGATCGCGTTATAGCCGCAGACAAACAGATTGCCAAGCGCGCAGATCGACACGTACCGCGCCGTCAGCGCAAAGGATGCCTCCGGCGTTTTCAGCAGCCGCAGCAGCGGACGCATCCAGCCCAGCATCAGCGCCGAGAGCAGGACCGCCACAAGCGCGAACAGCGTCAACGTGGTGCCGATCGTGCGTCTGACCGCCTCCAGCTTCCGCGCGCCCGTATACTCCCCGATCAGGATCGTGCTGCCCAGCGTCAGGCCGGTAATCAGGCTGGTCACGATCTGCGTGACCTGTGTGCCGGTCGAGACCGCCGCCACGCTCTCCGCGGCGCAGTAGCGCCCGATGATAAACAGGTCCGCGGCGCCGTACAGCGACTGCAGAATGTTGGCGATCAAAAACGGCACAGCGAACAGCAGCAGCGTCCTCGCCACGCTTCCCTGTGTCAGATCTCGTTCTCTCATGGATGCTTCCCACCTTTTGCAATGCTATGGGAGCATCATAAACTCTATAGCAATTGTAGAGTCAAGCGAAAAATAAAAAAAGGGGCCGACCAACCGAGGCGAAGCCGAGGGCAATGGAGCGTGCGTAATGCAAATGAGAACCGCAAAGCGGTTCTCATTTGACAGTGTACCGGCAAAACCTCGCAGAGTTCGCGCCCGGAGGCGCGAATGAGATCAAATCATTTTTGCCCCGCGGCTTCGCCGTGGGGCAAAAATACTTCTCGCGGAATGGATTGCCCTCATATTGCGAATCGCATTCGCAAACGAGGGCAATACTCCTTCCTGTCGAAAAACTCGTTTTTCGACAGGCTCGCAAAAGAGAACCGCAAAGCGGTTCTCTTTTGACAGTGTAGTGGTCGCTCAGCCCTGCGCGGAAGCGGCAGCAATGCCGGCCTCGAGGGCCTTCATGTTGCCCGGCAGGAACTTCGCCTTGCGCTCGCCCAGCTCGATGCGGATGGCCTCGGACATGAGCTCGTTGCTCACGATGGGCTCCTTCGCCAGAAGCGCGCCCAGAATCGCAACGTTTGCGCCCTTGGGATTCCCGATCTCTTCCGCGATCCGCTGCGCGTCGCAGTAGACGACCTGGATGTCGTCCCGCTCGGCCTTGCGGTCAATGATGGAGCTGTTGATGACGAGCACGCCGCCCGGCTTGACGCGGCTCTCGAACTTGTCGAGAGACGGACGGTTCATTGCAACGATGCAGTCAGCCTGGTCCACCAGCGGAGAGCCGACGGCGTCGTCGCTCACGATCACGGAGCAGTTCGCCGTGCCGCCGCGCATCTCAGGGCCATAGGACGGCAGCCAGGAAACGTGCTTGCCGTCGAGCATGCATGCCATGGCAAGGAACTTGCCGATCAGGAGCATGCCCTGACCGCCGAAACCGGCGAAAACAAATTGTTTCATCATGTTACTCAAGCCTCCTTGTCTTTGTACACGCCCAGCGGATAATACGGGATCATGTTCTCTTCCAGCCACTTCATGGCTTCGACCGGGCTGAGGCCCCAGTTCGTCGGGCAGGTGGACAGCACTTCGACCAGACAGAAGCCCTTGCCTTCCTTCTGGTAGCGGAACGCCTTGGCAATGGCCTTTTTGGCCTTGACGATGTTGGCGGTGTTGTTCACGGCAACGCGCTCGATGTAGTACGAGCCGGGGATCTGCGCGAGCATCTCGGCCACGCGGATCGGCGCGCCGCACCATGCCTCGTCACGGCCTCTCGGGCTGGTGGTGGTCTTCTGGCCGACGAGCGTCGTCGGAGCCATCTGGCCGCCGGTCATGCCGTAGATCGCGTTGTTGACGAAAATGGTGACGATCTTCTCGCCGCGGTGCGCGGCGTGGACGATCTCCGCCGTGCCGATGGAGGCAAGGTCGCCGTCGCCCTGATAGGTGAAGACCATGGTGTCGTCGCCCACGACGCGCTTGACGCCCGTGGCGACCGCCGGCGCACGGCCGTGCGCGGCTTCGTACATATCGCAGTTAAAGTAGTCATACGCAAAGACGGAGCAGCCGACCGGCGCGACGCCGATGACCTTGCCGTCGAGATCCATCTCGTCAATGACCTCGGCAACCAGACGGTGAATGATGCCGTGGTTGCAGCCCGGGCAGTAGTGGAACTGCTTATCGGTCAGATACTGGGTCTTCTCAAAAACAACCTGACTCATTTATTTACCCTCCTTCATGCTGATGATCTTCGCCTTGACTTCATCAACAGTCGGCATCTGGCTGCCATAGTGTCCGAAGAAGTCGATGGGCTTCGCGCCGTTGATGGCAAGCTTCACGTCCTGCAGCATCTGGCCCTCGTTCAGCTCAACGTCGAGCACGGCCTTGACGCTGTCGGCCATGACGGCCTCTCTCACCGCGTCGTACGGGAACGGCCAGACCGAGATCGGACGCACCAGGCCAACCTTGACGCCCTCTTTCTTCAGCTCGTCGATGGCGGACTTGGCGATACGCGCAACGGTGCCGAACGCGGTGATGATGAACTCCGCGCCCTCGGTGTTGTAATACTCCCACTTCTGCTCGTTCGCAACGATCTCCTTATAGACCGTCTGCAGCACCTCGTTGTGCTCCGTCAGAGATTCGGTGTCGATGTAAATGGAATTGATGACGCCGCGCTTCGCGGGATCGTCGCCGGGCTTCCAGCCGGTGCAGGCCCAGGGCTTCTTCTCCGGATCGATCTTGAAATCGACCATCTCGGGCATCTCGACCGGCTCCATCATCTGGGCGATGATACCGTCGGCAAGGAACAGGACCGGGACGCGGTACTGCTCGGCCTTATCGAACGCGAACATCATGATGTCGATGGCTTCCTGCACGGAGGCCGGCGCATAGGTCAGCAGGTGATAGTCGCCATTGCCGCCGCCCTTGACGCCCTGCATATAGTCGCCCTGCGAAGCCTGGATGTTGCCGAGGCCGGGGCCGCCGCGCATGACGTTCAGAATGACGCACGGAAGCTGCGCGCCGGCGCAGTAGGAAATGCCCTCCTGCTTCAGGCTGATTCCGGGGCTGGAGGAAGACGTGATCGCGCGCGCGCCGGTGCCGGCGGCGCCATAGATCATGTTGATGGCCGCGACCTCGCTCTCGGCCTGCAGGAAGCATCCGCCTACCTCAGGCATACGAGCGGACATGTATTCGGGGATCTCCGTCTGCGGGGTGATCGGGTAGCCAAAGAAATACCGCGCGCCTGCACGAATGGCAGCCTCCGCGATGGCTTCGCTACCTTTCATAAGAGTCAATGCCATTTTTCGATTCCTCCTTAATCTCTTTCGATGCGGATTACCACGTCAGGGCATGTACGCGCGCAGGACGCGCAGCCGATACAGGCTGCCTGATCCACGACCGTCGCCGGGTGATAACCTTTTGCGTTGATCTTTTCCCTGGAAAGTTCAATGATCCCCTTGGGGCATGCGCGCGCGCAAAGGCCGCATCCCTTGCAGAGATTTTCATTGATGGTTACCTTTACCATTTTGCTACCTCTTTTCTATTTGATTTTGCTGTTTTTCGCGTATGAAAACCGCCGAAGCGGGATACGCCGTAAGGCTGGCCGCAGCGTCAGGAAAGGCTGTGGATATAGCTCTCCCAATCGCGCTTCATATAGATGTCAATCGCCATGGGCTTGCCGATGTACTTCGGGTCGTGCCCCTCAGAGAGGAACTGGTCGAGCAGCTCCTGCCTGCCGGTGGTATAGGCCACCGGGATGCCGGTACGGTCGCTCACTTCCTTCAGGATCTCGTACCCGTCGCGCAGATCGTCCGGCCCCGTCATCGTGGCGAGGTTCGTGTTGTTTATCATGCCGGTAATCTGCAGCCGGGAATGAACCTGCATCTCCTCCTGAAGGCGGATAATTTTTTCCACCGTGCCCGAGAGCGGACGGCGGATATTCACCACATTCAAAACCTCCAGCTGGCCGGGCTCCAGGGCCGCAAAGTCAGAATGATAGCGGCCGAGCGCCGTAGAACCAACCGCATCTCCGCCAACGTCGAAAACGACGGTATCCCAGTCGAGCGCGAAGGCCGAGGCCACCTCTGCCGGAAGGGAGAGCGTCTCGATGCCGGAGCAGGCGAAGTTGGGAGAGACCAGTCGGATTTCCTTCTGGCGGACCATCTTGCCCCGCTCGGTCAGGCGAAAATAGGTGTTGACCATATCCAGGTCGATCAGTTCGGTTCTGCCGGTTTCGGCCGCTTGAAAGGCAAAGTTCAGGGCTAGCTCGCTTTTGCCGCTGCCATAGTTGCCGATTAGAATATATATTTTTTTCAAAGGATGATTCCCCTTTCAGGCAGTGGTAAAGGAATGTTCTCCGCGCACCCTTACAAATCTCATGGTATCATATCGCTAAAAAATCGTCAATATGCTTCGGGCAGGATTGTTCAATCGGTGCAAATTCGTGCAATATTTCTGTTCAAAATGCCGCAATTAGCCATTCGCGGCATCTATGAAAAAAAGTAATCATTTTTATCGCACCCATTTATTTTACCACTGTCTCAATTGCCAGAACTGTGATTTCGGTTACATTCTTCTGATTTTCGTGCAAAGAACGGCGAAACGATCCCCGTCACGGCCGTTTTCCCGCCGACGCGGGCGCGCGCAGCGGCGCCAGATAGAGATACCACGCCGTGACGCCGACGAGCCCCGTGCCGCCGATGAGATTGCCCAGCGTTACGGGCAGCAGGTTCCGCAGCAGGAAGCCGCCCCACGTAAGACCGTCCGGTGCCGCGCCGCTGACGGCGGAGGCAAACAGGCCCGCGGGGATGTAATACATGTTTGCGACGCAGTGCTCAAAGCCCGCGATGACAAACGCGGCGATGGGGAAAAAGAGACCCGCAATCTTCCCCGGCACGGTCTTTGCCGCGTTCGACATCCACACGGCGGTGCACACCAGGAAGTTGCAGAGCACCCCCCGGACGAGCGCGTCGCCGAACGGCAGCGACACCTTGGCGGCCGCCGTGGCCGTGACCGCCTGCGCAAACGCGCCGTCAAACGCGGCATAGACGTGCCCAAGCGCCGCAAGCGCCGCGACCAGCACCGCCCCGGCAAAGTTCCCGAGATAGACCACCAGCCAGTTTCGCAGCATGGCGCGCAGCGTGATGCGCCGCTGCAAAACGCCCATAATCAGCAGATTGTTGCCGGTAAAAAGCTCGCTGCCCGCGACGAGCACCATCGAAAGCCCCGCCGGGAACACCGCGCCGCTCACCAGTCTCGCCGCGGATGGGTTGCCGATCATCGCCGACGCGGCGCCCGACGCCACGCCCGCCAGCGCCACAAACATCCCCGCAAGACATCCCAGCAGAAACATGCGCGGCAGCGCAAGCGTCGTTTTGGTCTCGCAGGCGTCAAGATAGTTGACCGCCACCTCTCCCGGCGTGTACATGGGCGCTCTCTCCTTTCAAACGGGCACAACATCTTGTGCGCCACGCAATATGTTACCACAGATTTAGTATCTGTCAATAAAAAAATCAACCGGACGGGTTCTTCCGTCCGGTTGATTTAGATCGTTAGGAGCTCCCGCAGGCGCTCCACAGCCCGGCGCTCCAGGCGCGACACCTGCACCTGGGAAATGTGCAGAATCGTCGCCGCGCGCTGCTGCGTCAGGCCGCGGTAAAAGCGCAGGCCGATCACCTCCCGCTCCCGCTCCGGCAGCGCGCGCACCGCCTCGCGCAGCGCCACGTGCTCGACCATGCGCTCCTCCTGCTCATAGTCGCCGAGCATTTGCTCCAGCGCAAAGCCGGTCTCCCCGCTCTCCCGCTGGAGCGACTCCAGCGGCCCGGTCGCCGTCTCCGCCATGGCGATTTCCTCCGCCTCCAGCCCGGTCTCCGCCGCGAGCTCGGAGATCGTCGGCTCGCGACCGAGCCGCTGCTCCAGCAGCGAGCGCGCCGCGCGAATCTGGCCGGCGCGCTCCTTGACGCCGCGGCTGACCTTGACGGCCCCGTCGTCGCGCAGGAAGCGGCGAATCTCCCCCGCGATTTTCGGCACGGCATAGGTGGAAAAGCAGGTGCCGTACGTCTCGTCAAAGCCGGCAATTGCCTTGAGAAAGCCGACGCAGCCAAGCTGGTAGAGATCGTCCGGCTCGGCGCCGCGGCCGAAAAAGCGGCGCGCCACGCTCCAGATCAGCCCCGTGTTCTCCGCGACCATCCGCTCCATGGCGGCGTTGTCGCCGCTCTGCGCGCGGCGCAGCAGCTCCAGCGTTTCCGGCTCCATCAGCCGCGCCGGCGGATGCGCCGGCTCATCGTCACGGTCGTGCCACGGCCGGGCACGGATTTCACGCGCAGCTTGTCCATGAAGCTCTCCATGATCGTGAACCCCATGCCGCTGCGCTCCTCGCCGCCGGTGGTGTAAAGCGGCGCGCGCGCCTGTGTCACGTCCGCGATGCCGACGCCGTGGTCCTTCACGACGATCTCCAGCACGGCGTCCGGCAAGATGCGCAGCCGGAGCTGCACCGTACCGATCTTGTCCGGATATGCGTGGACGACGGCGTTCGTAACGGCCTCGGACACGGCGGTCTTGATATCGCCCAGCTCGCCCAGCGTGGGGTCGAGCTGCGAGGCAAAGGCCGCCACGGCCGCGCGCGCAAAGCCCTCGTTCACACTGCGCGCCGGAAACTCCAGCTTTATGTAGTTTTGCGCGTTCATATGGGTTCACACTCCTTTTCTTTCCGGGCCTGGATGGGAACCATCTGCGACAGGCCCGCGATCTCCAGCACGCGGCGCACCTGCTCCGGCGGCTGCGACAGCGAGAGCGACGCGCCGCTCTGCCGCAGCAGCCTGTCCGCCTTCAGAATCACCGCGATGCCGGAGCTGTCCATAAACGACAGGCCGGACAGGTCCAGCACGCACTGCCGCGGCAGATATTCCTCCGCTGCCTCCTCAATCGCCCGCATGGCCTCCGCCGCCGCACTGTGGTCCAACTCGCCCCGGAGCCGCACCGTGAGACAGCCGTCGGCATATTGCTTCAGCGTCTGCATAGCATCACCTCCTGCTACAAATAAAAAGCACCGCATACGCTGTTCGTATACGGTGCTTATTGTATCGTGTTTTCCGCGTTGAATTTGTCGGATCAGGAACCTTAGCCGAGGTTTTTCAGGCTCTCCTCCAGATTTTCCACCAGCGCCTGCGCCTTGGCCGCGCGCTCGCGCTCGGCGTTCACGACCTGCTCCGGCGCCTTGGCGAGAAACGCCTCGTTGGAGAGCTTGCGCATCTGGCCTTCATAGTTCCTGCGCGCCTTATCCAGCTCCTTTTCCAGCCGGGCGCGCTCCGCGTCGAGATCGACCAGCTCCGCCAGGGGCATGAAGAGCCTGGCCTCGTCCGTGACGACGGAGACCATCCGGTCCGCGTCGGCGGGGACGGCGTCGGAAATCGTCACGCGATCGGCATAGGCGAGCTTGCTGATATACATCTTGCCCGCGCGAAACGCATCCTGCCGCTCCGTCGCGATGAAAAGCTGCGCCTTTTTGCTCGGCGGCACGTTCATCTCCGCGCGGCGGCTGCGCACGGCCTTGATCGCCGCCATAACCATCTCGAAGTCCTGCTCCTCGCGCGGGAAATCAAGCGCCGGGTCAAACGTCGGATACTGCGCGACCATGAGCGCCGGCCCGTCGTGCGGCAGCGCCTGCCAGATCTCCTCCGTGATGAACGGCATGAACGGGTGCAGAAGCTTCAAAATCTCCGTGAGGACGTAGAGCAGCACCTGCTGCGCGCCGCGGTTGGCCGCCGCGTCGCCGTTATTCAGGCGCGGCTTCGTCAGCTCGATATACCAGTCGCAATAGGTGTCCCAGATAAAGTCGTATATCTTCGCCGCAGCGATGCCCAGCTCATACTTGTCCAGATTTTCGCAGACCTCCCTGCTCAGCGTGTTGAGCTTTGAAAGGATCCACTTGTCCTCCAGTTCCAGCCGCTCCGGCAGCTCGTTTTTCTCGATGGTGAGATTCATCATCACAAAGCGGGAGGCATTCCAGAGCTTGTTGGCGAAGTTGCGCATCGCGCCGCACTTTTCCACATAAAAGCGCATGTCGTTGCCGGGACTGTTGCCCGTGACGAGATTGAAGCGCAGCGCGTCCGCGCCGTAGGTCTCCGCCATCTCCAGGGGGTCGATGCCGTTGCCGAGCGACTTTGACATCTTGCGGCCCTTTTCGTCGCGCACGAGGCCGTGGATGAACACCGTGTAGAACGGCACCTCGTGCATCTGCTCCATGCCGGAGAAGATCATGCGCGCGACCCAGAAAAAGATGATATCATAGCCCGTGACCATCACCGTCGTGGGATACCAGTAGGCGAGATCGGCGGTCTGATCCGGCCAGCCCATGGTGGAAAACGGCCAGAGCGCGGAGCTGAACCACGTGTCCAGCACGTCCTCGTCGCGATGGATGTTCCTGCTGTGGCACGCCTCGCATTCGCAGGCGTCCTCGCGCGAGACGGTGATGTGACCGCAGTCGTCGCAATACCACGCGGGGATCTGGTGCCCCCACCAGAGCTGGCGGGAGATGCACCAATCGTGGACGTTCTCCATCCAGTTGTAATAGATCTTGCTGAAGCGCTCCGGCACGAACCGGATGCGCCCGTCGCGCACGCACTCGATGGCGGGCTCGGCAAGCGGCTTCATCTTCACGAACCACTGCGGGCTCGTCAGCGGCTCCACGACGCTGCCGCAGCGATAGCAGGTGCCGACATTGTGGTTGTGCGCTTCCACCTTGACGAGATAGCCCTCCGCCTCCAGATCGGCGACAATTGCCCTGCGCGCCTCGTCGCGGTCCAGGCCGTTATATTTGCCGCCGTTGATGATGTGCGCGTCCTCGTCCATGATGAGAATCTGCTCCAGATTGTGGCGCAAGCCGACCTCGTAGTCGTTCGGGTCGTGGCACGGCGTCATCTTGACGGCGCCGGTGCCGAAGCCCAGCTCGACGTAGTCATCCGCCACGATGGGGAGCCTTCTGCCGACGAGCGGGAGAATCGCGTTTTTGCCGACGAGGTGCGTATACCGCTCGTCGTCCGGATGAACGGCGACGCCGGAGTCGCCCAGCATCGTCTCCGGGCGCGTGGTGGCAATGATGAGCTCCTCGTCGCTGTCCTCGATGGGATAGCGGACATACCAGAAGTGGCCGGGCATGTCCTGATACTCCACCTCCGCGTCCGAAAGCGCGGTGCGGCAGTGCGGACACCAGTTGATGATGCGGTTGCCCTTGTAGATCAAGCCCTTTTCATACAGCTCGCAGAACGTCTCGCGCACGGCTCTGGAGCAGCCGTCATCCATCGTGAAGCGGCTGCGCGTCCAGTCGCTGGAGGCACCCAGCGTCTTTTGCTGCTCGACGATGCGGTCGCCGTATTTGTTCTTCCAGGCCCAGACGCGGTCCAGAAACTGCTCGCGGCCGAGATCATAGCGCGTGAGCCCTTCCTCCACGCGGAGATTTTCCTCCACCTTGATCTGCGTGGCGATGCCGGCGTGATCGTAGCCCGGCAGCCACAGCGCGGCGTAGCCCTGCATGCGCTTATAGCGCGTGAGGACATCCTGCAGCGTGGCGTCCAGCGCGTGCCCCATATGCAGCTGCCCCGTGACGTTCGGGGGCGGCATGACGATGGAGAAGGGCTTCTTCTTCGGATCGGGGTCGGGCGTAAAGTACCCGCCCTGCATCCACATGTCGTAGATCTTTTTTTCGACCTGCTTGGGATCGTACACCTTCGGGAGTTCTTTCATGCGTCTTCCTCCTTTTCGGGACGAAAAAAAGCGCCCCGAAACAAAATCGTTTCAGGGCGATCGTATTCAACCGCGGTACCACCTGAATTCCGCGCGGCGACGCGCGCGACACTCTTGACTCTGTAACGGGAGTTCCCGGCCGTCCTACTGGAGGAAGCGTCCTCTTTCAGACAGGCTGCTCCGGGGCGACCTTCACCGCCGGCGGGAAGAAAGGCTTGCACCAACCGCCTTCTCTCTGGCTTCCGCCGGGAGGCTACTCCTCCCCATCCACGCACAAGTTGGATGCATTATAGCCGCTTTCCCGCCGCTTGTCAAGGCGCGGGAGAGAAAAAACGTGCGAAAAAGATTGTATTCTATTTTTCGTAGGTGTAGAATACAAGCGGATTTTATCGCAGGAGGGCGCTATGAGAATCGTAATCATCGGCGGCGGGAAGGTCGGCTTCACCGTCGCGCGGCAATTGATTCAGGAGGGCCATGACATCGTGGTGATCGACAGCGACGCGAACGTGGCCGAGCGCATTTCGAGCGCGCTGGACGTCATGTCGATCTGCGGCAGGGGCTCCAATGTGGACATCCTCCGTCAGGCGGGCGTGGGGCAAAGCGATTTGCTCATTGCCTGCACGGCGAAGGACGAGACGAATCTCATCTGCTGCATGTTCGCAAAAAAGCTCGGCTGCCGCAATACGATCGCCCGCGTGCGGTCGCCGGAGTACGCCGAACAGATTTATCTGATGGCGGAGGATATTGGCCTGTCCATGATCGTCAATCCGGAATACACCGCCGCGCGGGAAATCTTCCGGCTGCTGGAGATCCCCAGCGTGTTGAAGCGCGACACGTTTGCCGACGGCAAGATCGAGATCATCGAGCTCGCGCCCAGGTCGGGCGACCCGCTGGACGGCACGCCGCTTTTTTCGCTGAGCAAAAAGCTCAACTGCCGGGTGCTGGTCTGCGCCGTGCAGCGGAGCGGGAAGGTCGTCATCCCCAACGGAGACGCCGTCCTGCAGGCGGGAGACAAGGTGTATATCTGCGCGCCGGCGACCTCGGTGGTGCAGCTGCTGCAGAACGCCGGCGAATACGGCAAAGCCGTCCGAAGCGTCATGCTCATCGGCGGCAGCAGCACCGCGGAGTATCTCACCCGCCTGCTGGTCAAGTCCGGCGCGCGCGTAAAAATCATCGAGATTGATCCGGACAAGGCGCGGCGGCTGGCCGAGGCGATTCCGCAGGCGGACATCGTCTGCGCCGACGGCACGAGCGACTCGGTGCTCCACTCCGAGACCGTCACGGAGATGGACGCCGTTGTCACGCTGACGAACATCGACGAGGAGAACCTGATCCTCTCCATGTATATCAGCCGGCTCGGCGTGCCGCTCGTGCTGACGAAGGTCGATCACACGGATTTTGGCGGGATGCTCGTAAACGAGGGCGTCAACCGGATCATCAGCCCCAAGGAGCTGTGCGCCGGCGCGATCATCCGCTATGTCCGGGCGATGCAGAACACCGGGGGCAGCTCCGTCCTGGCGCTGCATCATCTCGTGGGCGGCCAGGTGGACGCGCTCGAGTTTGCCGTGACGAAGCACACGCGGAATCTCGGAAAGACGCTGAAGAACATTCGCTTCCAGCCAAACATCCTGATCGCCAGCATCAATCGAAACGGCAAAATTCTGATGCCCGGCGGCGACGACACGCTGGAGGTCGGCGATACGGTCGTCGTCATCACTACCGCGCGAAATTCTTTTACGGACCTGAACGATATCTTTGCGGATTCCGCCGTCTGAGCGGGCGGCTTCAATTGCTATGAATTACAGAATGATATTCAACATCCTCGGAAAGATCGTGTGCGTGGAGGCGGCGTTCATGCTGCCGGCCATGCTCATCGCCTGGTTTTCCGGCGACCGGAGCGGCGCGCTGGGCTTCGGCGCGGCCATCTGCGTCTCTCTGCTGCTCGGGACCCTGTTCATGCGCCTGCGCGGGAGAAACAACCGCTTTTTCGCCCGCGACGGGTTCGTCACGGTCGGGCTCACATGGATCGTCGTGTCGGCCCTGGGTGCGCTCCCCTTCTGGATCAGCGGCGCGATCCCCAACTATCTGGATTGCCTGTTCGAGACCGTCTCCGGCTTCACCACCACCGGCGCCACGATCTTATCCGATGTGGAAAAGCTCTCCCCCGCCATGCTGTACTGGCGCAGCTTTACCCACTGGCTGGGCGGCATGGGCGTTCTGGTGTTTATGATGGCGCTCAGCACGCTCACCAAAAAGAACAGCGGCGAGTCGATGTATCTGCTCCGGGCGGAGAGCCCCGGCATCCGCATCACAAAGCTGGCGCCCCGGATGCGCCGCAGCGCCATGATCCTGTATGAGATCTACATTGGGCTGACGCTTTTGCAGATCGCGCTGCTGCTCATCGGGCGCATGTCGCTCTTCGACGCCGTGACGCTGAGCTTCGGGACCGCCGGCACCGGCGGCTTCGGCGTGCGCAACGACAGCATCGCCTCCTACTCCCCCTACTGCCAGTGGGTCATCACGGCGTTTATGCTGGTGTTCTCCGTCAACTTCAACATTTACTTTCTGCTGCTTCTGCGGCAGTTTCGCAAGGCCGCAAAAAACGAGGAGCTCCGGCTGTTTCTGTTCATCGTGCTCGCGGCGACGGCGCTGGTCGCCGCGGACACCGCCGGGCGCTATTCCGACTTTGCCGCCTGTCTGCGCGCCGCGGCCTTCCAGGTGTCCTCCATCATCAGCACCACGGGCTACAGCACGGTGAACTTCGATCTCTGGCCGCAGGTGTCGCGCTGCGTTCTGGTGCTGCTGATGTTCATCGGCGCGTGCGCGGGCAGCACCGGCGGCGGGCTGAAGATCGTGCGCCTCCTCGTCATGGGCAAGGCCGCGCGCCGCTCCGTCTTTCGGGTGCTGCATCCAAATTCCGTCTGCCTCATCCACATGGACGGCGAGACGCTCGACGAGGACACCGTGCACGCGGTGAACACCTACACGGTGCTGTTCTGCCTGATTTTTGCCGCGGCAACGCTGCTGATGTCCCTCAACGGGCAGAGCTTTGAGACAACCTTTACGGCCGTCGCGGCCTGCATCAACAACGTCGGACCCGGTCTGGGCGCCGTGGGGCCGAACGCGAATTTCGCGGGGCTGTCATATTTTTCAAAGCTCGTCCTCACCATCACGATGCTCATCGGCAGGCTGGAGATCTATCCCATCCTCGTGCTGTTCACGCCGACGATGTGGAAGCGGTAAAAGGGCGCAAAAAAACAGTTGACAAGCCCGGTTTGGAATGGTAAACTATCAAGGCCGCGTTGAGTGGGCCCCAAGAGAAGCGCCGCTTCCGCCCACAAGAGCGAGACTCTACAGGAGAGGCAGGTGCACCAGAAGTGAAGCACGCAATCATCGAAACCGGCGGCAAGCAGTACCGCGTGGCCGAGGGCGACGTGATCTTTATCGAGAAGCTCGGCGCCGAGGCCGGCGAGGCTGTGAAGTTCGACCGGGTCCTCGCCGTGATCGACGACGAGGGTTCCGTGTTCGGCAAGCCCGTCATCGAGGGCGCGGTCGTGTCGGCGAACGTCGTGAAGAACGGCAAGAGCAAGAAGATCCGCGTTTTTAAGATGAAGCCAAAAAAGGGCTATCGCAGAACGCAGGGCCACAGACAGCCCTACACGAAGGTTCAGATCGAATCCATCAATGCGTAATTTCCGCTGATTTTGACACATGGAGGTGTATTTCTTTGGCACATAAAAAAGGCATGGGCTCCACCAAGAACGGCCGCGATTCCGAGTCGAAGCGCCTTGGCCCCAAGAGAGCCGACGGTCAGTTCGTTCTGGCCGGCAACATCCTCGTCAGACAGCGCGGAACGAAGATTCATCCCGGCGTCAACGTCGGCAGAGGCAGAGACGACACGCTGTTCGCACTCGTCGATGGCGTCGTGAGATTCGAGCGCAAGGACAAGGATCGCAAGCAGGTCTCCGTTTATGAGGAGATCGCGCAGTAACAAGCTGCATGGGGTGGGCAATCGTCCACCCCATTTTTTATGGTGAGGAGTTTTCAGATGGCATCTGCATTTGTTGATAAAGTGACCATCACCGTGCGCGCGGGCGACGGCGGCAACGGCGCCGTTGCGTTCCATCGCGAAAAGTACGTCGCGTCCGGCGGGCCGGACGGCGGCGACGGCGGTCGCGGCGGCGATGTGGTCTTCGAGGTGGACGACAATCTGTCCACGCTGATGGACTTTCGCTATAAGCGCAAATACGTCGCCGGCAGCGGCCAGCCCGGCCAGGGCAAGCGCTGCTCCGGCAAGGACGGCGAAACGCTGCGCATCAAGGTCCCCCGCGGCACGCTGCTGCGCGACGCGGACAGCGGCCAGATCATGCACGACATGTCAACCGGCGAGCCGTTCGTGGCGGCGCGCGGCGGACGCGGCGGCTGGGGCAACCAGCACTTTGCCACCCCCACGCGGCAGACGCCGCGCTTTGCCAAGCCCGGCCTCCCCGGCGAGGGGCACACCATTCTGCTGGAGCTGAAGCTGCTGGCGGACGTGGGTCTCGTCGGCTTCCCGAACGTCGGCAAAAGCACGCTTTTGTCCGTCGTCTCCAAGGCGCACCCGAAAATCGCAAACTACCACTTCACCACGCTCTTCCCCAACCTCGGCGTGGTGTACGTTTCGGAGGGGTCGTCCTTCGTCATGGCGGACATTCCCGGCATCATCGAGGGCGCCAGCGAGGGCGCGGGCCTGGGGCACGATTTTCTGCGCCACATCGACCGCTGCCGTCTGCTGGTGCATCTGGTGGATGTCTCCGGCAGCGAGGGGCGCGACCCGATTGCGGATTTTGAGGCCATCAACGCGGAGCTCGCGGCGTATAACGCGACGCTCGCCTCCCGGCCGCAGCTCGTCGCGGCAAACAAGTGCGACCTGCTCGGCGGCGACCGCACGAACATCGAGCGGCTGAAGGCGCACGTGGAGGCGAAGGGCTACGAATTTTTCGAGCTGAGCGCCGCGGCGCATATGGGAACGGCGCAGCTCGTGCAGGCCGCGGCCGCAAAGCTCGCGGAGCTGCCGCCGACAGTCGTGTTCGAGGCCGACTATGTCCCGCCGGAGCCGGAGATCGGCACGGCGGACGAGGTGGAAATCCGCCACCTCGACGATCTCTGGATCGTGGAGGGTCCATGGCTGCAGCGGCTCATTGGCGGCGTCAACTTCGGCGACTATGAATCGCGCATGTACTTTGACCGCGTCCTGCGGCAGTCCGGCATTTTTGACCGGCTGGAGTCCATGGGCATTCAGGAGGGCGACACGGTGAGCATGTACGACCTGGACTTTGAGTACCGGTATTGAGCGGGAGGGCGCGGCGATGAGCAAGAAACGAAGCATCCTGCTGCTGGCGACGGGCGGAACCATCGCGTCCCTGCTCTCGGAGCACGGCCTCGCGCCCGGCCTGGGCGCGGAGCAGCTGCTCAACTATATCCCCGAGGTGCGCGCGGCGTATAACGTGGACGGCGTGCAGGTCTGCAACATTGACAGCACCAACATGACGCCGGCGCACTGGATCGAGATCGTCCGCGCCATCGAGCGCGACTATGCGAAATACGACGGCTTTGTGGTCTGTCACGGGACGGACACCATGGCCTATACCTCCGCCGCGCTGTCTTACATGATCCGAAATCCCAACAAGCCGATCGTCATCACCGGCGCGCAAAAGCCGATCGGCGAGGACAGCACGGACGCCAAGCGCAACCTGATCGACAGCATCCGCTACGCCGCCGATCCCGCCTCGCGGGGCGTCGTGCTGGTGTTCAACGGCAGCGTCATCGCCGGGACCCGCGCAAAGAAGACCTACGCCCACAGCTACAACGCCTTCAACAGCGTGAACTTTCCGGCGCTCGCCGCGATTCAGGATCATCGGATCATCCGCTTCATCCCGCAGGCGCCCTATACAGAGCCGGTGCGCTTCCTGCATCAGCTCAACGACAGCGTCGTCGTGCTCAAGCTGATCCCCGGAACCAAGCCCGGGCTGGTGGAATATCTGTTTCAGAACTACGACTGCCTTGTGATCGAGAGCTTCGGCGTCGGCGGGATCCCTCAGACGCTGCTGGATGTCTTCTATCAGCAGATGGAAAAATGGATCTCCAAGGGCAAGCTCGTCGTGATGGCGACCCAGGTCGCAAACGAGGGCAGCAACATGGAGGTCTACGAGGTCGGGCAGAAGGTCAAGCAGGATTTCCACCTCATGGAGGCCTACGACATGACGCTGGAGGCCACCATCACGAAGCTGATGGTCCTGATGGCGGAATGCGGCGGAGATTACGCCGCAATCTACGAGGGGTTTTATAAAACCGTCAACTACGATCTGCTCAGCCGATAAGCCGGAGCACGCAGAAAAAAGCGTCCCTGCCGAAGTTCCCGAGAACCTCGGCAGGGACGTTTTTTGTCGTTTCTTTGACGTTTCTTTTGATGTTTCTTTTGCCGCTTTTTTATTGTTCCCGAAAATCCGCCCGCTCTCACTCCGTCACGGGCTCCGCTTCCTCCGCCTCTTCCTCCGGGAGAACGACCGGGACGAACTGCTTTGCAATCCTGTTGCTGCCCGATTTCGTGTTGAAGTAGCCGAAAATGCTGAACGTGAGTGCGCCGACAAAGTTGACGAACAGGTCCTCCATCGTATCGTACAAGCCGATATCCAGGTATCCGCCGAGACCAAGGCTCTCGCCGTTGACGGCCACATCCGTGATATGATCCACGCGGATGGGGACGTTGCTGTTGGTGGGGTCGAGCGTCACGGAGGAAAATGCGTGGATGATCGTGTCTTTCTGCATATCGGTATGAAACAGATAGTCCACGCCAAACTCGAAAAACTCCCACAGTACGCCGATCGTCATGGAAAAGCAAAACGACACCATCGCCATAAAAATGGGCGACAGCTTGACGTGGTGCGGCTTGTTGCGGTTGAGAAAATCAACCATCGAGTAGCCAAACGCCGCCGAAATGAAGCCCGTCGTCGTGTGCAGGATCGAGTCCCAGTGCGGATATTGAATGAAGTAGCTCCCCAGCTCGCCCAGAATTTCCGCCGCGAAGATGAACACGAGGATAATGATCTCCATCGTCGTCGGGAGCTCGATGCGGAAATTGCGCTGCACGATCGGCGGCAGCATATACAGCACCAGCACCAGCACGCAGGTGAACGCGCTCTCATACTCTCTGCGGATGATGCACGAAATCAGAACGCCTACCACGATGAGCCGCAGCACCAGATATACCGCGACCACGATCGGCTTTGGCCGGTAGCCGTCTTTTCTCCGACGTCGCTTTGCCATCGTGCTCCACCTCCGACTCGACGCGCTTCGTTTATCTTCTCTATTTTATGCGAAAATTAAACGTGCGTCAACGAATGTTTTTTCAGCACGCCATACAGCAGCGCCGTGAGCACGAGTCCGAGCGCCAGCCCCGCGTAAACATCGAGAAGCGAATGCTGCTTTACAAATACCGTGGACGCGCTGATGAGCACGCCCCAGACTACCATCGCGCCGCGCCATTTGCGCAGATACGGCCGATCAAAGCAGGCCGCAATCACGCCGATGCAGCCGACCACATGCATACTCGGCAGCACGTTCGTGGGCGTGTCCGCCGCATAGATCGCGCTCACCAGAACGCCGGAGAGCGTTTTCGTGTCCACCGCGTCGGGCCGCAGCAGCTGGCAGTTCGGCCAGATCGCGCAGATCAGCAGCGACGCGGAAAACCCGATGATGATAAACAGCGCATAGCGCGTGAACGCCGCTCCGTCCTCCCGGAGCAGGAACACGACCGCCGGGATCAGCAGATAGGGATACCACGTCACATAGGCGTAAATGAATTGCGGGATGAACGGGATGGCGTCATCCGCCGGCAGCCAGGACACCCAGCACTGCGACGGAGAGGCAATCACGCGCTCCTGCAGGAAAAACCAGATCAGGTAAACCGGCAGATACAACACGAGCAGCACGTAACGGTGCTCCCGAACGTAATCGCTCAGTGAAAATGGCACGCGCCGCGCGGCGCGGCCGCCGCTCAGGCTGATATGTCTCGTCATCCGTTCGCCTCCCGCTTGATGCGCTTCTGTATCCGCTTGCCTTCCGCAAGGTTTCCAAAAAAAGCCGTTCCATGTCGGCTCCTCATAACCGCTTTTTCACAGTGGTTCCTGTTCTCACACGAGGGATATCCTACCACGCCGCTCATATAAATTCTTTAACAATTTGTGAAGAATCCACAGTGTCGTACGCTTTCAGTCACTCTGTCGAAAACCGCCCGGGACCGCGTGGTCCCGGGCGGCAAAGTCGCTTATCTTCTCGTGCTAGGGCCTGTCCGGCCAGCGTTCGTCCCCGAAGAAATAGACGGCCACGGTGCCGGAGCCACAGTGCGCGGCGATGATGGTGCCGATATCCCAGATGCGAATCTCCCCCCGGATGTTCGGAAAATGCGCCTTGACCGCCTCGCGGGTCTCCTCCGCCGTCTCCGGACAATTGGAGTGGCAGATCCAGCACTTTTTGCTGTAATTCACGCCGCCCTGGGCGTGCGCCTCCATGGTGCGGATCGTCTCCTGAATGGCGTTTTTCTTGCCGCGCACCTTGTCATAGGCGATGATGCGGCCCGCATCGTCCAGCCGCATGATGGGGCAGATGCTCAAAATCGTGGCAATCGTCGCCGTCGCGCCGGAGACCCGGCCGCTTCGGTGAAAATAGCGCATATCCGTGGAAAAAAACTGATGATGCACGGTGTTGCGGTTCGCCAGGACCCACGCCTCGATCTCCTCCATGGAGCAGCCGCGGTCGCGCATATCGGCGCATTCGTCCACCAGCATTCCGTATCCCGACGAGCTGCACAGCGAATCGACCACCGTGATCCTCCGATCGGGGTACTTTTCGCGCAGGCTCTCCGCCGCGCGGAGCGCGTTTTCAACCGACGGCGTCATGCCGGAGCCGAACGCAACGTGCAGCACGTCGCCCCGCTGCAGCAGCCGCTCAAAGTACTCCGTATACGTAAATTCATTGATCTGCGATGTTCGCGGGATTTTTCCCGCCTCCAAAAACCCGTAAAAGCGGGGCAGCGCCTCCGGATCGCGCCCCATATCGTCCGGGTACTCGACCTCATCCACCTCATAGGCGTAAAACAGAACGGAAATACCTCTGCCGTGAACATAGTCATACGTCAAATCAACCGTAGACTCACAGGAAAGCTGAAACGAATCGTTCATGACGCGCCTCCTCTTCTATACCGCCGAACCTGCCGCCTTCCCAGTTCAAGATCATTATAGCGCGTTTCCGAGTCGCCCGCAAGCGACAGCCGGCGGGAAGTGTAACGGTTCCGCGCGGATATCAGGTGGGCGCTTCCAGGCCCAGCCGCCGTCTGTAAATCTCCAGGCTTTCCGTCCCGAATACGTTAAAAATGACGCGCTCGATCCGCGTTTGCACGGAGAGGGCGTCCTTCACCGCGGCGATAGCAACCTCGGCGGCCTTCTCCTTCGGGAAATGAAACTCCCCTGTGGAGATGCAGCAAAACGCGATGCTCCCGCAGCCGCTGGCCGCGGCCAGCTCCATGCAGGAGCGATAGCAGGACGCAAGGAGCGCGCAGTCCGCGTCCGTCACCGGGCCGGAAATGATCGGGCCGACCGTGTGCAGCACATACCTGCACGGGAGGTTGAACGCGGGCGTGATCTTCGCCGTTCCGGTCGGCTCATCGTGCCCCTGGCGGTTCATGATGTCGTCGCACAGCAGCCGCAGCTGGATCCCGCTGCGGGAGTGCACGAGATTGTCAATGCAGGAATGGAGCGGATAAAAACAGCCGCGCAGCGCGCAGTTGGCCGCGTTGACGATGGCGTCCACTCTGAGCGTCGTGATGTCCCCCTGCCAGAGCACGATGCGCGGGTCTGACGGAATGGGCGCGAGCGCCGCGCCGTCCACAACGCCGAGCCGGTCCCGCTCCTCCGAGAGATAGGCGTCCTGAATCTCCAGAAACGATCGGCCGATCGGCTTCGGCGCGCGCACGTTCATCAGCGCGCGCAGGAGGTCCTTTTGCTCCTGTTCCCCCTGCGGGATGACAACGTCCCGGTATTGTCTGTCCTCGTCCAGCAGGGTCCGGATCAGGTAAGCCCGCTGCTCGTCGTGCGTCATGTCGTCCCCTCCTCAAACTGGAATTGATCCCGCGTGCTGTCGCGGCTGATATCCACCGCCAGACTCGGCACGTAAACGGACGCATAGGACGCGGTGTCCCGCCATGCCTGAAGGAGCGCCTCGTCGCGCGCGACCGTGTCCATCCGGCCGGAGAAATACGCGAGATTCATCGCCGCGAGATAGTCCGCCATCGCGTCCGCCTCCGGCGCGTCGCCGGCGGTCACTCTGGCCTGCCGCAGGGTGTTCCGCAAGAAAAATTCCCGGGAGAAAGCCGAAAAATTCAGCAGCTCCGGCTCCGTTCTCCCCTGTCCGCGCGCCCAGGCCGCAACGTCGGTCGGCACGGTATGATACGCCGCGCCCGCGTCCGTGACCCGCAGCACGCCGTATTGGTTCGGCGCAACGCTCAGCGCCGAGGTCACGATCTCGCGCACGCCGGCAGCGCTCTCCGCAATGTGCTGGATGTGCATGTGGCCGCTGAAATTGCAACGCACATGGTACCTGGCGTAGAGCGCGAGCAGCCGCTCGCGGTTTGCGATCACAAAGCCGCCGGCAAATGCGGCGGTGACTTAGGAAAACATTGAAACAAGGAACGGTGTAGCTTAACGGCTATGCCGTTCTTTGCTCTTTTTTACTTGTGTTGCGGGCATTTTC
>CACWHX010000032.1 GCA_902760845.1 Oscillospiraceae bacterium
CATCGCTTCTTCCGGAACCGCGCGCTTTGCGCGCGGTTCCGGGGGCTTACCCTTCTACGTGTGGAGTGACCCGTACGAGCGGCGCAAGTGCGCCGCCGTGCTGCGGGGGGGCGGGAGACGGGGCCGCGCGCGGCCCTCGGCAGAGTTTCGCGCCTGCCGGCGCGAAAGAGAATCTGATCGTTTTTGCCGTGGCTCTGCCGCGGCAAAAACCCCCTGAGGCGAGCAAGGCGAGCCCGCACGCCGACCAACCGAGGCGAAGCCGAGGGCGATGGAGCGTGCGTATTTCAAAAGAGAACCGCTGCGCGGTTCTCTTTTGAAATAGCCTCGCAGAGTTCGCGCCCGGAGGCGCGAATTGGGTCAAATCATTTTTGCCCTGCGGCTTCGCCGTGGGGCAAAAATACTTCTCGCGGAATGGATTGTCCTCCTATTGCGAATCGCATTCGCAAACGAGGGCAAGGAATGCAGCGCAATCCCCTTCCTGTCGAAAAACGAGTTTTTCGACAGGCTCAAATGAGAGCCGCAAAGCGGCTCTCATTTGAGGTTTGCCCAGCGGAGCGCGGCGGCGCGCATGACGGGCAGCGCGCGGCGGACGACGGCGTTCGCCGCCGGGCGAACCACCAGCTCGTACTCACCGACGAAGGTGACGTGCGCCGCGCCCCAGCCGCTCTTGAAGCGCCAGAGGCCAGCGAGCGCCGGGTCCGCAGGCTGCTCGGCCGCGACGCCGCGAAAGTCGTAGACATCGCAGCCCGCCTCGAGCGCCCACTCGATCATGCGCCACTGCAGAAGATAGTTCGGCATTTTGTCCCGATGGACGTTTGCCGACGCGCCGTAAAGATACCACGTTTTGTTCCCATACTGCGCGGCAATCGCGCCGGCGATGGCCGCGCCGTCCGCATAGGCCATGTAAAGCCGCGCGTGCGCGCCGAGCGCGTCGAGCATCCGCGCGAAATAGGCCTTCGGGCGGATGCAGAAGCCGTCGCGCGCGCCCGTGACGCGCATGAGCGCGTGAAAATCGTCCAGCGCCTCCGCGCCGCAAACGCGCACCTCCACACCGCGCCGCTCCGCCAGGCGGATGTTGTAGCGCATCTTCTGCTTCATGCCCGCGAGGAGATCCGTCTTCGTTTTCCCGCACAGGTCCAGCCGGGCCACATGCTGCGGCTGGATGCGCTCAAATCCCCCCGTCTCCGGGGCGAGCCGATAGTCGAGGCGCTCCATAATGGCGCGAAACTCCGCGTCCTCCATGGGAACGTCCGGGTCGAGCTTCAGCGCACAGGCGCGCTCCTGCCGTGCCAGAACGCGCACGCCCTCCGTCAGCTCCCGCAGCGCGGCGGCGTCGTGCGTATTGCAGACCGGCCCCCGCGGGGCGTAGAGCAGCCTCCACGGCGTGCCGGGGACCGGGCGGATGAGCACCGCCATCGCGGCGCAGAGCTCGCCGCCGCGCCGCACGAGCACCGCCCGCCATCTCCACGCGGGCTTGACCCCGCTCCAGAGTCGCGACTGAAACAGCGTCCCCTTCGGATGCGCGGCAACGAACGCCTCGTACTCCGCGCTCCAGCCGTCCAGATATTCGATCATAGATACTCCCTCCGCACGCCGCCGTCCACGCGCAGCGGATTCACGTCGATGCGCGCGCAGCCGCCCGTCACGACCTGCAGACCGGTCACGTCCGCAATGGCGTGGCTCTCGCTCTGCGTGGCGATGAGCCGCACGGTCTGGCCGCCGATCTGCGCGGTCGGAAACCGCCGCAGCAGCCTGTCCCGCCGCGAGACGCAGGGCGCGCCCTGCCGCCGCCCGGCGGCGAGGATGGCAATGGCGCCGTCGCGCCGGAGCGTCGCCTCGCCGTGGTAACCGACGCGGCTGCCCTTTGGCAGCGCGCGCACCGCGCACACGGTCGTGACGAGCGTCCCGACCGGGCGCAGGCCGGTCTGCGCCGGGCTCGTGCCGGCCACGCGGCCCACGAGCGCGGAGCCGATGCGCACCGCGTCGAGCGCCATGCCGCTATAGCGAAACAGCCCCGGCGAGTTTGCGATGTGCGCCATGCCGCGGTCGATCCCGTCCGCCCGGAGCCGCTCCAGCAGCGCCGTAAAGCGCGCAAACTGCCGCTTCGTGCTCTGCCGGTCGCTGCACGCGGCGGCAAAGTGGGAATAGACGCCCTCGACGCACAGCGTGTCCCGCCGCCGGTAGAGTCCCGCGATTGCCGCATAGTCGTCCGGCAGGAAGCCGAAGCGGCCCATGCCCGTGTCCACGGCGATGTGAGCGCGCGCCGTGCAGCCCAGCTCCCGCGCCAGCGCCGCGAGCGTGCGCGCGTAGTCCTCGGAACCGACCGAGAAAAATCGCGCCGTCGGACAGCGCCATGCGCATCTCGCGCAGCGTGCCCTGCGGGCTGAGGAGCAGAATGTCCTCCGCCTGAAAGCCCGCGCGCCGCAGCGCGTGCGCCTCCTCCGCCCCGCTCACGGCAAGGCGCGTGACGCCCTGCCGCCGCAGAAGCCCGGCCATTTCGGTCAGGCCCACGCCGTAGCCGTCGTATTTCACCACGCCCCACACGGGCACGCCCGCGCGCCGCTGCGCAAGGGCAATGTTGTGGAGGATGTCCGCCTCCCGAATCTCATACACCGTCATGCTTTGTCACCTTGATATCCCGTGGATTTCTATCTGTGCTGCAAAGCATAGTGCGAAAATTCGTCAAACTCTCATCGACTTTGCATCGGTTTTGCATCAAAAATCCCGGCATCCACTTCGGATGCCGGGAAAAAATCCTGTTTGACCGCTCAGCGCCGGATGGCGACCTGCATGGAGCCCAGCAGCGCGGAGAGGTTCGGGTCCTCGACCAGCGCGTCGATGGGATCGTCGTTGTCCTTGGCCCTCGCGACGGTCACGAGCAGATAGCTGTACGCATCGTCTCCGGCGGGGAAGCACAGACAGAGATTGTCCCCGTCGTAATAGCGGATGCCCTCCACGCCCTGATAGGAGACCTTGCCGAAACCCTGATACCGCTCGGCAACGGCGGTGGAAAACGCGGCGAAATTCTCGCCCGCGTAATAGCCGGCATACTCGATCTGAACATCAAAGTCCTCGCCGTACAAAATCGCCGCATGGGAGGCGCTCGTATCGGTCAGAAATTCGTCCTCCACAACGGCAAACGTGAACCGGTCCGCGTCATACCGCAGCGTCAGCTCGACGGTTGCGGCGTCCCGAAAGCCCGAGATGAAGCTGTAGCTTCCGGTTTTCAGATTTCCGGCGGGCGCTTTGGCCTTTTCGGCCGGTTTGCCGGCCTTGGGCGCCGCCGGCGTCTCCGGTCTTTTGCGCAGCGCGACAAACACGGCGGCGCCAACGGCGGCCGCGGCCGGCGCGAGGAGCAGCCATTTTTTCATGCGGGTCATCTCCCTTTCGTATGATGGCTTCTATTGTACCATGAATTTCCCATTTTGCAAGTCAAAAGCGGCGCGCAGAACCGCGCGCCGCGCAGAATGCGCTTGCGATTTTCTTTCCATCCATTATAATAAGAGCAGAACACGCAAAGACAGGAGGCTTTCAAATGAACGCACAGGAATGTCTGAACATGCTGCGGGAGATGCGCGACTGCGTCTTCTCCACCGCAGACGCCGAGGGCCGGCCGCAGAGCCGCGTCATCGACGTGATGCTCGTGGAGGGCGAGGCGCTCTATTTCTGCACGGCCAGAGGCAAGCATTTTTACCGCGAGCTGGAGCAAAATCCCCACGTCGCCGTCACCGGGCTGAACGACAAATGGCAGACGGTCCGCCTCTCCGGCCGGGCGGAACGGCTGACGGATCAAAAGCGGTGGATCGACCGTATTTTTGCGGAGAATCCGTCCATGAACGACGTATACCCGGGAGAATCCCGCTACATTCTGGAGCCGTTCCGCATCCGGGCGGGGACGCTGGAGCTGTTTGATCTCGGCGTGTCCCCGATCCATCGGGAGAGCTTTGCCTTTGGCGGCGAGCAGGTCCGGCAGAAGGGCTTTTTCATCACAGACACGTGCATCGGCTGCGGTACCTGCGCCGCCGGCTGCCCCCAGCGGTGCATCGACGCGGGAACGCCGTATGTCATCCGGCAGGAAAACTGCCTGCACTGCGGCCGCTGCTTTGAAGCCTGCCCCGTCGGCGCGATCCGGCGGCTGGAGGCGGAGGACGGCAGCCCCGCCGGATAAGCGCGGGCCTATCCCTGCAGATTCAAAAAGCCCTGCATGGCCCGGATGTCCACCGTGTCGAACACGCCGGACATTTCCCCGTCCAGCGACCACTGCAGCTCCGGCGGATTTTCCACCCGAATCTCCCGCGCCTGCGTCAGCGTGAGATACGGACCCGAAAAGTCCCGCGCGGCGACGGCACGGGCGATCATATCAAACTCCAGAAGCGATTTCGGCGCCTTGACCAGAACCACCTCCAGCAGCCCGTCGCTGAGATCCACCAGCTCGCGCGGCAGCTCCAGATAGCCGCCCACGGAGGTCGCGTTCGTCACGGTGCCGAGCAGGTAGTCGCCCTCGTGCAGGACGCCGTCCGTCCAGATCCGCATATGGATCGGCTTGATCCTGGAGAGGTCGCGGACGCCGTCGAGCACGTAGGCCCCATAGCCCCATTTGTTTTTCAGCGTCTGATCCGTGGTGTACGCCATCCAGGAAAACGCGCCGAAAAACGCCGCGCTGCAAAAGCACCGGTCCCCGAAGCGCCCAATGTCATACCGCGTCCGGTTTCCCGCCGCGATGCGGCGCGCGGCAGGCAGAATGTCCTTCGCGAGGCCGTGCGCGTTGGCAAAATCATTGGTCGTGCCACACGGAAGATAGCCCACCGGCACATCCACGCCGGCCGCCGCGAGGCCGTTGACCGTCTCGTTGAGCGTGCCGTCCCCGCCGGCGCAGACGACGAGATCATACGCCGCGCCGAAACGCGCGGCGTATGCCGTCATTTCGCCCCGCGCGGCCGTCACCATCGTCGTCACAAGATAGCCCGCGTCCATAAAAATGCGGATGACCTGCGTCAAATCGCGCTGGATCGCCCTGCGCCCCGCCACGGGATTCATCAGCAGCAGCGCGCGCCGCGGAAATTCAGTTTGCGTCCGTTCCTCCATGGGGACTCCCTCCGTCGCCGCCGCCGCGGGCTTTCCCGCGGGGCATTTTTTGATATTGGATTTATTATAACAGATTTCCCGCCCAATGAATAGGGACAAATACGCCCCGGTATCTGGATGTCTCAATTTGCGGAAACTGTGACTTCTTTTTCATAGACACTTCTCAGTCTCTGTGAGATATGTTAAAATAGCAACGCATGCGCCGGGCCGTGCGGGCACGGCCCGGTGCATAGAACCGAACTGTAATTTCACAGGGAAAGGATTGGGAGGAACGTACATGGCAGAGCTGAGACCCAAGATCGTGAAGCTGTGCAGAATCATCGGCGGCGTTTCCGGCGTCATCAACAAAATCGACGAGAACGCGCCGGAATATTACTGCATGGCCGACATCCTGACGGACGACGAGGCCGACGTCGCCATCGCCTGCGGTCTGCGGAAGGTCCGCACCGTGGAGTACCTGGCAAAAAAGACCGGCAAAAGCATTGCGGAGACGAAAAAGCTCGCGCAGCATCTCGCGTGGATCGGCGTGTTCCGCTGCGTGGCGGACGAGACGACCGGTGAGGACACCTACTTTATGCAGATTTTTGCGCCCGGCATCATGGAGATGATGGTCAACAATCAGGAGCTGCTGGAGACGCATCCGGAGGTCGGGCGCGCATTCGAGGAATATACCCGCATCCGCATGGCGACCATGTCGCCCGTGCTCCCGAACGGCTACGGCCTGATGCGCGTGGTGCCGATCGAAAGCGCGATTCAGGATATCCCCGGCGTGCGGGATGACGAACGCCTGTCCTACTATCTCAATAAGTATGATCGCTTCAGCGTCTCGCCGTGCTCCTGCCGCGCCTCCCGCACGTCCATCGGCGACGGCTGCGGCCATCTCGCGGACGATGTGTGCATCCAGATGGGCAAAGGCGCGGAGCACTACATCCGCACCGGCCGCGCCCGCGAGATCACCCGCGAAGAGGCGCTGGAAATCATCCAGCGCGCGGAGGACAACGGTCTCATGCACGACATGCCGAACATTGAGGAGGTCGGCGACAGCGCCGCCATCTGCAACTGCTGCGCCTGCGCGTGCTTCGGGCTGCGCGTCGGCCTGCTGTTCGGGGCGCGCGACGCCATCCGCTCCAACTTCGTCGCCGAGGTGGACGAGGCAAAGTGCGTGGCCTGCGGCCTGTGCGTGGAAAACTGTCCCGCAAACGCGCTGAAGCTCGGCCAGAAGCTGTGCTCCACGGAGCGCATCGAGCCGCTGCCCATCAAAAAGATGTCGGATTCCATCTGGACGAAGGCGGACTGGAACGAAGACTATCGCGAAAACCGGGAGAACGTCGTCCCGACCGGCACGGCCCCCTGCAAGACCGCATGCCCCGCGCACATCGCCGTGCAGGGCTATCTGAAGCTCGCGGCGCAGGGCAGATACACCGACGCGCTGGAGCTGATTAAGCGCGAGAATCCCTTCCCCGCCGTCTGCGGCCGCATCTGCAACAAGCGCTGCGAGCAGGAATGCACCCGCGCCAGCGTGGACGAGGCCGTCGCCATCGACGAGGTCAAGCGGTTCATCGCGGATCATGACCTGAACGAGGAGACGCGATACGTCCCCAGGATGCTGAACATGACCGGCAGGCCGTTTACGGAGAAAATCGCCGTCATCGGCGCGGGCCCCGCGGGCATGAGCTGCGCCTACTATCTGGCAAAGCAGGGCTACCCCGTCACCGTCTTTGACCGCAATCCGGTCCCCGGCGGCATGCTGACGCTCGGCATCCCGAATTTCCGACTGGAAAAGGACGTGCTGAACGCCGAGATCGACGTGCTGCGCGAGATGGGCGTAACGTTCCGCTGCGGCGTGGAGATTGGCAGGGACATCACCATCCAGCAGCTTCGCGACGAGGGCTACAAAGGCTTTTATCTCGCCATCGGCGCGCAGCGGTCCGCCGCGCTCGGCATTCCCGGGTCGGACCTTTCGGGCGTGTTCGGCGGCGTGGAGTTTCTGCGGGAGGTCAATCTCGGCGGCAAGCCCAAAATCGGCAAAAAATGCGCCGTCATCGGCGGCGGCAACGTGGCCATGGACGTCTGCCGCACGGCCATCCGGCTCGGCGCGGACGATACCTATATCATCTATCGCCGCTCGCAGGCGGAGATGCCGGCCGATCCGGAGGAAATCGCCGAGGCCATGGAGGAGGGCGTGCAGTTTCGCTTCCTGAGCGCGCCGGCGGAGATCGTCGGCGACGATCAGGGCAGGGTCTCCGGCATCCGGGTGGAGATCATGAAGCTGGGCGAGCCGGACGCCAGGGGCCGCCGCAGTCCCGTCGGCACCGGGGAGTTTGAAACCCTCGCGGTCAGCAGCGTCATCGGCGCCATCGGGCAGCAGATCGACTGGGGCGCGCTCGACACCGGCGCGCTGGTCAAGGGGAAAAAGGGCGTCGCCGAGGCGGACCCCCTCACCTATCAGACCGCGCAGCCCGACATTTTCGTGGGCGGCGACTGCTATACCGGGCCGGGCTTTGCCATCAACGCCATCGCCGCCGGCAAGGAGGCCGCCATCTCCCTGCACCGCTTCGTCCATCCCGGCCAGACGCTCACCATGGGGCGCGACCGGCGCGAATACCGCTCGCTCGACAAGGACAGGGCGCTCATCCCCGTCGGCAGCTTTGACAGCGAAAAGCGCCAGATGCGCGGCTACAACGCGGCCAAGGCCATGACGTTCTCGGACGCGCGCGTCACCTTTACGGAGGAGCAGGTGCGCAGGGAGACGGCCCGCTGCCTCGGCTGCGGCGCGACGAAGGTGGACGAATATCTCTGCATCGGCTGCGGTCTCTGCACCACCAAGTGCAAATTTGACGCCATCAAGCTGCGCAAGAATCGCGAGTGGCACGCCGGCAGCTTTGAGTCCATGCCGATCAAGGTCGCGGAGGGTCTCGTGAAGAAAACCGGAAAGATCATCAAAAAGAGCGTGACGAAGGATGCATGAGCTTGCCATCTGTGATGCGATCCTCAAGCGGGTTGACCGCATCGTCAAGGAGGAGCGGCTGGAGGGCGTGAACAGCGTCACGCTGGAGATCGGGACGCTCAGCGGCGTGGTGCCCGCGTTCATGACGGACTGCTGGCAGGCCGTCATCGACGGCACGCCCTATGCGGAAACGGCGCTGCTCATCACCACGGAGCCGGGCGTCGCCGAATGCCTGGACTGCGGCGCGCAGTTCACCGCCGATCCGGAAAAGCTCGTCTGCCCGAAGTGCGGCGGCGGAACGCTCAATCCGCTCACCGGCACCGATCTCACAATCGCCGAGATCAACGCCTATTAAAAAACCGCCGGCGGCCGTTTGGCCGCCGGCGTAATGCCGCGTATTTCAGGTCCGCCTGCGGGAAATACTAAGGATAAAACCCGGAGGTGGAGCATGGACATTCTCACTGTGATTCTCACGACGCTGCTGTCGGCCGCCGCCCTGTTTGTGATCGCCAAGATCGTGGGGCACCGGCAAATCGCACAGCTTGACTTTTTTGACTATATCACCGGCATCACCATTGGCTCCATCGCCGCCGAGCTTGCCACCGAGCTGGAGGAGCCGGAAAAGCCGCTGATTGCCATGATCGTCTACGGCGCCGTCGCATACGGGCTGAGCGTGATCTCGCGCAAGTACCCAAGAAGCAGAAAATATATCAACGGCACGCCGACAATCCTCATGGACAACGGAAAGCTGTATCGCGAAAATCTGAAAAAAGCCAAACTGGACCTGAGCGAATTCATGGTCATGTGCCGGGAGCTGGGCTACTTTGACCTGACCGCGATTCAAACCGCGATTTTTGAGTATAACGGCAAGCTCACCATCCTGCCCGTCAGCGCGCAGCGCCCAGCCACCCCCGCCGATCTGCAGCTCGCGCCCGCGCCGGCGGCCATGCAGACGGAGGTCATCCTGGACGGCAGAATCCTCAACGGCAATCTGAAGCGCATGGGTCTGAATCCCCAGTGGCTGCAAAAGCAGCTGGAGGCGCAGGGCTATCGCAGCGCCAAGGAAGTCTTTCTCGGCGTGTGCGGCGGCGACCATACGCTCACCCTGTTCGCGGGAGAATGACGCGCGGGCAGCGCCGCCCGCCGGCTATCCCCGCTTTCCCGGGCGGAAATCCGGCTCCTCGCCGCGCAGCAGGCGGCGGATGTTGCCACGGTGCAGATACACGACCACGGCCATGATATAGCAGCAGACGAAAAACGCCGGTCCAAACCCCGGATGCAGCAAATAGTACAGACCCGGATAGCACACCGCCGCGGTAACCGAACAGAGCGACACCTTGCGGCTCAGCAGAAACACCGCGGCAAACAGCGCGAGCAGCATCAGGAAAAAACGCCAGTCAAACAGCAGCGCGATGCACGCCGCGACCGAGACGCCCTTGCCGCCGCGAAATCCGAAATACACCGGCCAGCAGTGTCCCGTAAAGCTCGCGGCGCATGCCACGGCCAGCCCCGTCTCGCCCGCGAGCCGCCAGCCGATCCACCCGGCCGCCGCCGCCTTGAGCATGTCCGTGCCCAGTGTGAGCAGCCCCGCGCCCAGCCCGTGCACGCGCGCCACGTTCGTCGCGCCCGCGTTGCCGCTGCCCTCGTCGCGGATGTCCGCACGATAGCGCCGCCGGATATAGACGATCGCCACATTGATCGACCCCAGCAGATAGCCGATCACGGCGATGAGCCCATAGATCATACGTCACGTTCCCTCCCGCCCGGGAGGGTTCTCCTTTGTTCTTTTTTTACTTAAAAAAATTTAAGCTTTTGTGCATCATATCATACATTTCCGCAGCGCGCAACCTCGTGTGCGCCGCCACTTTACAAGATACGGTACAAGCTCGCGAAAGTCAAGACGAAACTGGTCGCTGTTACAAATCGTACCGGATTGGCCCCCTGGCGTTCACAGTTTGTTCATCCTTCGCCGCGTGTAAGGCAGTATACTGAATCATACATACCAAAGAAATGGAGGCCATCCCATGAAGGAGAAAATCAAAAAGGTTCTGTGCATCATCGGCGCCGTCGTCACGGTCGGCGCGATCGTGTTTGTCGGCGTGAAGCTCTGCCCGAAGTGCAAGGGCAAGTGCAAATGCAAGAAGGGCTGAAACAGCCACACTTCAAATGAGAGCCGCTTTGCGGCTCTCATTTGATGAGCCTGTCGAAAAACAAGGGTTTTTCGACAGGAGGAGCTTGCGCTGCATTCCTTGCCCTCGTTCGCGAATGCGATTCGCGATAGGAGGGCAATCCATTCCGCGAGAAGTATTTTTGCCCCGCGGCGAAGCCGCGCGGCAAAAATGATTTGACCCGATTCGCGCCTCCGGGCGCGAACTCTGCGAGGCTTTTTTGACAAGCTGTCAAATGAGAGCCGCTTTGCGGCTCTCATTTGATACGCACGCTTCATCGCCCTCGGCTTCGCCTCGGTTGGTCGGCGTGCGGGCTCGCCTTGCTCGCCTCAGGGTGTTTTTGCCCCGGCGGAGCCACGGCAAAAACGGATTTGGATTTTCGTGCCGATAGTGCGAGTGCGGGTTTGCCTGTTTAGAAGGAGGTGTCCCTTGCAAAAGGAACAACTGGAGCGCACGTTCGCGTGGTTTCGCGCGCGCCCCGGGCGGATCGCGGCGCTGAAGTGCGCGAACGCCGTCTGCACCGGCGCTGCCTATGCGGCGTTCTGCGCGGAGGTCGCGGTGCGGCTTGCGCGGCGCGACGGCGTCGTGCTGCGGCTGGTGCTGACGTGCGGCGTCTCGTTTGTGCTGCTCAGTCTCGTGCGTGCGCTGCTCGACCGGCCGCGTCCATATGAGGTCTACGGCCTGCCGCCGCTGCTGCCGAAGGACACGCGCGGCAAGTCGTTTCCCAGCCGCCACGTCTTTTCCATCTGCGTCATCGGCACGAGCCT
This sequence comes from Oscillospiraceae bacterium, assembly GCA_902760845.1. Classification (GTDB taxonomy): domain Bacteria; phylum Bacillota; class Clostridia; order Oscillospirales; family Oscillospiraceae; genus CAG-103. The sequence goes on from CACWHX010000032.1 coordinate 10,968, forward strand.
GCTCTATCTCACGCCGTGGCTGGGCGTCGTGCTGCTCGCGCTCGGCGCCGTGCTCGCCGTGTGCCGAGTCGTCTCCGGCGTGCACTTTGAGCGCGACGTGCTCGTCGGCGCCGCGCTCGGCATCCTGTCCGGCATGATCGGGTTCTCGATTTAAAAGTCAAACCCGCTTCACGAAACGTGAGGCGGGTTTCGGTTTATACAGCATACCCAAACCAGCCCCATACGTGCCAGAATTGGAACGCGCCGGCGGAAAGGCAGCACACGACGAAGCCGATGACAAAGCAGGCGGCAAACACCACCAGAGACACCTTGACCGTGCCGCGAAGGCGGCGATTGGCTCTTGGCGAGAGACGGGAGCCGTCCGCCTGCGCGGGGTGCGTCGGTTTCCCGGCCGCCGCGGCGAGCGTATTGCGATGGAACCGGCCAAACGAGCGCCGCGACCGGCCGAGAAACGCGAGATAATAGACAAGCCCGGCAGCAATGAGCACGGCCAGCGCCAGAAGCGCCGCGCCCAGGATCGCGCCGCACAGCCACGGCATCGACGGCAGGAGCGCGGCAATGTTCCAGCCGCCGATCAGGCAGACGCTGGCGACGGCGCAGCACAGCGAGAACGCCGCCATCCCGACGCCCCACGCGAGGAGCACGAGATACAGAATGCCCGCGAAGAAATCGACGATGTACAGGCCGAGCTTTGTGAACACCGCGCCCTGGCGCCGCCGCGGCTCTGCACCGCCGCGTTCATACTGCGCGGCAAGCTGCTCCGGCGCGCCCAGCTTCGCGGCAATTTCCTCCTCGGAGTACCCATCCGCCAGCTTGAATGCGAAGTGCTGCTCATACTCTTCCACAATGTCCTCTACATCCGGCACCTGATTCTTCTCCAGCTCCGCAGAGAGCCTTGTCAGAAAATCATGCTTCGTCATTGTTATCCTCCTCCAAAATGGTTTCAACCGTCCGGGCAAAGCGCAGATACGCGCCCCTGTCACGCTCATACGTCTCCCGCCCCGACGCCGTGATCGAGTAGTATTTCCGCGGCGGCCCGCCGCTCTCCTCCTGCAAATAGGTGGACAGCAGGCCGTCGCTCTTCAGCTTTCTCAAAATCGGGTAAACCGTGCCGTCCGCAATGTCGATGCGGCCGGATAAAAACTCCGCGATCTCATAGCCGTAGCAATCCCGCCTGCTCAGCAGCGAGAGCACGCAGAGCTCCAGCACGCCTTTTTTATACTGTGCGTTCAAATCGGTTCTCCTTTCTTTCAATACAAGCTTTTGTTTTCTACTATATTATATCTAGTAGTGTTCGGTTTGTCAACCCTCAAAAATTTTTTTTCATTGCACGAAAAAAACTGCGGCAGGCCCGTATGGGCTTACCGCGGCTTTTTGGTTCTTTCGCTATGCTTCGAACCTTCCATTATTATAGTGATAAATTTTGCAGTCCAGAGCCCTGGCCTCGGCCTCGCTGTGCGTTGCGAGCACGACGGCCGCGCCGTCCAGATGGGCGGCCACTGTTTCAATCACCTGCGCGCGGAGTGCTTCGTCCATGGCCTTGAACGGCTCGTCAAGCAGCAGCACCTCCGGCCGACAGGCCATCGCCCGCGCGAGGGAAACGCGCTGCTGCATCCCGCCGGACAGCTCCGACGGATAAAGCGCGCCCGCCTCGTCGAGTCCGAGACGCCGGAGCCACGTCTCCGCCTCCGGCAGCGTCGCGGCCGTGTCGGACAGCACCGCGTTCACGTTCTGCGCCGCCGTGCGCCACGGCAGCAGCCGCGGCTCCTGAAAGACGAACGCCAGCCGCGCCGCGTCCACCCGCACGCTGCCGCTGTCCGGCTTCTGCAGTCCCGCGAGAACGCGCAGCAGCGTCGTCTTGCCGCAGCCGGAGGGGCCCATCAGCGCGATGCGCCCATGCGCCGGAACGGTCAGCTCCTGCCCGCGCAGCACGGTTTTTTCCCCGAATGCCAGACACAGGTCCCGTCCTTCAATCACGCGCGGCGCCTCCCTTCTCCGATCTGCCGGCGCGCGCGATCAGCCGCAGCATCAGCCGCTCGATCACGAGACTCAGCAATATGACGGCCAGCGTCCACGCGAAGAGATCCGTCGTCTGCAGATAGAGCTTCGACTCAAAGATCATCCGGCCAATGGAACGCTGCGGCACGGTGAGCACCTCGGCGGCGATGCCGGCCTTCCAGCCGAAGCCGAGCGCCGAGCGCAGCGCCGCGCGAAAGTGCGGCAGCACGCTCGGCACATAGACGCGCCGCAGCACGCGGCCGCGCGGCATCCGATAGACCCGCGCCACCTCGAGCAGCTGCGCGTCCGTCTCCTGAATGCCGGCCGAGACGTTCGCCCACACAACGGGCAGCACCATCAGCCCCGCGATGAACACGGGCAGAATGTCCCGCTGCAGCCAGATGAGCGCGAGGATGACGAACGAGGCCACGGGGGTGCTCTTCACCACCGTCATAAGCGGGGAGAGCAGCACGCGGGCAGCGCGGCTCGCCGCCGTGAGCACGGCGAGCAGGAGCCCGAGCGCCGTCGCCGAGACGATGCCCAGCAGGACGCGGCCGATGCTCGTCGCCGTAATGACCCAGAAATCCGCCGTGCCCGCGAGCGCGGCGAGCCGCTTCAGGACCGCGCCCGGCGCAGGCAGGAGCAGCTCCTGCCCGACGATGCGCGCCAGCAGGAGCCAGACCGCCGCCCAGAACAGCAGCGTCAGCAGCGCGTCGGCAAGCTTCCGGGCACGGGAATTCATTTCAGGATGCAGTAGAAATCGTCGCCGGGGACGGCGCCGCCGATGGAGTCCGGCGCGGTTTCATACATGATCTCCAAAAACGCGGAGAGCGCCTGCTGCATCTCGCTGCCGGTGATAAAGCACACGTTGCAGTTCGGAATGGCCTTTTCCGCGACCGCCGCCTTGGCGAACACGCCGGTCTCCTCGATCTTCTGCGCGGCCGCGGCGGGGTCCGCCCGCAGCAGATCCACGGACGCCGCATATTCCGCAAGGAATTTCGCGACCTCGGCCGGATGCGCCGCGGCAAACTCGGTGCGCACGACGGCGCAGCCCTGCACGAGGCTCCCCGGCTCGGCGACCTTGTCCCACTCGGCGGTGAAATCGAGCGCCACGGTGAGCTGGTCGTTTGCCGCGCGCGCGACCGTGACCATCGGCTCCGGCAACACGGCGATGGAGACCTCCCCGGCGGAAACCGCGGCGTTCAGCTCCGCCGGCTGGGCATAGGTGTTGTCGATGACGGCGTTCACGCCGTTGGCCTTGCAGAGATATTGAAAGATGAACGTCGGATTCTGCGCCGGAACGAAGACCGTCTTGCCGTCGAGATCGGCAAAGCTCGAAATCTCCTCCGTGCCGTCCGTCACGACGTACAGCACGCCCAGCGTGTTGAGCGCCAGCACCTGCACCGCGCCCCCGGTCTTGTTATAGAGCGCGGCGGCGGCGTTCGTCGGCAGCGCGGCAATGTCGCACGCGCCGCTCACAAGCGCAGCCGTGATGTTCGATGCGTCCGTCTCGACGGAGAAGCTGTAGTTCAGCGCCGCGTCGCCGGCGGCGGCGTCCGCAATCAGGCCCGCCATGCCAAAGCCGGTCGTGCCGTTGAGCACCATGACGTTCACGGGCAGCGCCGTGTCGAGCTCCGGCTCGACGGTCGGCACGCTCGTCTCGACCGGGGCGGCCGTCTCCTTGCCGCAGGCCGCGAGCGCCAGCGTCATGAGCAGCGCCAGCGCCAGCGCGGTCACGATTCGAAATGTTCTGTTTTTCATCCTGTTTTCCTTCCTTTCCATCCTGTGGCACGGCAGCAAAAAAGCCATGCCGGAAGGCATGGCGCAGCCGCCCGCGGGACGCGGGAAAACGCTTGCAATTGCCTTCCACCTCAAATTTTGACATTTCGGTGTCAGAAAATACATCCGCCCTCGCCGAAAGCGATGCTCGCGGCTCAGAATTTTTTTAAATTTTACGACGAATTTTTCATTTTGTCAATCATCATTTTTCGTTGAATTGTCAACGTTTTAACAGGATTGTTCAACACAATGTGTAATTTCGTCGTTATTATAACGACCTAAGAATGGGTTGAAATAATTTAATAGGTGTAGTATGATGATTTTGACCCAGAGGCAGCGGCCGCCGGCAGGAGCGGTAAGCTGTGAAATTTGTTGGTAAAAAAGGAGCGATAGCATGGAACAAATCGATTTCAAAGTCATTGACGGCATTCTGGAGAAATATGACTGCGACAGTTCCAAAATCATTGCCATCATGCAGGACGTTCAGGAGAAGTATCGGTATCTGCCGCAGCCGGCGCTGTCGTACATCGCTGAAAAAGTCGGCATGAGCGAATCGAAGCTTTTCGGCGTCGCGACATTCTATGGCAATTTCTCGCTGGATGCGAAAGGAAAGTACGTGCTCAAGGTATGCCGCGGGACGGCGTGCCATGTGCGCAAATCCGGCACGGTCCTGCAGGCGCTGTATGAAGCCACCGGGATGAATGAGAAGCAGTCCAGCTCGGACGATGGTCTGTTCTCCATCGAGATCGTATCCTGCCTTGGCGCCTGCGGTCTCTCCCCGGTCGTAATGGTGAACGATACGGTGCATGCCCAGATGACGCCGGACAAGGCAAAAGAGCTCATCGAAGAGCTGAGAGCGGAGGGAGCGTGACGCTATGAGAACAAAGATTCGATCCCTGGACGAGTTCCGCGCGCTGCAGGCCAAATACATAGCCGCACGCGAGACGGAAAAGCGCAAGGTCCTTGTCTGCTGCGGCACGGGCTGCGTGGCCGGCGGCAACCTGAACGTGTATCAGGAGCTGAAAAAGCAGATGGATGCGCGCGGCATCGCCTGTGAGGTCCAGCTGGCGGAGGAGCCCGCCGGCGATTCTATCGGACTGAAGAAGTCCGGCTGCCACGGCTTCTGCGAAATGGGCCCGCTGGTCCGCATCGAGCCGGAGGGCTGGTTGTATACGAAGTGCAAGGTCGAGGACGTGGAGGAGATCGTTGAGAAGACGATTGTCGGCGGCGAGTTTATCGAGCGCCTCGGTTACGCAAAGGGCGGCACGCTGCACAAACGGCAGGAGGATATCCCCTTCTACAAAAAGCAGACCCGCCGCGTGCTGGAGCACTGCGGTCATATCGACGCGGAGTCGATCGAGGAGTATCTCTCCATCGGCGGCTACACGGCACTGACAAAATGTCTGTTTGATCTCTCCGGCGAAGAGATCATCAAGGAGGTTACGGACTCCGGACTGCGCGGGCGTGGCGGCGCCGGCTTCCCCGCGGGGAAGAAGTGGTCGCAGGTCGCGGCGCATACGGAGGAGCCGATCAAATACATCGTCTGCAACGGCGACGAGGGCGACCCCGGCGCGTTCATGGACCGCTCCTGCATGGAGGGCGACCCCCACAAGGTGCTGGAGGGCATGATTATCGCGGGCGTGGCCACCGGCTCGACCGAGGGCTACATTTACGTCCGCGCGGAGTATCCCATGGCGGTGCACCGCCTGACCATCGCCATCGAGCAGGCGGAGGCGCTCGGCCTTTTGGGCGACGATATCCTCGGCAGCGGCAAGAACTTCCATATGCACATCAACTGCGGCGCCGGCGCGTTCGTCTGCGGCGAGGGCTCGGCCATGACCGCCTCCATCGAGGGCAACCGCGGCATGCCGAGAACCAAGCCCCCCCGCAGCGTTGACAAGGGCCTGTTCGGACGCCCGACCTGCCTGAACAACGTCGAGACGTTCGCGAACGTCCCCGATATCATCAAGAAGGGTGCGACCTGGTTCCGCTCTCTCGGCACCGAGGGCAGCCCCGGCACAAAGGCGTTCGCGCTCACGGGCAACGTTGTGAACACCGGCCTCATCGAGGTTCCGATGGGCGCCACCATGCGCGAGGTCGTGTATGACATTGGCGGCGGCATCAAAAACGGCAAGGCCTTCAAGGCCGTGCAGATCGGCGGCCCCTCCGGCGGATGTCTGACCGAGGAGCACATGGACCTGCCGATGGATTTCGACTCGCTGAAAAAGGTCGGCGCAATCATCGGCTCCGGCGGTCTCGTCGTCATGGACGAGGACACCTGCATGGTCAGCATCGCGCAGTTCTTCATGAACTTCATCTGTGAAGAGTCCTGCGGCAAGTGTACGCCGTGCCGCGAGGGCACGACCCGCATGAACGACATTCTTACGCGCATCACCGAGGGCAAGGGCAAAGAGGGCGACATTGCAGAGCTCAAGCACCTGGCCAAAATGATTCAGACCTCATCGCTCTGCGGTCTCGGCAAAACGGCGCCGAACCCGGTTCTCTCCACGCTGCAGAACTTTGAGGACGAGTACAGAGAGCACATCTTTGAAAAGAAGTGTCGCTGTGGCAGCTGTAAGGACCTGGCGAATTTTGTCATCACAGACAAGTGCATCGGCTGCACCAAGTGCGCGCGCAACTGCCCGGTCGGCGCCATCACCGGTACCGTGCGGCAGAAGCACGTCATCGACACGACTAAGTGCATCAAGTGCGGCGCCTGCAAGGCCGGCTGCCCGGTCGGCGCCATCAAGGAGGGCTAAGCCATGGCGGAAAAGAAAATGATTATCGACGGCGTGGAATGTCCGTTTACCGACGAGCGCAACGTGCTTGAGGTCGCCAAGAACAACGGCATCGACATTCCCTCGCTGTGCTACTGCGAAAATCTTTCCATCTACGGCGGCTGCCGTATGTGTCTCGTGGAGAACGAGCGCGGCGCGATGGACGCGGCCTGCTCGATGCAGCCGCGCGACGGTCTCGTCGTATACACGCACTCGGAAAAGGTGCTGGAGAGCCGCCGCACCACGCTCCAGCTTCTGATGAGCAGCCACCGCGCCGAGTGCCTTACCTGCGAGCAGAGCGGCAAGTGCAAGCTGCAGGAATACGCGCACCGCTACAACGTGGAGGAGACGCCGTACAGCGAAAACACCTATTCCCGCGAGCGGCTGGACGTGTCGTCGCCGTGCATCACGCGCGATCCGTCCAAGTGCATTCTGTGCGGTCTGTGCGTGCGCATGTGCGCCGAGGTGCAGAACATCGGCGCGATTGACTTCACCAACCGCGGCAAGCGCGCCTTCGTCGCGCCGGGCTTCGGCAAGATGCTGTCGGAGACCCACTGCGTTGGCTGCGGCCAGTGCGCCGCCGTGTGCCCGACGGGCGCGATCACGATCAACCGCCAGATCCCGCAGATGTGGGATATGATTAACGACAAGAGCAAGCGCGTCGTGGTGCAGTACGCCCCGTCTGTCCGCACCGGCATAGCCGAGGAATTCGGGATGCCCGCCGACACGCCGGTCACCGGCAAGCTCGTCACCGCGCTGCGCCGTCTCGGCGTCGATGTGGTGTATGACACGAACCTTTCCGCCGACCTCACCATCCTGGAAGAGGCGACCGAGTTCCTCGAAAAGGTCAAGACCGGCGCGAAGCTGCCGATGTTCACCTCCTGCTGCCCCGGCTGGATCCAGCACGTGGAGCATGCGCATCCGAATCTGATGCCGCAGGTCTCGACGGCCGGCAGCCCGATGGAGATGTTCGGCGCGGTCATCCGCCAGCAGTTCAAAGACGAGGACGTCTACTCCGTCGCCATCATGCCCTGCACCGCCAAGAAATTCGAGGCAAAGCGTCCCGAGCTGGAGAAGGACGGCAAGCGCCTGGTCGATCTCGTGCTCACCACAGACGAGCTGATTCGCATGATTAAGGCGGCCGGCATCGACTTTGCGAACCTGCCGGACTCCGAGCCGGACGATCCGCTGGGCGATTACACCGGCGCGGGCGTCATCTTCGGCGTCACGGGCGGCGTCACGGAGGCGGTCATTCGCTACGTGCTGAACGACGCTTCGCCCAATACGCTCCAGACCATCGCCGAGTGCGGCGTGCGCGGACTCGACGGCATCAAGGCCTTCGAGATTTCGGCGGGCGATCTCAAGCTTCGCATCGCCGTGGCGAACGGTCTCGGCAACGCCGACAAGCTGATCGCGAAGGTCGAAAGCGGCGAGGAGTACTTCGACTTCATTGAGGTCATGGCCTGCCCGAACGGCTGCATCGGCGGCGGCGGCCAGCCGCCCGCATCGAACGCCCGCAAGGCGGAGCGCTGCAAGGCCATCTTCAAGGCGGACGAGGCGTGCGAGCTGAAGATTCCGCAGCAGAACCCCGCCATGAAGTATATCTATGACGAGCTCATGGAGGGCCGTGCGCACGAGCTGCTGCACATCCACTATCCGTTGCACGGACATCACGAATAAGCGATTTCATCCAAACGCACCATGCGGCCCCCGCATGGTGCGTTTCCACTGCAAAACTCGGCGCCCCGAATGGGGCATGTGCGTGACCGCGCCGCCTTCCGGCTCAAAAAATTGAGCGAAGCGGATCACGCCCAGCCGCAGGCTGAACACCAGAAAAAGGGGGAATCCGAACGGGATTCCCCCTTTTCTGGAACTGTTTACTTCAGTGTAAACCATAGAAATGTGAAGTATAGAAAACACCATTTTTACTTAGAGCCACAACGCTTTCAGGCATTTTTCTATGCTTTACACTGCGGTTTTCGAATGTTCTCATCTTGTTTTCATAATCATTTTACTACTTTTCGTATCCTGCTGAAGAACGACATCAACATCGCTGATCCAATCGGAATAATTCCCGGTCAGAATTGCCCCATCATTTCTCCAGCGAAGCTATCTGTGTCTCCAGGAATGAGATCCTTTCTTCTCCCCTTATTCATCTTCCTTCTCTGAAACGCCATCCACAACAATTACATCCACCGGATATATCAACGCATTGATTCTCTGCTCTTTTTCAAGCAAAAAACGCTTATTATAGAACACATCCGCGTATGAGATGACTGTGTTCATCTGGGAAATATCAAATGCGGCCCCGATCACGGCAGAGAGTCCGGGGATCATTTTTCCAACAGACTTCTTTCCCAAGCCTTTTCCAATTTGCTCAAATACAGCTTTGAATGCACTGCTCTCCAGTCCTTTTACACCAGCTTTATCAAGAGCCTTTTGAGCAGCCTTGTTGGCAAGGGCTCGAAGCTGTACAACGAGCAAACTTGCGCCGCCTTTCGAGATCATCTCAGCATATGTTTTCTTTGTCGCTTGCTTTAAGCTCTGAGCTTCTGCAAAAGCCATGATCTTAACGATGGTATTGGAAACCTCGTTGGCATTTGCAGTTGACGGGCTTAATGCGTTCATGAAGACATCACTTGCGATGATAAGTTCCGATGGATCCTCCTTGACATCATAGCCGTAAAACATTGCAACAGATTGGACTGCGCGGTAACAGATGAACATGCAGAGCACTAAGTTAAACGGGAGCCCTGCAAAGCCAAAGAAACCTGTTCCAGCACCTTCAGCAAGGGCAATAGCTAAATCGCCGGTTCTGTAGTTATTGACCAGCTTTGATATGTCGTAACCTCTGGCAAAGCAGATTTCTTCAGCCTTGGTGATAGTGTTATTCTTTACAGTCTTGTTGACGCGCTTGATGATTGTGCTCCGAGGAATCGTGTATTTTGCTGCCGTTTCTTCGATCAATTTGAAGCTGGATGCAATGACTTTCATCACCTGCGCATACAATTCCTGCTCTGAAATGGTGTTGCCAAGGTCTTTGGCAACATTTTTTACTGCATCCGGGACAATCTTTGAAACAGCTTTTCCTGCTTTGCCAAGGACTGTCGGTTTACAAAGCTTTTCATACCGGGTATTTAATGTGGCAATAGAGTTCTCTTCCTTGGTATCAATAATTGGGACTGGTACAGAATAAACAGGTCTCTCGTCCATGACGCACACCTCTCGCCATATTTTTATTTGTCCTGATTCGATTTACCCTTTTCAATGATTTTCATTTTTGCTTCGTAATCGTCAATATACATGGTGATTGCACGCTCAACGGCCACAGTTTTCGACTGTCCCGACTCTTCGCAGAACTTTTCAAGCCGCTCATAGACATCAGTGGCAAGACGAAAACTTGTCGGCGTATTGTCTTTTTTTAGTCTGGCCATATAGCAACCCTCACTTCAAATATGGCGAAAAAGCCTTTTTCATCCGAACAATTCTGTCTATCATCCAATCAAACTGTTCTGGACGCGCCTCCTCGTTTGCTACGTCAGCGTCTCTTTCCAGGAGGATTCGACTTGATTTCTTCCCATCCAGCCTGCGCCAGTCCAATGTAAACCCAACTTGTTCTTCAATGCTCTCCTTGTTTGCGAAGCAACGGTCAAACAGCTCCTTGCTCTCACTGATTAGGATTTCTATGGCAATTTTATTCGCCTTTGTATTGACGAGCATGTTCATATGAGCTTTTGAAGTTCCGAGGGCGAAGGTATACCAATGGTCTGAGGACGGTTTATGCAGGTTGAATTTCTTCAGGAAATCTTGCCGGTTTTTCGTCACATAGTCATTGAAATCAGACCAGTATGCGTATTTGATCTGCGTAGCTATGCCGCCGCCGGAGCCCGATGGGGTTTTCGCTGCCTTTGTCCAGTCGTTCGGTTGTTCAACGACATTGAACTTGACCGCCGGAGCCGAACCGTCGATGCTCCACAGCTGAATCTCAATTAGGAAGAAGCCCATACCGTCCACGGTATTGTTGTTCAAATACTCAATGGCGGCCCGATGTTCTTCTCTGGCGTTCTTCACGATCCAGATCATGCACTTGGCCTCTTTGCCTGCAGCGTAGGTCAGAAGCTTTCCCAGGTGGTCGTGATTGGTGTCTTCCAACTGGTTTTCGATAATAGCCTTTTGCTCTGTATTTGTATCCTGGGCAAGAATGTCGACAGAGAAGCTCCCAACCGGTGATTCTGTATCCAAGACTTCCAAGCTAAGCCCTGTCGCTTCATTTAGGAGTTCAATGTTTTCTGCAAGCCATGGGGTGAAATCTTGCGCCTCATTTGCCCACACCTCACGCAGATCGGTGATCTGCTGGATGGATCCGAGTTTTTTCTTTACTGCCACTGTTATTTCACTTCCTCACCAACAGTATTCTTGTTAGATTCTATCGTCGACACTATTTCACTTTTTGTGCGGAAATCTGCTGAAATCATGGTATTACCTTCCAGCCGTGGCAGATAAAATGACACCATAGCTTGGTCATCATAGTTATAATCCACCATGTTAGTGATATTGCAGCCTTTAGGGCTATATCCTTCCGGAAGATCAATGTATAAGGTGAATCCTATAGGCCACGACGCGACTTCAGATGTGGTAATTATCATTCCCGTCAGTATGTTAGCCTGAACCATAAGACCATTCAAGCGCTCTACCGGTCCGTCATACAGATATGCATAGACTTGGTATTTTTCCTTGTTGAATTCCCGGTCCTCTTTGTTCAGCAAGAACTGAACCAGCTTTTCATCATTAAGCCCGTGAGGATTGACATCCAGCATCATGACCATGATCTGTTTGAAAACTCTCAGCGGATATATAGGTGCGACGCTTTCAAACTGAACTCCTGTATACCCAGCGTCTACGTTCTGGATGCATGCGATGATGCCTCTTACAAATCTAACGTATTCTTTGGCGTACCATTCACCAGTGTTGTTGTTGCACGATTGACAGAGAAAATATCCACCTTTTCCTTTTTGACTCTCCTTGGAATGACATTTTGATATATCCCAAGGCATATGACTATTGTCATCGCGTAAAGTCTGAAAGAGATTATCCCCAGAGACCTGACGGACTTTACCGCTGTTTCCTGCCCTGTGAGGGGGAACATGTTCGAATGTCAGCGGCAATTCTTTCCCGCAGAGTCGGCATCTACCTATTGGTAACCGTTTCTTGCTCATTGCCAGGCCTCACACAAACATCTGCTGCAGAAGACCCTTCTTCAGTTCCTTCCAGAGTTCCAGTTCCTTCTTCGCCGCCGCAATTGCTTCGTCGAAATCAGAAAGAAAACCAGCGATCAGGCACTGCTCTTCGAAACAAGGGATTGCAAACACATATTCCCCGAGTTCTTCTTGGTTTATCTTTGGCATCTTTGTTCTTGCAGACGTCGAGGTGGCAAATTTTACAAACTTATCACTGAGTATCTGCATTAAGATAATTCGCGGCAAAATATCCGCACGAGGCTTTAGCGGATAAGCATCCGCGCTACACAAGCCTGTAAAGCCCGGAATGGTTGCTTTAGACAACTCTGGTCGAATTTTAGAATAAACAACGCAAGTTTCATCGAAAAGATACTTCCCACTTGTAATGCCTTCTTCAGAAGCAGTCATACAAGGAAGTAATATACCGGTGCTCTTCTCAATGTTTGCTGCGCCTACGTGAAGCATAATCAGAATTGTCACATCATATCTGTTTTTATAGACAACATCATCTTTGTGGGCAGGGTCCATAGTGACCTGATGCGTCACCTGATAGATGTTTCTATCAGTGTCAAACGAAAAGAAATCAAGATAGACGGTCTTCCCATTGTCAAGGGTGAGAATATACTTGTCGCGCAACAGTTTTGCAGATTCATACACTGTGTGGTTATCCAGATGAATCATGACACGGTTAAACTCTGTGTCGGAAAACTCTGCCGCCCCCTTGGCATCTATCAGTTTTGCTGCGTTGAATGCCGCCAACTGAGTGCGGAGATTGGCAACAACGCCACTATAGTCCTTGATATCCACATATCCATAGCCGATGCTCTCCAACCGGTCAATGAACTTGGATTCAACATCGTATTCTGACATCACTTTAGCCATATCATTACTCTCTCTTTCAAACAACTTCCGGAATCAAGGCAACACCGCACAAAAAAGAAAGCGGTTTGGCCTGAAATGTGATATAATAATCGTATGAATAAACAAATCACCCTGTCCGCTTTCAGCGACGAGCT
>CACWHX010000033.1 GCA_902760845.1 Oscillospiraceae bacterium
CAAGTATAGCGCTCAAAAGATACATTGGCGATTTTCATTCGGCTGAAATTGGCGATTTTCGCCCGGCCCATATTGGCGATTTTCGCCCGGCGCTAACACCAGGCTATATACTGCATATAACAATGGTACAACACCGGGGGAAGGATATACCTATGATCATACCTATGTTTTAACAGAACTTTCTCCGGCAGAGCATCAATATTATGCAAGAGGATGGCAGGAGGATAATGTTTGGGAAGTGCATTATCCAGATGATAAGTTCAAAGGATATTGTATCAATTTACACCGTGCTTCACCCGATGGTTATTATGATCGAATTAATGTTACTGACATTGATCTGATCGACGATGGATTTCTCGACAGTGATGATTATGGTTGGGAACCGCTTGGTTCTAATATGAAAGAAGCGCTCATCACCTTAATTTATTATGGATGGGGTAATGATGCAGATGGCATTCAGGAACGTTATGGACTATCAGATCATGAGTTTATGCTGATTACTCAGCAAGCTATTTGGGATTTCACGGATCGCTACAGCAACATGCCGGCGCGTGATCGAAGCACTCCAGCTGGTCAAGCATATTATGAGCTGATTTCCAAACATTTCAGCGATATTCCAAATGGAGATCAACTAACGCTATATCTTTATGAATCAGAAAACCCAAATAGACAAAATTTGCTTTCCATCAGCGGGTTGCAAAATACACCGCATGCCGGAGTTCGGGTATTAAAACTTGGCGCAACAGATGGCGACGCATTAGAGCCATTGATTGGTGCGGAATTTACTATATATGATAGCGACGGCCGTGAAGTTGCAACCATCATATCCGATGAAGACGGCTATGCCACCAAATACAATACAGACTCGATTTACGGGCTCCCCATGGGCGTGTATACCGTAAGGGAGACAAAGGCGCCACGGGGCTATATCAAATCAAATGCCAGCTATACCTTCATCATCCGCAAGGAAGATGACAACAAGATTGTTCTTGTGGGCAAGCTTTCCGGAGCCGGCGATGAGGCCGCGATGATCTTTGAAAACAAAGTGGATTCTACGGTAACCGGCGGAGGCATATGGATCCGTAAGACCGACGGCGCGGGAAATGCGCTTGCTGGGGCCAAGTTCCGCATCACGGACGCAGGCGGCGCAGTTGTGGCGGAAATCACCTCCGGAGCAAACGGGATTGCCATGACCGGCAAAAAGGATCTGGAGCTGGGAGCGGAATACACCGTGACCGAAATTTCCGGCGTTCCGGGATATGCCCTGTCGGCCTCGCCCCAGAAGGTGACGCTTTCGGAGGACGGAAAATATGTGACCCTTACGTTTACAAACCCGGCAAAAACCGGAACGGCCGTCATCGAGGCGACAAAGCAGTATAATGAACAGCTGTCCGGCGGTGATTTCACCTTTGAGCTGACAGACAGTGACGGAAACGTCCTGACCGCCAAGAATGACAAGAATGGAACGGTGTCGTTTACGCTGGAGTATACGGGAGCCGACATCGGCTATCGGGTCTATACCCTGCGCGAGGTGAACGGCGGCGCGGACAATATCACCTATGACAGTCACGAGGAGGAGATCATTGTCTACATCTCTGACAACGGGGCGGCCACGCTGGATTGTCAGGTGGAATACCATGATGGAGAAGCGGTCTTCACAAACCGTACCGTTGGAAAAGTAACCCTCACGGCAGAAAAGGTCTGGGACGACGAAAACGACAAGGACGGTATCCGTCCGGAATCTGTTGCAGTCAAGATTCTTGCCAATGGAACAGATACCGGCAAGGCGCTCACACTCAGCAAAGCGAATGGCTGGAAAGACAGTGTAGAACTCGACAAATATGACGTTGAAGGCAAGGAGATCGTCTATACTCTGGAAGAGGTTAGTGTCAAAGAATATAAATCCGTCGTTTCGGGAAGCGCAGCGGATGGATTTACGATCACGAACAGCCACACTCCGAAAGAAGAACCTCCTGTGGAGCCGGAAACGATCAATATTTCCGCAAAGAAGGTCTGGGACGACGAGAACGACAAGGACAAGATCAGACCTGACCATGTAACCATTCATCTGCTGGCAAACGGAGAGGAAGCAGAAACCATCGCTCTGAACAAGGATAACGGCTGGGAATATACCTTTACCGGCCTTGTAAAGGCAGACAATGATGGCAAAGAAATAACATACACTGTTACGGAAGATGCTGTAAAGGGATATAATTCCAAGATCACAGGGGATGCCGCGAGTGGGTATGTAGTTACCAACACGCATACATCAAAGCCGGAGGAGCCAAAATCACCGGACAAACCGAAACCGTCAAATCCGGGATCGCCCAAGACCGGAGATGATACCAATCTGGGCCTGTGGCTCAGCCTCATGGGCGGGAGCCTGAGCGGAATACTTGCTATCGCTTTTGCCGGAAAGCGCAAGAGATACGCCGGACGGCACAGTAAATAAGGCATAGCGCATTTGTGGCCTGCAAGGTAACGCTTGCAGGCCACTTTCTATGTACGCATCGCAGGAGCCATTTCCTGCGGTGTATGTCTTAGCGTTCCATGTCAAGGTGGCGGCGCTGTGGCTTTCTTCGGGACGGTGCTTTCTGCTGTTTCGCCTCCGTCTCATATGCCCACAGCTTTTTTAGGACGCTCTCCTTTTCGGGCGGTCTTTGCTTCGGTTTTCTCTCTTCCTTGACCTGCCGCTCCCATGCGGCCAGATCAAGGTTATACTGCTCTACGATGGCTTCCGCTTTGCTCACCACTCCGGAATGGCTCACAGGACGATCCGAAGAAAAGGAATACAGCAGCGCTACCGTCTGCCAGATGGAGATAGACAGGAGCTGCTGGGCCACTCGGATGTCAATACCACTATGAACATCTACGCTCACGCCACAAGGGAGGCGAAGCGCAGCGCCGCAAGGCTGCTGGACAAAGTAGTCGGCGGGACATAAAAAGTTTCCCTTGTTTCGGCTCATAAGGGCAAAAACAAGGGAAAATGCATCAAAAGCGAGCGGTTAAAAGACGAGAAGCCTTGAAAATAAGGCATTTTTAGAGGATATGATTTAGTAATCCGGATTTGAATTTTTTCACGGCGTGCGCGCCGTGAGACTCTGCCGAGGGCTTTTGTTGGGAAGCGCTTTATCGCGCCGCCTGTTTGGGCGGCGCGGCTTTTTTTGCACCAATGGGCCCGCCGCTCCATAGAATGGGGGTGTAGCGCGCTTGCAGGAAATTTTACGAAGGGAGGGACCGGCATGCGCATCGAGATCCGGCACGTCTCGATGACCTACCAGTCCCCGGATGGGGAGCTGGAGGCACTGCGGGATGTGTCCTTTGAGGTAGCCGACGGCTCGTTTGTCAGCATCGTCGGGCCGTCCGGATGCGGAAAATCGACGCTCCTGTCCCTGATCGCGGGGCTGGAGCGGCCGACCGAGGGCGCGATTCTGCTGGACGGCGAGGCGGTCACCGCGCCAACGGAGAAGGTCGGCTTCATGCCGCAGCGCGACCAGCTTTTTGAGTGGCGGACGATCTGGCGCAACGTGATGCTGGGGCCGGAGATTCGCGGGGAGGATACCAAGGCGCGGCAGGCGGCGGTGCGCGCCCTGCTGGAGCAGTACGCGCTTGCGGGCTTCGCCGGGAAGCAGCCGGCGCAGCTCTCCGGCGGGATGCGACAGCGCTGTGCGCTCATCCGCACGCTTGCGGTCGAGCCGTCGGTGCTGCTGCTGGATGAACCGTTCTCCGCGCTGGATTATCAGACGCGGCTCGCGGTCTCGGCGGACATTTCCCGCATCATCCGCCAGACGAACAAGACGGCCGTGCTCGTTACGCACGACATTTCCGAGGCAATCAGCATGTCAGACCGGATCGTGGTGCTCACGCACCGGCCGGGGCGGCTGCGCTCGGTGCACGACCTGGACGCCTTCGCGGACGTACCCGTTCTGGAGCGGCGCGCCATGCCGGCGTTTCAGGCAATGTTCAATACAATCTGGGAGGAGCTTGATGTCAATGTCTCATGAGCTTCCTTCCGCCGCGCGCCAGACCTATCTGCGCGCGCAAAAGCGCCGGAAAACGACGATTCGGATTCTGCGCATCGCGCTGTTGGCCGCGCTGCTGGCGCTGTGGGAGCTCGCGGGGCGCCTCGGCTGGATCGACGTGTTCATCGTGAGCTGCCCGTCGCGCGTGGTAAAAACGCTCGGGACGCTCTGGCAGTCGGGCGAGCTGTGGCGGCACCTCGGCACGTCCTGCCTGGAGACGGTCGTCGGCTTCCTGCTGGGGACGCTTCTCGGCGCGCTGATCGCCATCGGACTCTGGTGGAGCCCGTTCGCCGCGCGCGTGCTGGAGCCGTATCTCGTGGTGCTCAACGCGCTGCCGAAAACGGCGCTCGGGCCGATCTTCATCGTCTGGATCGGCGCAGGGACGGAGTCGATCATCGCCATGACGCTCGCGATTTCGATCTTTGTGACGATTCTGAACATGTACGTGGGCTTTTGCAGCACGGATCGGGAAAAGATACGCCTGATGCAGACGCTGGGCGCGACGCGGCGGCAGATTCTGCATCTGCTGGTGCTGCCGGCGAACTACACGACGCTGTTCAACACCCTGCGCGTGAACGTGGGACTGTCGTGGGTCGGCGTAATCATGGGAGAGTTTCTCGTGTCCAGGGCCGGGCTGGGCTATCTCATCGTCTACGGCTCGCAGGTGTTCAACATGGACCTGGTGATGGCGTCGGTGCTGCTGCTGGCAGCGGCGGCGATGGCGATGTATCAGCTCATGCTCTGGCTGGAGCGGGGACTGAAAAAACGGATGGGAGTGACTTGAATGAAACGGGTATTTGCAATTTTGCTTGCGGCGGCGCTGGCGCTCTGCTGCGCCGCCTGCGGCACGCCGGGCGCGGACCCGGCGGCGGAAACGGCGGCGCCGGCCGCCGAGACAGCTGCGGCGGAGACCGCCGCGCCGGCCGCGCCGGTGAATCTCACGCTCAGCGAGGTGACGCACTCGGTCTTTTACGCGCCGCAGTATGTGGCGCTGGAGCTGGGCTTCTTCGCCGAGGAGGGGCTGAACGTGGAGCTGACGAACGGCGGCGGCGCCGACAAGGTGATGACAATGGTGCTGACGGGGGAGGCCGACATTGGCTTTGCCGGACCGGAGTCGTGCATTTATGTGCTCAACCAGGGCAAGGAGGACGCGCCCCGCGTCTTTGCGCAGATGACGAAGCGCGACGGCTCGTTCCTCGTCGGCCGCGAGGATGTGCCGTTCACGTGGGATCTGCTGCGCGGCAGCACGATCATCGGCGGCCGCGCGGGCGGCGTGCCGGAGATGACGCTGGAATACGTCATGCGGCAAAACGGCGTCGTGCCCGGCGAGGACGCGACGGTGGATACCTCCGTGCAGTTCAATATGATGGCCGGCGCCTTCACCGGCGGCAACGGCGACTATGTCACGCTCTTTGAGCCGACGGCCACCGAGACCGAGCAGGCGGGGCAGGGATACATTCTCACGTCCATCGGCGCCGAGAGCGGCGAGATCCCTTACACGGCGTATTTTGCCATGCAGAGCTACATGACGGAGAACGCGGACGTGATCCAGCGCTTCACAAACGCAATCGCGAAGGCGCTCACCTGGGTGCAGACGCACTCCGCATCCGAGACGGCGGCGGCCATTGCCCCGCAGTTCCCGGATACGTCGGTCGAGACGCTTACCACCGTCGTGCAGCGGTATCTGGACATTGACGCATGGAACGCGACGCCCGTCATGCAGCAGTCCGCGCTGGAGCGGCTGGAGACCGTCATGGAGACCGCGGGCGAGCTGGACCACAGCGACTGGGTCGATTTCGGGAAACTGGTAGACAACAGCTTCGCGGAAAACGCGGGGTGAAAGCTGAACTCTGCCCTCCAAAAATCGGAGGGCAGAGTTCCAGTTTGTCAAAAAAGGCCTCGCAGAGTTCGCGCCCGGAGGCGCGAACGGGGTCAAATCTTTTTTGCCCCGCGGCTTCGCCGTGGGGCAAAAATACTTCTCGCGGAATGGATTGCCCTCATATTGCGAATCGCATTCGCAAACGAGGGCAAGGAATGCACCTGCCCTCCGAAAAATCGGAGGGCAGGGTCATTTTTCTGCGGGATTCAGAAACGCCGTCTAGGTCGTTTCGGGCTTCGCCGCATCGGAATAGAACACATCCATGTCCATTTGATCCATCTGGCGGGCGACGATCGTGGTGCCGACCAGATCACCGACGTTGTTCAGCGTGGTGTGGCAGGGATCAATGGTGGGCCAGATTGCCGCGAGGATCGGGATCAGCGTCAGCGGCATGCCGAGACTTTCCAGCAGCACGCCGGACATCACGACGCCCGCGCCCTTGACGCCGGCGGCCCCGATGGAAATGACGAGACCGAGGAACACAAAGCTGATGATCCTTCCGATGGTGATCGGAAAGCCATACAGGTTTGAGGCGAAAACCGTAACCATACCGATGAACATCGCAAAGCCGGTCATGCCGATGGTGTTGCCGAGGGGCAGCGTAAAGCCGTAGATCTTCTCCGTGATGCCGAGCTTTTCCTTGCAGGTGTCGATGGAGACCGGGAGCGTCGCCGCGGAGGAGGATGTGGAAACCGCCACCAGAATCGGCGTGCCGATTTTCTTTATGAACCGCGCCGGCGGCAGCTTGGCCAGCAGCCTGACAATCAGCGGGTACAGGCACAGCAGGATCAGACCCGTGACGTTGTCCAATACAATGAACTTGATGACCTCGACCATCGCGGCGCCGCTGATCGTCGTGACGAGCGTCGCCATCAGAGACATGATTCCGAAGGGGGAGAAAGCAATGACATATTCCGTGATTTTCAGCATCACGTCGGCGCCCTGATCGATGAGCTTAACGACCGTACCGACCCGTTCCCCGAGCGCGAGCAGCGCGACGCCGAGGAAGATGGTAAAGACGATGATCTGCAGGAGATTCGCGTTGACCATGGATTCCACGATGTTGGTCGGAAACCAGGAGACGACGTTGTCAACGAAACTGTAGGAGGCCGCCTCCGCCGCCTCCGCGCCGGCGAGAAAATCGGTTGCGCCCCTGCCGGGCTGCACGATCAGCGCCGCGACCAGCCCGACAATCGCCGCGAAGACAGCGGACCCCGCGACCCAGACCAGATAGCGCAGGCCGACGTTGCGCAGCTGCCTGACATCTCCCATCTTGCAGATGCCGCTCGTGATGGTGAAGAACACCAGCGGGACGATCAGCATCTTCAGCATGTTCATGAAGATGGTGCCGAGCGGGGATAGAAAATCGGCCGCCGCGGGGGAGACCAGGCCGATGATTACGCCGACAACGATGCCGATAAGGATCCTGGTGCCCAGGCCAAGCTTTTTCCAAAACTTCATAGAGTTTTCTCCTTTCTGTGCCGCGAGGGCCGCCTCAGTGGTGGTCCGCGGCAATCGCCGCTGTGACCTTCAGAAAATCGTCGATGTCCGCCGTGTCGTGGCAGTGCAGGGGCGAGACGCGGATGCAGCCGGTCAGACCAAGCGACTCTACAATGCGTCTGGAATACAGGCTTGTGTTCACGCGGTCAAACACCGTGACGCCGCGCTTATCATATTCCGCAACGGCCTGCGTCATATCCAGGCCGTCGATGCCGATGGCGGAGATGAGATCCCGATCCACATCGTCCGCGCTGTCGAGATAGACGCTGACGCCGGGGATGCGGCGCAGCCCGGGGACCTCCGGCGTGCCCTCCATCATGTGGATGAGCAGGGAGTGCTCCTGCAGATGGATGCGCTCCATGCCGGCGACGAACAGCGTCCGGCGATCCGCGCTGTCGCAGAAATGACCGCCCAGCCAGCAGACATAGTCCACCATTGCGGACAGCGCCGCGAAATTCGCGTGCGGGAAGGTGCCGAGCTCCCACTCCGTCTCCGGCTTTGCCAGCAGCTTGTGATGCTCCATGACCGCCACGCGGTCGGAGACGTAGCCATAACCGCAGCCGCGGATGCCGAAGGCCTTGTAGGGCGCGAAGTTGCAGCCGTCCAGACCGAGCTTTGCCACCTCGAGCACGCCGTGCGGCATGTGCTGCACCGCGTCGGAAACAATGTAGATGTCGGGGCTGATCTTCCGCGCCTCCCGGCAAATGGTCTCCATGTCGAAGAGGTAGCCGGAGATATTTGAGGCGCTCATCACGCTCAGGAGCACGGTGTCCCTGTCCACCTTGCTGAGGATTTCCTTCGTGGTCACGCCGCCCACGGCGGGGTCGGCCGCCGCCACGCGAAATTCGCGGCCGGTGCGCCGGCAGTAGAGCTCCACGGAGTCGTAGGCGGAGGGGTGCTCAATCGAGGTTGTGACCGCGTTGCCGCCCCATCCGGCGTTTTCCATGATTGCGCGCACCAGCTGGAACATGACCTGCGAGGCGGTGAGCTCCGTGATAAGCGCGCCATGGCCCGGCTCCGCGCCAAAGATGACCTCCATGATGTCCCGGATGCCGTCGGCCTTGACCTGCCTGAGCATCCGCGCGGTATCGTGCGCGCGCTCCGGGCAGTCCGGGATCTGCTCCAGCCGCGCCTTCGCCTCCACGGCGGCCTTCAGCCGCAGAGAACCGCCGGAGTTTTCAAAAAACTGACGCCTCCGGCCGAGATAGTCCTCGTTGACGAAGTAAAATCGCTCCTTGATTTCCGCCTGCAGGGCAGGCTCGAAGAGGATTTTTTCCCTTGTGATATGCATCCCGCACCTTCCTTTCTGCTGTAGTGTGACCGATATTTCAATGCCTGAGGCCAGTATACAACGGAGACACGGATTTGAATAATACAAATAAACATCTATGACATAAGCAAAAGCAAATGTCATAGATGTTTGTTGATTGTGGGATAAGACCGCCGTTATATTGCGCCCTTCTGGTGCTGATAATGCAGCAGGAACTCCCGGAATAGCCCGACCGCGGCGGAGTTGTCCTTCCCCCTCCGGAAATACAGGTATTGCGGCCGCTCGGCCAGCGGATCGTCCGGCTTGTAGAGATAGAAGGGATAATTCTTGTCGGCATGCTCCACGAGCGTGTCGCTGACGAAGGTGGCGGTTCCGCTCTGCGACGCGAGCTGATAGGCCGTGAGCATTTGAGAGGGCTTCGTCGGCAGCAGCCTGGGGACAAAGCCCGCGTTGGCGCAAATGGTGACGGCGCGCTGATAGGTGTCGTTCTCCTCGTCCATGAGAACGAATTTCAAATCCCGAAACAGCGCCATGTCGAGCTTCTTTGCGTCGGGCGCGCGGTGCTTTCCCTCCCGGACCTCGCCGGGTGTAAAGCGATATGCCTCCAGGCCCGCGTTGATCGGCAGCTCGACCGGCACGACCAGCATGAGCTCTTCGTTTTTCCACACGACGCCGTCCACCTCTTTTGAGATGTAGTTGTTGACCTCCGGAAAGAGATCGGCCTCTCCGGTGAGCAATTTCTGCACCAGGCCGGTTCGCTCCTCGACCCACGTTATGCTGATCTCCGGATACTGCGCCTGAAAGGCCGCCACGATGGACGGGAAGACATACGCCTGATAGATTGCCGCGCCGCAGATGCGCACGTGAACGTCGCGGATGTGGGAGATTTGGCTGAAGTAGGCCTTCGCCTCCTGCTGAATCCGCGCGATTTTCTTTGCCTGCTCGATGTAATACTCTCCGGCGGGCGTGAGCGTCAGCGGCGAGGTCGAGCGGTCAAAGAGCGGCATGCCCACCTTCTTTTCCGCCTTTTTCACCATCGCGCTCAGCGCCGGCTGGGACAAAAACATCTTCTGCGCGGCCTTGGTGAAGCTGCGCTCCCGATAGACTGCGAAGACATATTCCATTTCCTGAAACATCCGATCACGCCTCCCCCTGCTGGATCAGACGCCTGTGCGTCTGCGTTCGCCGCCTTTATGATAACGGATTCGCGATGGAAGCGCAAGCGATCAATTTTTGGGGTCTCCGAAATCCCGATCGGAGCGGCCACGGCCCAAAAGGAAACCGGAGCGGCTTTCATCAGGCCGCTCCGGTCTCGTCTTTGCTTGTGTTTCAGAAAATCGCCACGACGGCGCCGTTGTAGGTGTTGGTGATGTATTCCTTCACCGCGTCGGTCTGCAGGGCCTTCACAAGCGCCTGGATCTTGGCGGAATTTTCGTCGCCGTTGCGCACGGCGATGACGTTGGCATAGGTCTGCGCGGCGGCGCCGGAGGCGTCCTCGGTTGCGAGCGCGTCGTTGATGTCGAGCCCCGCGGCGAGCGCGTAGTTGCCGTTGATGACGGCGATGGCGCCCGCGTCGGCGTTCGCGAGCTGCGCCGCGACTGTGTCGGCCTGGACGGGCACGATGTTGTAACCGCCGTCGTCCACGACGTCTAGCGTCGTCACGCCGACCTCGGCGTCCGCGTCCTCAGGCAGGGTGATGAGACCCTCCTGGGCGAGCACGAACAGGGCGCGGGTCTCGTTGCTGCCGTCCGCGGGGATGATGATGGTCGCGCCGTCCGGCAGCTCGGCGAGATCGGTCACGCCGTTGCCGTAAACGCCGAAGGGCTCATAGTGGATCAGCGCGGCGGAGACGAGATCGGTGCCGTTCTCGGCGTTGTAGTTGTTCAGATACGGGGTGTGCTGGAAGTAGTTCGCGTCAAGCTCGCCGTCGGCCAGGGCCTTGTTTGGCAGAACATAGTCGTCGAAGATTTTGATTTCCAGCGTGTAGCCCTCGTCAGCGAGCGCGTCCTTGACCTGCTCAAGGATTTCGGCGTGCGGGGTGGCGCTTGCGCCCACGACGATGGTGGTGTCGTCGCCGGAGGCGCCGTCGGTGACAGCGGCGTCGTCGGTCGCGACGGGTTCTTCGGTCTTGTTGGAGCTGCAGCCCGCCAGCGCCGCCAGCGAGAACACCAGCGCGAGAGACAGCAGAATGGATACGATCTTTTTCATAGTAAAATCTCCTTTTTCAATCTGATTGGATGGCCTCTATGGTTGCCGCGCCTCCGGGCCGGGGCGCGGCGCGTTTTTCTTCCGCCCACATTCGTCCGTGCCGGAAGTTTACGCGCAGCAGCGCGGGAAAATGCAACAGCATGAGCGTTCCTCCTGTCAGCTTCTTGCGCGCCGGTCTACCCGGTGCGCGATGCGCATGCCGACGACCTGAATGATCTGCACGATGATCGCGATGAGCACGACGCAGACCCAGATCACGGCGGGGTTGCTTCTCTGGTGGCCATAGACGATGGCGATTTGGCCCAGCCCGCCGCCGCCGATGGTAGCGGCCATGGCGGAGTAGCCAAGGATGGTGACGGTGGAGATGACCGCGCCCACGATGAGCGCGGGCTTTGCCTCCGGGATGAGCACCTTCCACACGATCTGAAACGTGGAGGCGCCCATGGACTGCGCGGCCTCGATGACGCCGGCGTCCACCTCCTTGGCGGAGGACTCCACCATGCGCGCCACATACGGCGCGGCGGCGATGACGAGCGTCACGATGACGGCCTTGTTGCCGAGCGAGGTGCCGACGATGAACTTTGCCACGGGCAGCATGGCGATCATGAGAATGAGAAACGGCATGCTGCGCAGGAAGTTCACGATCACGCCGAGCGCGCTGTTGAGCCATTTGATCGGGTGGATGCCGTCCGCGTCCGTCACGCGCAGGAGCAGCCCGAGCGGGAGCCCGATGAGATACGAGAACAGCGCGGCGAGCAGCGTCATGTAGATCGTCTCCCAGACGCCGAGCTGCAAAACGCCGTTGTCCCAGAGCTTTATAAGCCATTCCGTGTTCATCGCTCAATCCTCCTCCAGGTAGGTAATGCGATTCTCGCCGAGAAACCGGAGAATGCGCGCCACCTGCTCGTCATCATCCGGCAGCTCGATAATCATGTGTCCGTAAGCGTTGCCCTCGACGAAGCGCGTGTCGGCGTAGACGATGTTCACCTTCGCGCCGCACTCCAGCGCGATGCGCGAGATGATCGGCTCGCCGGAGGCGTGATTGTCGAATACGAGCCGCAGCCGCTGCGTTCTGGCAGGGGGGAGATTTTCCAGCGGATTGTCCGGAAGGATGAGCGCGCGGGCAATGTCGGACTGCGGGTTCACAAACACGTCGCTGACCTTGCCGATCTCCGCGATGCGGCTCTGGTCGATGACGGCGACGCGGCTACAGATTTGTTCGATGACGCGCATCTCGTGCGTGATGACCACGATCGTGACGCCGAGCGTGCGGTTGATCTGCTGCAGCAGCGCCAGAATGGACTGCGTCGTGTTGGGATCGAGCGCGCTTGTCGCCTCGTCGCACAGCAGATACTTCGGCTTTGTCGCGAGCGCCCGGGCGATTGCGACGCGCTGCTTCTGCCCGCCGGAGAGCTGGGAGGGGTAGGCGTCCGCCCGGTCGGAGAGGCCGACCAGCTCCAAAAGCTCCAGCGCGCGCTGTCTCGCCTCGGCCTTCGGCGCGCCCGCGATCTCCAGCGGGAAGCAGACGTTGCGCAAAACGGTGCGCTGCTCCAGGAGATTGAAGCTCTGAAAGATCATGCCGATGCTCTGCCGCTTCTGCAGCAGGGCCCGCTTGGGCAGCCGCGTCAGGTCCTCGCCATCAATCAACACGCGGCCGTCCGTCGGGCGCTCCAGCAGATTGATACATCGCACGAGCGTGCTCTTTCCCGCGCCCGAAAGGCCGATGACGCCGAAGATTTCGCCGTCCTCAATGGTGAGATTGATCTCGCGCAGCGCCGCGATTTCACCGGCCGCGCCGCGGTAGGTTTTGTTCAGATTCTGAATCTCGATCATGCCGCTACCTCTTCCAAAAAATACAGCGGAACGCAAAACACCCGGAAGGCTCACATACCTTCCGGGTGTCTGCATTCCGCGTGAAACGCAAATCAGTCGGATATGATATGAGACGAGCCGTCCACCAGGGCACGCTGACGCATGCACATGCACATGGGCATGCACATCATCATATCCATCATAGCGGTGCGTGCAATGGTCATTCCGGCGCGTCTCCTTTCCTCAAGAATCGACCCCTTCCAAGGCCTTGTGCGGCATTATAACGCGGAGTCAGGGCGTTGTCAAGAGAAAAAATTGCAAAAATTCGGTTGAAAGCAGGGGCGCGGTATGGTAGGATAAACAAAAAAAGAACGGGAGGGGAGGAGTTCCGTGCACGAGCTTGGAACGGTTTTTTATGTTTTGGACAGGGTGGAGGAGCTCTGTCGGGAAAACGATCTCACAGAGGTCGGCAGCGTCACGCTGGAGGTCGGCGAGGTGAGCGGCATCATCCCGGAATACCTTGTGGACTGCTGGAAGTGGGCGGTGAAAAAGCGCCCGCCGGCGCTGCAGAACGCGGAGCTGAAGATCGAGACGCTGAAGGCGGTGACGTTCTGCGAGGACTGCCAAAAGACCTATCCGACCCTGCAATACGCCAAGATCTGCCCATACTGCAAAAGCGAGCGCACCTACCTCGTCACGGGCAACGAATACAACATCAAAGAGATCGAAGCCATGTAAAACACCCGGCGCAGCCTGTGAAGGCTGCGCCGGGTCAGCTTGTCAAAAAAGCCTCGCAGAGTTCGCGCCCGGAGGCGCGAATCTGGTCAAATCATTTTTGCCCCGCGGCTTCGCCGTGGGGCAAAAATACTTCTCGCGGAATGGATTGCCCTCATATTGCGAATCGCATTCACAAACGAGGGCAAGGAATGCAGCGCAAGCCCCAGCTGTCGGCAAACTTTGTTTGCCGACAGGCTCACCCGGCGCAGCCTGTGAAGGCTGCGCCGGGTTTTATGCTTCCTCCATGAGCATCCGCCACGGCTCGATGTCCGGCGGCGGCTGCTCGAAAAACAGGACCTCGCCGGTTTCGGGATGCGCGAAGTGCAGCGCGTGCGACCAGAGCGCGATCGGCCCGTCGTCGGGGCGCGTGCTGTACTTCCGGTCGCCCCAGAGCGGCAGCTCGCGCGCCGAGAACTGGCAGCGAATCTGGTGCGTGCGCCCGGTCTGCAGATAGATGCGCACAAGCGACAGCCCGCCGCGCGCCGCGAGCACTTCATAGTCCAGCACGGCCTCCTGCACCCCTTTGGCCGGCTTTTGCACGACGTAGGTTTTGCGCTCGGCGCTGTCGCGCGCAAGCAGGTCGCGATAGGTGCCGGAGAGCGCCTCCGGCTGGCCGTGCACGACGGCGAGATACGTCTTGCCGAAGTCATGGCTCCGAATCTGCGCCGAGAGGCGGGCGGCCGCCTCCGGCGTGCGCGCAAGGACCATCAGCCCGCCGACGACGCGGTCGAGCCGGTGCACCGTTCGCACGCAGGCGTCAGGGTCGCCCAGCGCCGCGCGCACAAGCTCCGGCATCCCGCCCGGCTCGTCTGTGGACAGCACCCCCGCGGGCTTGACGCAGACGAGAATGGAATTGTCCTGATAGAGAATCTCCATACACGGCCTCCGGCATGCGTCAGTTGATCTTCAGCGTCTCCCACAATGAGTTTACATAATCAAGCGTCTCCTGATCGAGATTGCGATAGGCGTATTGGTTATATAACTCCGCAAACTGCTCAATATTCGGGTAGAGAATCTTCATGGCCTCTTCCCCCATGTCGTTTACATAATCCTCGTTTTCATACACCAGGCGATTGGGGGAGGCGTAGTAGACATACTCGGCGTTCGCAATGGCCGGCTCCTCGCTCAGCATATAGTTGATGAAGATCTCCGCCAGCTCCTGATTCTGGCACCCGGCCGGAATGCACATGGCGTCCACGAAATAGTTCGTCGGCTCCGGGTAATAGAAGCGGAGATCGACGGAGTCCGCCTCGGCGTCGAGCATGGTGAAATAGTCGCCCGCATAGTAGGCGGCGACGGCGGCCTCGCCGGACTCCATCATGTTGAAGATTTCATCCATGACATAGCTTTTCACCAGCCCGTGCTGCGCCACGAGCGCGGCCAGCGCCTCGTCCCAGACGGCGCGGTCGGTGCTGTTCACATCGAGGCGCGCGCGGTAGAGGGCGGTGCCCATCGCGTCGCGGGAGTTGTTGAATTGCAGGATGCGCCCGGCGTACGCCTCGTTCCACAGCAGCTCCCAGCCGTCGGCGTCGGCCTCGTCCACCTGGTTCGCGTCGTAAATCACGCCCACGATGCCATACGTGTAGGGGACGGTGTAGCGGTTCTCCGCGTCGTAGTAGAGTCCCTTGAAGCTGTCGGCGATATACCGGTAATTCGGAATGTTGTCAAAGTTCAGCGGCAGGAGCATATCTTCGCTTGCCATGCGCGCGATCATATAGTCCGAGGGGACGACGACATCATAGCTCACCGCGCCGCTTTTGAGCTTGGCGTACATGTCCTCGTTGCTGGCGTAGGTGTCGTAGTTGACCTTCACCGGCACGCCGTAGGTCTCCTTGTACCACGCCTCGAACGCCTGGATGGTGTCGAGCGAATCGTCCGACCCGTCGGAGACATATTCGCCCCAGTTGTAGACGTTCAGCACGAGCGGCTGGGCGCGCTGACCATAGAACCCGATGGCGCCGATGGCGAGCGCCGCGACGACCAGCAGGCTCACGGCGATGCGCAGCGGACGTCGGCTTCCGGGCCGGTGCGCATGGGAGCGGCGGCCGCGTCTCGCGTCGCGCGCGGCACGGATACGGCGGCTGTCGTCCTCGTCCACGAGATTGGTGAGCAGCAGCAGCGCCAGAATCGCGAAGAAGATCAGCGTCGCAAGCGCGTACATCTTCGGCGTGACGGTTTTCTTCGTCATGTTGTAGATGCGGATCGGCAGCGTCTGAAAGCCGTTGCCCTGCGTGAAATAGCTGATGACGAAGTCGTCCAGCGAGAGCGTGAACGCCATCAGCAGCCCCGTAATGACGCCGGGCAGAATCTCCGGCACCTCCACGCGGAAAAACGCGCGCAGCGGCGTGCAGCCGAGATCCATTGCCGCCTCCGGCAGGGAGGGGTCCATCTGCTTCAGCTTCGGCAGCACCTGCAAAATGACATACGGCAGGCAGAACGTGATGTGCGCGATGAGCATCGTCCAGAAGCTGAGACTGGTCGCCATGCCGAACAGCTGCCCCACGAACACGAACATGAGCATCAGCGAGATGCCGGTGATGATGTCCGGATTCATCATGGGGATGTTCGTCACCGTGTCAAGCGCGGCGCGCAGATACCGCTTGCGCAGCTTGTTGATGCCGACGGCGGCGGCCGTGCCCATGCCGGTGGAGAGCACCGACGCGCACACGGCGAGGATGAGCGTGTTTTTCAGCGCATTGAGCGTCTCGGCGTCGCGAAACAGCTCCCGGTACCATTTGAGCGAGACTGTGGAAAACACGCTCAGGCTTTTCGCGCCGTTGAACGAAAACACCAGCAGAATGGCGATGGGCGCGAAGAGAAACAGGAAAATGAGCGCGGTGTAGACCTTTGCGGCGGGCTTCATTTTCATCTCACACACCTCCCCGCACGCAGCTGTCGGTAAACCGCTTCATGAGCGCCATGGCGATCAGCAGGATGACCATCAGAATGAAGGCAATGGCAGCGGCAAAGTGGAGATTGTTCGCCACGTACTGCCCCTCAATCGCGTCGCCGATGAGAAAGAACTTGCCGTTGCCGAGCTTCTGCGAGATATAGAACGTGCTGATCGAGGGGATAAGCACCATCGTGACGCCGGAGACGACGCCCGGCAGGCTCAGCGGGAAAATGACCCTGCGCAGCACGCCGACGTTGTTGCAGCCGAGATCGTGCGCGGCCTCGATCAGGCGCGTGTCCATCTTTGCCAGAACGGAATAGATCGGCAGGATCATATACGGGAAATAGTCGTACACCATGCCGATCACGACGGCGGCCTCCGTGCCGATGATGTGCGCCTGGCCGAGATGCAGCGCGGCCAGCAGGTGGTTGAGCAGACCCGTGTCCTGCAGGATGGTCATCCACGCATAGGTGCGGATCAGAAAGTTCATCCACATGGGGATCATGATGAACGTGATGGCGGTCTTCTGCGTGCGCGGCGCGGCGCGCGCGATGATATACGCGGTGGGGTAGCCCAGCAGCAGGCAGATGACCGTGGAGATTACGGCGAGCTTGAGCGAGCGCCAGAAGATGACCATATACGTGCGCACGACCTGCTGCGAGCCGTCCTCGCCGAGGACGGTGGAGGTCGCGGTGAAAAACTTTGTGATGTTCTCCGTCGTAAAGCGCATGCTGTTGTCCGTAAACGCATAGTACGCCACGAACACGAGCGGCACCACAATGAACAGCACCGCCCACACGGAGTAGGGCGCGAGACTCAGCCGCGCCACGCGCGCGTTGCGCCTTTCCCGCGGCGCGCGGCTCATTCGTCCGCCTCGCTTTCCGCGTCGGACAACTCATCCAGCTCCATCGAGAACGAGGAGTAGTCGCCGAACATGCCGGAGTACTCGGATTTTTTCATGATGTGGATGGCGTCCGGCTCCAGATAGAGGCCGATCTCCTCGTCCACATCCACAAAATCCGTCGTCTGGATCATCCATTTGAAGCCGTTGATGTCCACGATAATCTCATAGTGCACGCCCATGAACGTAACGGACGTGACCACGCCGCGGAGCATCCCGCGCTCGAGGGGGACAATGTCCACGTCCTCCGGACGGACGACGACGTCCACCGGCTCGTTTTTCTGAAAGCCCTTGTCCACGCACGCAAACGTGTGGCCGGAGAAGGTGACGCGATAGTCCGCGCGCATGACGCCGTCCACGATGTTGCTCTCGCCGATAAAGTCCGCCACGAAGGCGTTTTCCGGCTCGTTGTAAATGTCGATGGGGGTGCCGATCTGCTGGATCCTGCCCTCGGCCATGACGACGATGGTGTCAGACGTGCTGAGCGCCTCCTCCTGGTCGTGCGTGACGAAGACGAACGTGATGCCGGTGGCCTTCTGGATGTTCTTCAGCTCCTGCTGCATATCCTTGCGCAGCTTCAGATCGAGCGCGCCGAGCGGCTCGTCGAGCAGCAGCACCCGCGGCCGGCTGATGAGCGCGCGCGCAATGGCGACGCGCTGCTGCTGGCCGCCGGAGAGGCGCGCGACGTTCCGGCGCTCAAAGCCGGTGAGCTTTACGAGCGCGAGCATTTCCCGCACCTTTTCCTCGATCTCGGTCTTCGGCAGCCGCTGCTCCCGCAGCGGGAACGCCACGTTGTCAAATACATTCAGGTGGGGGAAGAGCGCATATCTTTGAAAGACGGTGTTGACGCTGCGCTTGTGCGGCGGCGTGTCGTTGATGCGCGCGCCGAGAAACAGCACGTCGCCGCTGTCGGGCGTCTCAAACCCGCCGATCAGACGCAGCGTGGTCGTCTTGCCGCAGCCGGAGGGACCGAGCAGCGTGAGAAACTCATTGTCGTAGATATCCAGATCAATATGATCCAGCACGGTCTCCCCGTCGAACGCCTTGGAGACGTCCCGCAGCTCAATGATCTTTTTCATGATGATTTCATGCTCCTCTCCGGCGGCTTTCAGGAGTTTTGCGCGCAAAAAAGCAAGTCCCCGGCGCGGCGCGCGGGCACTTGCAGAATGTCCCCATCCCGCCGCGAAAAAATCACGGCAGGCGGGGCGTATGGCATGGGTTCAGAGTCTGTCCAGCAAAGATTCCTTTACCTACTCTTATTGACCATTTCACAAGTTTGCGGGCGCGAGCCAGCACTGGTTTTAAGTGACCAACTTATAAAACTTGAGCTTTTAACTCCATCAATAAGGCAACAAATGTTGCCACCGCACTGCGGTATTTCGGCATTCGACCCGGCTGTCCGTCTGGCCTTGGCTGACGTGCGCTGGCACGGCAGCGGTCGCATCTTGCTTCGGAAAGACTCTCACTGAGTGTTGGTTTCCAATTGAGATGCTTCATTTTAGCAAGATTCGACAGCGATGTCAATGCCCAATTTTCGCCGTCTGCGCGGCGTGCCCTCCGCGGCCGTTTGCCCGCGCCGGCTGGTTATCAAAAAAATTAATAGCTGAAATCATGAACAAAAAAGGAACAAGGTCTTGCATTCGCTGGTGTTGCGTGATAAAATCTTGTCAAAAAAACGGAAAGGAGCGGCTGTGCATGAAATGGATCCCCCTGGAGCCGACCGCCGAGGCCCCGGAAAAGGACGCGCTGGAAACCGAATATCGCGCGGGCAGGGAACTGGTTCCCGCGACGCTTGGCGCGCAGCACCTCTTTTTCAAGGCCGGGCGAAAGGTCTATTTTATCCCCTATGCGCGCATCACCCGCGTGTTCCGCCGCGTTGAGATCGTCAACGCCCGCATGGGCTGCTGCAACAACGGCCTCCCGGTGGAAAATCTCGTCGTCTGCGGCGAGGGGGAGAAGGAGCTGGCGCAGATTCGTTTTACCACCGAGCGCGCCGGCAAGGCCGCGCTGGAGGCCCTGCAGGAGGCCTGCCCGAACGCGCAGTTCGGCTATGTCCGCGACCCGGAGCAGACGACGGCGGTGCGGCAGGTCTGAAGGAATTGTCAAAAAATTACGAATTTCGTTAAAAAGATCGCAGATTGACTTGCATTCTGCGAGCGGCTGTGCTAAAATAATTCTGTTATAAGCGTTGAGGAAGTGGAGGAACGGGTATGACGCCGACGGAAGCGCTGGAGAAGGTTCTTCCGGCCTACGAGAGATACTATAATGTCGCGCGTTCCGCGCCGGCGCCGTTTGCCGCCACGGCCGAGTTTCACAGCCACGGCGAGAAGTATCTGCTGATCCGCCAGGCAAAGATCTGGGATATGGACAGCCACGAGTATGTCTATTTTGCCGCGCGGGACGCGCTGGATGAAACGGCCCTGCGGACGCTGATCGAGGCCGCGTGGGACGACGCGATGCCGCGGGTGGAGCCGTCCGGCAGCCACCGCAATTCGGACGTTACGCTGGTTTTGCTCCTGCCGGAACTGGACGCCGCCGCGCGCACGGCGATCAGGCGCACGCACCGGAGTCTCGGCTATCAGCACGGGCTCCAGGGCTGGAGCAATCTGCGAATCGGTGCAATCGAGCTTTCAGATGGTCGGATTACCACAAACCGCCATGGCAAGGACCTGAAGAAGCTCCTGAGCAATATATTTCAGAATATAAGGTAGGAGAGTGAGAAAAACATGACTGCTGTACTTATCATCATTGCGGCAATTATCCTGCTGATCATTGGCTATGTTACGTATGGCTCATGGTTGGCGAAACAGTGGGGCCTCGACCCGGAGCGGGCGACCCCGGCCGTCACGGTAAACGACGGCGTTGACTATGTTGCGGCAAAACCGGCGGTCCTGATGGGCCACCACTTCTCGTCCATCGCGGGCGCCGGCCCGATCAACGGCCCCATTCAGGCGGCGGTGTTCGGCTGGGTTCCGGTTTTCCTGTGGTGCGTTCTTGGCGGTATTTTCTTTGGCGGTGTGCACGATTTCGGTTCCCTGTTCGCGTCTGTCCGCCACGGCGGCAAGTCCATCGGCGAGATCATCGGCGACACGATGGGCAAGAGAGCCAAGACCCTCTTCCTCATCTTTGCGCTGCTGGTGCTCATCCTGGTCATTGCGTCCTTCGTGAACGTCGTTGCCGGCACATTTGCCGCGCCGGCGGATGCGTCCGGCGCCCTGTTCACCACCGGAGACAACGTTGCCGGCACCGAGTCCACGGCAATGATCTCCATGCTGTTCATCGTTCTGGCGGTCATCTACGGCCTGCTGACGAACCGCGCCGGCATGGGCACCCTTCCGGCGACCATCATCGGCCTCATCGGCATTGTCGCCATCGTGTTCCTCGGCCTGAACGTCGGTTTGAGCCTCGGCCGCACCGCGTGGATCGTCATCATCGGCGTCTACATCACGGTCGCGTCCCTGGTCCCGGTCTGGATTCTGCTCCAGCCGCGTGACTATCTGTCCAGCTATCTGCTCTACGCGATGATGATCGTCGCAATCTTCGGCATCATCTTCTCCGCGGCCACCGGTAATGCAGAGTTCCAGGTTCCGCCGTTCACCAGCTGGAAGCTCGCCAATGGCAGCACGCTGTTCCCGGCGCTGTTCATCACCGTCGCCTGCGGCGCGTGCTCCGGCTTCCACAGCCTGATCGCGTCCGGCACGACGGCAAAGCAGCTCGACAAAGAGACCAGCGCGAAGCCCATCGGCTACGGCTCCATGCTTGTGGAGTCCGCGCTCGGCGTCATTTCTCTGATTGCCGTTGGCATGGTGTTCAACAAGTGGACCTCCGCGGATAATCCGTTTGGGTCCCCGTCCGCCGCATTCGCTGCCGGCATCGGCACCATGTTCGGCGCGGAGACGACCTCCATCTACAAGACCATCTATGCACTGCTGACGCTGGCGGTCTCCGTTTTCGCGCTGACCAGCCTTGACTCCGGCACGCGCCTGAGCCGCTACATGTTCAGCGAGCTGTTCCTGAAGGAAGGCGAGGCGACCTATAAGGACGCCACCGGCATCCGCAGATTCTTCGCCTATCCGCTCACCGGCACGCTGTTCATGGTCGTCGTGGGCTGCGTTCTCGGCGGCCTGTCCCTCAGCCAGATCTGGGGCCTGTTCGGCGCTGCCAACCAGCTCCTCGCCGGCCTCGCCCTCATGGCGGTCGCCGCGTGGCTGGGCAACGTCGGCAAGAACAACAAGATGTTCATCTTCCCGATGATCTTCATGCTCTGCGCGACGATCACCAGCCTCGTGATTACGATCATCACCAAGATCAAGGGCTTCGGCCTCGAGGGCGGCATGGCCTGGGGCAACTGGTTCCAGCTCATCTTTGCGCTCGCGATGGTCATCCTGGCCGTCATCCTCGTCGTCGAGGGCATCCAGACCTTCTCCCGCATCTCCAAGGAGCAGAAGGCAAAGGCGTAAGACACAAACCCAATCTAAAAAAACAATCGGGGGAGGCGCTTCTTTTGAAGTGCCTCCCCCAAGCTGTCGACCGCCTCTTGTGAAGCAGACCTTATGCCAGCGCCTCCGCCGCGCGCATGCCGGCGTCCAGGCAGTGCAGGTTGCTTTCCACAAACGCAGGCTTGACGCAATCTCGCACTGCCGTGGCCCAGTCCACATTTTGAATGTGCAGCGATTCGATCAGCGCACCCAACAGAACGATATTCATCCCCCTGGGGTTTCCGTTCTTTGCAGCCACCCTTGCCGCGTCGATGACCAGCGTGCTGGCCTTGCGCTCGAGTTCTTCCGTGATCCCGTCCGGGTAGTCCTTTTCCCCGCTGAGGATGGGCAGTGTGGCGATCTGGTAGTCATTGACGACGATTTTTCCGCCGGGCCTCAGCGCGGGCAGATAGCGGATGGCCTCCATGGTCTCAAATGCGACAAGCACATCGGCCTGCCCGTTCCCGATGATGGGGGAGTAAACGCGGCTGCCGTAGCGCACCTGCGTGGAGACGGACCCGCCGCGCTGGCTCATGCCGTGGATCTCGCTCATTTTTACGTCGTATCCCGCAGCGATCAGACCAGAGGTTAGAACTTTGCTGGCAAGAATGGTGCCCTGCCCGCCGACGCCAACCAGCATCACGCTTTTGGTATCCATCTTTTTCATGCTTTTCTGGCTCCTTTCCTGACGGCCTGCTTGGGGCAGACCTGCGCACAGATCGTGCAGCCGACGCACTGCATGCGGTCGATCGTGACTTTGCGCTCATATTTGTCAAGGCTCAGGGCCGGACACCCGGTACTGAGACACTTTTTGCAGCCGATGCATTTTGTGTGATCAACCGTGCAGAGGGCGGGCGCGGTGCGAAATTCGCGCTTGTCCTCGGTCGAGAGCTTCTTGAGCACGCAGGGCCAGCGGGTGACCAGCACCACGGGGCCCTCCCGCACCTGCGCATAGGCCCAATCCAGCGCAGCGTCCATCTCGTCCAATTTCAGAGGGTTCACTGTGCGTACCCGTGTGACGCCAAGCGCGCGGACAATGGTTTCAATGTCCATGATGGTGGCAGGCTCGCCATTGAGACTGTAGCCTGTTCCAGGGTTCTCCTGATGACCGGTCATGCCGGTGATGCGATTATCCAGAATGCAGCAGATCACATGGGAGTCGTTATAGACTACCTCTTCCAGGGCGTTGATGCCGGTGTGGAAGAACGTGGAGTCGCCCATGCAGGCGACGATAGTTTTGCCCTGTCCGCTGAGCTGGAATGCCTTGTCCATGCCATGCGCAAGCGAGAACGCCGCGCCCATGCAGATGGCCATGTCTTTTGCGTTCAGCGGTTCGCTGCCGCCCAGTGCATAACAGCCAATATCGCCCACCATAACGGTGTCCTTCCGCTTGGAACACGCATAGAAGAAGCCCCGGTGCGGGCAGCCGGCGCAGAGCGTGGGCGGCCGACCCACGATAAGGTTCGGGTTGCAGTGGATTTCTTCGACCGTCTCGCCAAGCAGGGCCTGCTTGATAATATTTGGATTGAGCTCGTCCACAAGAGGAATTTTTTCCTTGCCGATGCAGTCGATCCCGGCGGCCTTGATCTGCTCCTCCATGAAGGGGTCCAGCTCCTCGATCACATACAAGGTCTCGACGTTGGAGCGAAACTCTCGAATCAAATCTATGGGCAGAGGATTGGTCATGCCCAGCTTCAAGTAAGAAGCGCTGTCGCCGAATACCTCCTTGGCGTATTGATACGAAATGCCGTTTGCGACGATACCGATTTTTTTGGAGCCGTTATACTCGGCGAAGTTGTATGCGCAGTCGTTGGAGAAGGCGGAGAGCCGCCGGTCCCGCTCCAGCATGTTGACGCGCAGCTGCCGGGAGATTGCGGGGACGGGATCATTCTTCATCCGGTTTTTTACGTAGGGGATCGCATCGAACACCTTGCGCTCGCCCAGCTCGACCAGCGACTTGGAATGACAGATGCGGGTGGTCATACGAAACATCACAGGGGTGTCGTAGCGCTCCGAGATTTCAAAAGCGTCCCGGAACATATCCTTGGCCTCTTGAGAGTCGGAGGGCTCCAGCATGGGGAGCTTCATAAACCTGGCATAGTTTCGGTTGTCCTGTTCGTTCTGGCTGGAGTGCATCCCCGGATCGTCGGCGGACACAAAGACCATACCGCCGCTGACACCCATATAGGCAAAGGTGAACATCGGGTCGGCGGCCACGTTCAGCCCCACGTGCTTCATTGCCGCCATGGAGCGAACGCCGCCCATAGACGCGCCGATCGCAGCCTCCATGGCCACCTTTTCGTTGGGCGCCCACTCAGCGGTGATTTCCCTGTAGGTGCCCACGTTTTCCAAAATCTCTGTACTGGGCGTGCCGGGGTAGGCGGAGGCAAAGGAGACGCCCGCCTCATAAGCGCCCCTGGCAACGGCCTCATTGCCGGTTAGTAGTTGCTTGCTCAAAAATAGACCCACCTTTCAATCGGAAATAAGCTGTCCCTGCAGCCGAGATTGCTCAGTGCTATTTTATAAAGGCACCTCGGAAAACGGAAATACCTTTATGAAATCGTGTTATAAGGAAATGCTATCATTGCGCGCGAAAAGGGCGCGTTGCAAAATGGAATTTTTGCAGCGCGCCTTTCTCAACGAGAAAAAGCAAAGAAAAGCCGAGAGATTGTGGAAAGCCCTCCGCAATTCTCT
>CACWHX010000034.1 GCA_902760845.1 Oscillospiraceae bacterium
TTCTCGGACTACTTCAACACAGCGAGCCGACCGGCCGCTTACGCCGCACCGCGGCCGTTTAGCTCCGCATCAGCGGCCGTTGGGCACCGCAATATGCACATAAACAATGTTGAAGCATAACTATTGCTTGGAGATGAATAAGCAAATGATGTTACTTTGCTCAAATCTGTATCACTTAAATCGACTTCTTCTATATTAGATGCCTGGGAAAACATATATCGTACATTCGTAACTTTGCCAGCATCGACTCCATGCAAATTGACGCTTTTCAGCCCACTGCATCCATAAAACATTCCCTGCATACTTGTTGCACTGCTAAGGTCTGCGCCAGTTAAATCAACGCTTTCAAGCTGAATAGCATTATAAAAAAGATCGTTAGGATTTGATATGATTACTCCGTCTTCAACCGTTAACTGTTTTACCGATGTACCGGCAAATATTTGATTGCTGGAGTTGGAGCCGTTTCCCAGCTGTACAGCATATTCTTCCCCATCTACCATGACGGTTGCTGGAACCTCTAGGCTTTCTTCACTGCCCAGGTATTTTGTCAGCACGATGCGCTTGGACGTATTATTTCTGGCGAATCTCCAGTCATTCTGAAGCGCTTCAAGCGTTGCGGCGGAGGCTGCCGCCGGCGCCATGCGGGGAGCGCTGGCGATGAGAAGCGAAAAGCTGTCCATACGGGACGAAGCGGACGCCTCAGCCTGAATATCATCCGTGATAACATCAGCAGATTCCTCTGCCGGCGCGATTTCCTCTGCGTCAGATTCTTCTTCGCTTACCGCATCCGAAGTTGACATCTCTGATAAAGCGGCTTCAGACTCTACAGATTCAGCCAAGAGAGACATCACTTTTTCCGTTCTGGCTTCTTCGGTCTGGACAGTTTTTCCCAGCGCAGCCTCTTCCTGCAGGTTCTCTGCATGAGCTACACCCGATAAAGGTAGCACACCAATGCACAGAAACACCGCCAGCAAAAGCGCCATTCCCTTACGTAATTTCTGCATATAAAAACACTCCTTCCAACCTGCATCAGAAGGAGCGAAGTCATCGGTTTATATCGGCACCTACTGAGGCAAAACTATCCTTTCCTCAGAGGTGTCGACCTCTAAGGACGTATACAATAATGATTATAAATTGTGCCAGATTTCACCGCTTTTGTCAAGAGTTTTCGCTGAAATTTCAGGGTTTTTCGAGGTTGTTTTATGGCGGAGATTGCTCCTCGCCGCCCGGCTATGTCTTATGCGTAAATCAGTTGCTGGTCAATCGCTCCGTGTAAAGCGCCCTGCGCTCCTGCTTGATGTGCCGCAGGTGCCGCTGTCTCCACAGACCTATGGTCTTTATTAACACCCTATAAGCCGTGGTGAATGGCTATGTTCGAGGGGATTGTAATCCGTCTTTGCCGTGGCTCTGCCGCGGCAAAAACACCCTGAGGCGAGCAAGGCGAGCCTGCACGCCGACCAACCGAGGCGAAGCCGAGGGCGATGGAGCGTGCGTATGTCAAATGAGAACCGCGACGCGGTTCTCATTTGGCTCTGTCGGCAAACTTCGTTTGCCGACAGAAAAAAATCCCTCAGCCCAAGGGCTGAGGGACTTTGCGTCAAAAGCTTACTCGTTGATGGCGATGACGACGCCGGAGCCGACGGTGCGGCCGCCCTCGCGGATGGCGAAGCGGAGGCCAACCTCGATGGCGATCGGGGTAATCAGCTCAACGTTCATGTCAACGTTATCGCCGGGCATGCACATCTCGACGCCGTCGGGAAGGGTGATGACGCCGGTCACGTCCGTGGTACGGAAATAGAACTGCGGACGATAGTTGTTGAAGAACGGGGTGTGACGGCCGCCCTCGTCCTTGGACAGGACGTACACCTGGCCGGTGAACTTGGTGTGGGGGTTGATGCTCTTCGGGGCAGCCAGAACCTGGCCGCGCTCGACGTCCTTCTTCGCGATGCCGCGCAGCAGGCAGCCAACGTTGTCGCCCGCCTCGGCGTACTCGAGGGTCTTGTGGAACATCTCGGTGCCGGTAACGACGGACTCGACCGTCTCCTTGATGCCGACGATCTCGACCTTGTCGCCAACCTTGACGGTGCCGCGCTCGACACGGCCGGTAACGACGGTGCCGCGGCCGGAGATGGTGAACACGTCCTCGATGGGCATCAGGAACGGCTTGTCGGCGGCGCGATCCGGGGTCTTGATCCAGGTGTCAACCGCGTCCATCAGCTCCCAGATGCACTTGTACTCCGGCGCGTCCTTGTCGGTGGACTCGGAAATCAGCGCGTTCAGCGCGGAGCCCTTGATGATCGGGGTGTCGTCGCCCGGGAACTCATAGCTGTCAAGCAGCTCGCGGACTTCCATCTCGACGAGCTCCAGCAGCTCGGGGTCATCGACCTGGTCAACCTTGTTCAGGAACACGAGGACATACGGCACGTTCACCTGACGGGCAAGCAGCAGGTGCTCGCGGGTCTGGGCCATCGGGCCGTCGGAAGCGGCGATGACGAGGATGCCGCCGTCCATCTGGGCAGCGCCGGTAATCATGTTCTT
The DNA here is from genome assembly GCA_902760845.1 of Oscillospiraceae bacterium. GTDB lineage: Bacteria > Bacillota > Clostridia > Oscillospirales > Oscillospiraceae > CAG-103. The sequence continues at coordinate 2,539 of CACWHX010000034.1, forward strand.
GATATAGTCGGCATGGCCCGGGCAGTCAACGTGCGCGTAGTGACGGCCCTGAATCTGCTCGCCGTTCAGGCCGACGCGGTCATAGGTCTGATACTCAACGTGCGCGGTGTTGATCGTGATGCCGCGCGCCTTCTCCTCCGGCGCCTTGTCGATCTGGTCATAAGCGGTGAATTCGGCCGCCTCGGGGTCCGCCAGCGCGAGAACCTTGGTAATCGCGGCGGTCAGGGTGGTCTTGCCGTGGTCAATGTGGCCGATGGTGCCAATGTTGACATGGGGCTTGCTTCTGTTAAACATCTGCTTTGCCATAAGAAAATCCTCCTATTTTTTCAGTTTGTTCATTGGTTGCTTTCTTACAAGGCACTCGCGTGCCGGGTTTGCTGTCAGCCGCCGGAATGGATGATCTTTTCCTGCAGGGACTTCGGCAGCTCGATGAAATGACTCGGCTCCATACTGTAGGTGGCGCGGCCCTGCGTCTTGCTGCGCAGGTCGGTCGCATAGCCGAACATGGAGCTGAGCGGCACATCTGCCGTGACAATTGCGGCGCCGCTGCGGATATCGGAGCCCTGGATCTGGCCGCGGCGGGCGTTGATGTCGCCCATCACGTCGCCCATATACGCCTCCGGCGCGGTGACGACGACCTTCATGATCGGCTCCAGCAGGGTCGGCCCGGCCTTCTGGCAGGCCTCCTTGAACGCCATGCTGCCGCAGATCTTGAACGCCAGCTCCGACGAGTCCACCTCGTGGAACGAGCCGTCCAGCAGCGTCACCTTGACATCCACGACCTGATACCCGGCGAGCACGCCCGCCTGCATCGCGCCCTGAATGCCCTGATCCACGCAGGGGATGAACTCCTTCGGAATCGCGCCGCCGGTGATCTTGCTGACGAATTCATAGCCCGCGCCCGGTTCGTTGGGCTCGACCATGAGCTTCACATGCGCAAACTGGCCCTTGCCGCCGGTCTGGCGTGCATAGCGCGTATCCACCGTGGCGGACCGGGTGATGGTCTCCTTATACGAAACCTGCGGCTTGCCGACGTTGGCCTCGACCCGGAACTCCCGCAGCAGGCGATCGACGATGATCTCCAGATGGAGCTCGCCCATGCCGGCGATGATGGTCTGTCCCGTCTCCTCGTCTGTATACGCCTTGAACGTGGGGTCCTCCTCGGCGAGCTTGGCGAGCGCGATGTCCATCTTCTCCTGGCCGGCCTTGGTCTTGGGCTCGATGGCCACGCGGATGACCGGCTCCGGAAACTCCATGGATTCCAGAACGATGGGGTTCTTCTCGTCGCACAGCGTGTCGCCGGTGGTGGTGTTCTTCAGCCCGACCGCCGCCGCGATGTCGCCGGAATAGACGGCGCTGATGTCCTCGCGGTGATTGGCGTGCATCTGCAGGATGCGCCCCAGGCGCTCCCGCTGGCCCTTGGTCGAGTTCAGCACGGTCTTGCCCGCCTCGGCGGAGCCGGAGTAGACGCGGAAGAACGCCAGGCGCCCGACATAGGGGTCGGTCATGATCTTGAACGCCAGCGCCGAGAACGGCTCGGAATCGTCCGCGCTGCGGTGCTTCGTCTCGTCCGACTTGGGGTCGATGCCCTCGATCGGCGGGATGTCCAGCGGAGAGGGCATATAGTCCACAATCGCGTCGAGCAGCTTCTGCACGCCCTTGTTCTTATAGGACGTGCCGCAGACGATGGGGACCAGCTGAACCTGCGTGGTCGCCTTGCGAATCGCGGCCTTGATCTTCTCCGAGGGGACGTCCGCCCCGTCGAGATAGAGCTCCATGATCTCGTCGTCGAAATCGGAGACGGCCTCCAGCATCTTCGCGCGGTATTCCTCAGCGAGGTCGCGCATGTCGTCGGGAATCTCCTCGACGCGCATGTCCTTGCCGAGATCGTCGTAGTAGACGTCCGCCTTCATCTCGATGAGATCAATGATGCCGCGGAAGTCCGCCTCGCTCCCGATGGGGAGCTGGATCGGCACGGCGTTGCACTGCAGGCGCTCGTAGACCATGTTGACCACATTGAAGAAGTCCGCGCCCATGATGTCCATCTTATTGATATAGATCATGCGCGGGACGTTGTAGTGGTCCGCCTGCCGCCAGACGGTTTCCGACTGCGGCTCGACGCCGCCCTTGGCGCAGAGCACCGTGACGCATCCGTCCAGCACGCGCAGGCTGCGCTCGACCTCAACGGTGAAGTCCACGTGGCCCGGCGTGTCGATGATGTTGATGCGGGTGCCGTTCCAGAAGCAGGTTGTCGCCGCGCTCGTGATGGTGATGCCGCGCTCCTGCTCCTGCGCCATCCAGTCCATGGTGGCGGTGCCTTCATGGGTCTCGCCGATCTTGTAGTTGACGCCGGTGTAGAACAAAATGCGTTCTGTCGTCGTCGTCTTGCCGGCGTCGATGTGCGCCATGATGCCGATGTTTCTTGTGTTTTCCAGAGAATATTGCCTGGGCATACTTGTTTGCTCCTAGTCCGAAGATTACCAGCGGAAGTGGGCGAACGCCTTGTTGGATTCGGCCATCTTGTGGGTATCCTCGCGCTTTTTCACTGCCGCGCCCGTGTTGTTGCAGGCGTCCATGATCTCGCCGGCCAGGCGCTCCTTCATGGTCTTTTCGCTGCGCTTGCGGGCGAAGCTCACCAGCCAGCGCAGGCCGAGGGTCTGCCGCCGCTCCGGGCGGACCTCCATCGGAACCTGATACGTCGCGCCGCCGACACGGCGGGCCTTGACCTCGAGGCTCGGCATGATGTTGTTCATGGCTTCGGTAAAGGCCTCAAGCGGGTCTTTGCCGGTCTTGTCCTTGATGATGTCAAAAGCGTCGTAAACGACCTTCTGCGCAACACCCTTTTTGCCGTCGAGCATAACGCCGTTGATGAGCTTCGTCACCAACACGCTGTTATACATCGGGTCCGGCAAAATTTCTCTTTTGGGAACGTTACCTCTTCTGGGCACTCATCTTCCCTCCTTCATCAGAAAATGATTTCACAGGTACTCGAAGACGCTGCCGCGTCTCCGCTGCGCCCCGTGGCAACGACACCATTACATATCGTTAACAACAGGGCAAAAATTTGCCGTTGGATCTTACTTCTTTCCGGTCTTTGGCTTCTTGGCGCCGTACTTGCTGCGGGCCTGCATTCTTCCGGTGACGCCCTGCGTATCCAGCGTGCCGCGAATGATGTGATAACGCACGCCAGGCAGGTCCTTGACACGGCCGCCGCGGATCATAACGACGCTGTGCTCCTGCAGATTGTGGCCAATGCCCGGAATGTAGGCGGTCACCTCATAGCCGTTGGTCAGGCGCACACGGGCGATCTTGCGAAGGGCCGAGTTCGGCTTCTTCGGGGTAGAGGTACGCACCGCGGTGCAGACGCCCCGCTTCTGCGGCGCGCTCAGATCCGTCTCGCGGTTCTTCAGGGTGTTGAGCCCCTTCTGCAGCGCCGGAGAGGTGGACTTGTAGGTCACCTTTTTTCTGCCCTTTCTCACCAGCTGGTTAAAAGTCGGCATGATTTTCCTCCTTTCCTCAAGTCTCAAAATTTATTTATACGGACCCGGATAACGGACCCGGATAAATCGCGTTTTTCGCCAAGAAAATCTTTTGTTTTCAGTGGTTTTTTGTGTTTTTTACACAGGCAGTACCAAAATTGCGGCATTTGCCCACGCAAAGATGAATTTTAGCATATTTCACAAATTTCGTCAAGCACTTTTATTGAACTTCCGAAAGGGGCGCGCGCCGGGGCGCGTTTTGCGCCCCGGCCGGTTTTTGCTTACAGTGCGTTGGATACGTTCGCGAGTCCGGAGAGATCAACGCCGTCGTCCTCCGGCTGCGGCGCGGGCTGGTACGGCTCCTCGTTCGTCTCAAAGTCGCGGTAGATCGTGAGTCCCGACCCCGCCGGGATGAGCTTGCCGATGATGACGTTCTCCTTCAGGCCGACGAGATGATCGACCTTGCCCTTGATGGCCGCGTCCGTGAGCACCTTCGTCGTCTCCTGGAAGGAGGCGGCGGAGAGGAAGCTCTCGGTCGCGAGGGAAGCCTTCGTAATGCCCATAAGGATCTGCTCGCAGGTGGCGGGGACGAGCTCGGTCTCCCCCGCCGCGACGCGCTCCGCGATCCTGCGGTTGGCGGCCTTGAACTCGCCCATATCCACCACGGCGCCGGAGAGCAGCCCCGTGCTGCCGGCGTCCTCGATGCGCACCTTGCGCATCATCTGGCGGACGATGATCTCAATGTGCTTGTCGTTGATATCGACGCCCTGCTGCCGGTAGACCTTCTGGACCTCCTGAATGATATACTGCTGGCACGCGGCCACGCCGGAGATGCGCAGCACGTCGTGCGGGTTGAACGCGCCCGCGGAAAGCGGCTGCCCCTTCTCCACCGCGTCGCCCGCCTGGACGAGAATGCCGGCGGAATACGGAATGTTGTAGGTGGCGGTCTCGCCGTCGTCCGGATTTGTGACCGACACGGCGAACACGGCGTTCTTCTTCGTCTCCTCGATGCTGACGGTGCCGGAAAGCTCCGAAAGCTGCGCCATCTTCTTCGGCTTGCGCGCCTCGAACAGCTCTTCTACGCGCGGCAGACCCTGCGTGATGTCGTCGCCGGCGACGCCGCCGGTGTGGAACGTCCGCATCGTAAGCTGCGTGCCCGGCTCGCCGATGGACTGCGCCGCGATGACGCCGACCGCCTCGCCGGCATTGACCGGCTGGCCGATGGCAAGGTTGATGCCGTAGCACTTGGCGCAGACGCCGCTGTGGGCCTCGCACGTCATGACGCTGCGGATCCGGACCCGCTCGATGTCGTGCTCCTCCAGCGTGGCGACATCCGACGGCATGAGCATATAGTTCGTGTCGAACAGCACTTCGCCGGTCTTGGGCGAGACGACGGGCTCCGCCGGATAGCGGCCGTGGATGCTCTCGGCCAGGCTCTGCACCATCTGTCCCTTGTCATAGATCGCGCGCGCCCAGATGCCCTCCGTCGTGCCGCAGTCGTCCTCGCGGATGATGACCTCCTGCGAGACATCGACCAGGCGGCGCGTCAGATAGCCGGAGTCGGCGGTGCGAAGCGCGGTGTCGGCCAGACCCTTTCGGGCGCCGCGGGAGGAGGTAAAATACTCCAGGACCGAAAGGCCCTCGCGGTAGTTGGCCTTGATGGGAATCTCGATGGTTTTGCCGGCGGTGTTCGCGATCAGGCCGCGCATACCGGCGAGCTGACGAATCTGCGCCATGGAGCCGCGGGCGCCGGAGTCCGCCATCATATAGATGGGGTTGAACTCGTCCAGGCAGTCCTGCAGCGCGGCGGTGACGTCCTTCGTGGTCTGCTCCCACTCGGACACCGTCAGGCGATAGCGCTCGTCGTCGGTGATGAAGCCGCGCTTGAAGCGCTTTTCAATGTCGATGACTTTCTTCTCCGTTGCGGAGATGAGCGTCCGCTTCGCCTCCGGCACGGTCATATCCGCGATGGAGATCGTGATCGCGCCGATGGTGGAGTATTTATACCCCAGCGCCTTGACGTTGTCGAGCACCTCGGTCGCGATGGTAAAGCCGTGCTTTTCGATGCAGCGGTCGATGATTTTTCCGAGCTGCTTCTTGCCGACCTTGAAGCTGATCTCCTGATCGAACATGTGCTCCGGGTCGGTGCGGTCCACATAGCCGAGGTCCTGCGGGATCGGTCCGTTGAAGATGATGCGCCCCACGGTGGTGCGGATGACGCGGTGCAGCGTCTCGCCGTCCACCACGCGGGTCATGCGCACGAGAATCGGCGCATGCAGGCCGACATCGCCGTAGGTGTAGGCCAGAATGGCTTCGTCCGGGTCGCGGTAGAGCTTGATCGGGCGGTACTGCGGGTGCGCGAGCTCCGCCTCCTCGGCGGGCGCGTCGGCCGTCGTCTCCGCGTCGTCCTCCCGCGCCTTTCTTGCGGCGGCGCGGCGGGCGTTTTCCGCCGTGATCCGCTTGTCGGCCGCGACAAATTCGTCCGCGTCCACGATCTCGCCCACGGGGAGCTCCGTGTCGCCCGCGTCGGTGACATAGACCTCCTCCGCGCCCTTCTCGGCCTTGCCGAGGCGCTCATAGGTGAGATAGTAGGAGCCGAGGATCATATCCTGCGTCGGCACCGTGACGGGGTGGCCGTCCTGCGGGCGCAGAAGGTTGTTCGCCGAGAGCATGAGAATGCGGGCCTCGGCCTGCGCCTCCGCCGACAGCGGCACGTGAATGGCCATCTGGTCGCCGTCAAAGTCGGCGTTGAACGCCGTGCAGCACAGCGGATGCAGACGCAGCGCACGCCCCTCGACGAGCACCGGCTCGAACGCCTGAATGCCCAGACGGTGTAGCGTCGGCGCGCGGTTGAGCATGACGGGATGGTCCTTGATGACGACCTCCAGCGCGTCCCAGACCTCGGTGCGCTGCTTATCCACCATTTTCTTGGCGGATTTGATGTTGTTGGCGACGCCGTCCTCCACCAGCTTCTTCATGACGAAGGGGCGGAACAGCTCGATGGCCATCTCCTTCGGCACGCCGCACTGATAGAGCTTCAGATCCGGGCCGACGACGATGACGCTGCGGCCGGAATAGTCCACGCGCTTGCCGAGCAGGTTCTGGCGGAAGCGGCCCTGCTTGCCCTTGAGCATGTCGGACAGGCTCTTGAGCGCGCGGGAGTTCGCGCCCGTGACGGCGCGGCCGCGCCGGCCGTTGTCGATCAGCGCGTCCACCGCCTCCTGCAGCATCCGCTTCTCGTTGCGGACGATGATGTCCGGCGCGTTGAGCTCCATGAGCCGCTTGAGGCGGTTGTTGCGGTTGATGACGCGGCGATAGAGATCGTTCAGGTCGCTCGTGGCGAAGCGGCCGCCGTCGAGCTGCACCATGGGGCGAATCTCCGGCGGGATGACCGGCAGAATGTCGATAATCATCCACTCCGGCCGATTGCCGGACTGGCGGAACGCCTCCACGACCTCCAGACGCTTGACCAGCTTCGCCTTCTTCTGGCCGCTGGCCTCCTGCAGCTCCTCGTGGAGCTGCGCGGAAAGCTTCTCGCAGTCGATCTGCTGCAGTAGCTTCTTGATGGCCTCGGCGCCCATACCGGCGTCAAAGTCGTCCTCATACTTCTCGCGCATGTCGCGATACTCTTTTTCCGTGAGAATCTGGCACTTCTGCAGCGGGGAGAAGCCGGGATCGGTCACGATATACGCGCCGAAATACAGCACCTTCTCCAGCACGCGCGGTGTCAGATCGAGAATCAGGCCCATGCGGGACGGGATGCCCTTGAAATACCAGATATGGCTCACCGGCGCGGCCAGCTCGATGTGGCCCATGCGCTCGCGGCGCACCTTGGCCTTCGTGACCTCAACGCCGCAGCGGTCGCAGATCTTGCCCTTATAGCGAATCTTTTTATACTTGCCGCAGTGGCACTCCCAGTCCTTCGTGGGTCCGAAAATGCGCTCGCAGAACAGGCCGTCGCGCTCCGGCTTGAGCGTGCGGTAGTTGATGGTCTCCGGCTTTTTCACCTCGCCGGAGGACCAGGAAAGAATCATTTCAGGGGAAGCAATTCCAATTTGAATCGCATCGAACGGCGTATAACTCATAGTTTAGTCCCCCTCCTCGTCGTCGTAATCATCACTGCCGGCGTCGCTGCCGAAGCCGTAGTCATCGTCCTCCTCGACCGGAACATCCTCGATGGTATAGCCGCTGCTGGTGATCTCCGCATCGTCCGAGGCGTAGGTCATATCCTCGCGCATACCGGGGATGAAATCGTCCTCGTCGTCCTTGAGCTCGATCTCCTCGCCGTCCGCGTCCAGCACGCGCACATCCAGGCAGAGCGACTGCAGCTCCTTGATGAGCACCTTGAACGACTCCGGCACGCCGGGCTGCGGGATGTTCTCGCCCTTGACGATGGCCTCATAGGTGCGGACGCGGCCGGTCACGTCGTCGGACTTCACGGTCAAAATCTCCTGCAGCGTGTACGCCGCGCCGTAGGCCTCCAGCGCCCAGACCTCCATCTCGCCGAAGCGCTGGCCGCCGAACTGCGCCTTGCCGCCGAGCGGCTGCTGCGTGACGAGACTGTAGGGGCCGGTGCTGCGGGCGTGAATCTTATCGTCCACGAGATGGTGGAGCTTGAGGAAGTAGACCCAGCCGACGGTGACGTCGTTGTCAAACTTCTCGCCGGTGCGGCCGTCGTAGAGGACGCTCTTGCCGTCCTCGCGCAGGCCCGCCTCGCGGAGCGTGCTGCGGATGGTCTCCTCGTTCGCGCCGTTGAAGACCGGCGTCGCGACCTTCCAGCCGAGCGCCTGCGCGGCATAGCCGAGGTGGACCTCCAGCATCTGCCCGATGTTCATACGGGACGGGACGCCCAACGGGTTCAGCACGATGTCCAGCGGCGTGCCGTCCGGCAGATACGGCATATCCTCGCGCGGGAGGATGCGGGACACAACGCCCTTGTTGCCGTGGCGGCCGGCCATCTTGTCGCCGACGGAGATTTTGCGCTTCTGCGCGATATAGACGCGCACGACTTCGTTCACGCCGGGGGACATTTCATCGCCGTCGTCGCGGGTGAAGCGTTTGACGTCCACCACGATGCCGGCCTCGCCGTGCGGTACCTTCAGGGAGGTGTCGCGCACCTCTCTCGCCTTCTCGCCGAAGATGGCGCGCAGCAGCCGCTCCTCCGCGGTGAGATCGGTCTCGCCCTTGGGCGTGACCTTTCCGACGAGGATATCCCCGCTGCGCACCTCCGCGCCGATGCAGATAATGCCGCGGTCGTCGAGATATTTGAGCGCGTCGTCGCCGACGCCGGGGATATCGCGGGTGATCTCCTCCGGGCCGAGCTTCGTGTCGCGCGCGTCGCACTCAAACTCTTCGATGTGGATGGAGGTATACACGTCTTCCATGACGAGGCGCTCATTAATCAGCACGGCGTCCTCGTAGTTGTAGCCCTCCCACGTCATAAAGCCGACGAGCAGGTTCTTGCCGAGGCTGATCTCGCCGTTGGCGGTCGCGGGGCCGTCGGCAATGACATCGCCCTCCTCCACGCGGGAGCCCACCGAGACGATGGGGCGCTGGTTGATGCAGGTGCCCTGGTTGGAGCGGGCGAACTTGACCAGGTTATAGTCCTTGATCTCGCCCGTGTCATACTTAATTCTGATATTGGTGGCCGAGACGGCGAGCACCGTGCCGGCGCCCTCGGCGAGGATTACCACGCCGGAGTCCACGCAGAGCTTGTGCTCGATGCCGGTGGCGACGATCGGCGCCTCCGTGACCATGAGCGGCACGGCCTGGCGCTGCATGTTCGCGCCCATGAGCGCGCGGTTCGCGTCGTCGTTTTCGAGGAACGGGATCATCGCCGTCGCAATGGAGACCATCATGCGCGGGGAGATATCAATGTAGTCCACGCGGTCGCGATCGACCTCGATGATCTCGTCGCGGTGACGGCAGGTGATGCGCTCGTTTTTCAGGCAGCCGTTTTCGTCCAGCGGCTCGGAGGCCTGCGCCACAATGTAGCGGTCCTCCACGTCGGCGGTCATGTAGCTGACCTCGTCCGTCACGCGGCAGGTGCCCTTCTCCACGCGGCGAAACGGCGTCACGAGAAAGCCGTACTCGTTCACGCGGGCATAGGACGCAAGATAGCTGATGAGGCCGATGTTCGGGCCCTCCGGCGTCTCGATCGGGCACATGCGGCCATAGTGGCTGTAGTGCACGTCGCGCACGTCGAAATTCGCGCGCTCGCGGCTCAGGCCGCCCGGGCCGAGCGCGGACATGCGGCGCTTATGCGTCAGCTCCGCGAGGGGGTTGGTCTGATCCATAAACTGCGACAGCGGGCTGCTGCCGAAAAATTCCTTAATGGCCGCCGTGACCGGGCGGATGTTGATGAGCGACTGCGGCGTGACCACGTCGAGGTCCTGCAGCGTCATGCGCTCGCGGATCACGCGCTCCATGCGGCTGAACCCGATGCGGAACTGGTTTTGCAGCAGCTCGCCCACGCTGCGCACGCGGCGGTTGCCCAGGTGGTCGATATCGTCCGGCTCGCCCACGCCGTGCGCCAGGCAGCAGAGATAGTTGACCGAGGCGAACATGTCGTCCACGATGATGTGCTTCGGCACCAGCAGATCGAGATTTTCCTCGATCGCCTCCCGGAGCGCCTCGCCCTCGTACTGGTCCAGAAGCTGGCGCAGGATGATGCCGCGCACACGCTCCTTTACGCCGACCTCGGCGGGGTCGAAATCGACAAACCGCTTCATATCGACCATACCGTTTGAGAACACGCGGATGGTCTTGCCGTCCACGTTCAAAAGCACGTCCGTCACGCCGAGATCGTCCAGCTCCTCGGCGCGCTCGCGCGTGAGCACCTCGCCCGCCTCGGCCGCGATTTCGCCGGTGAGCGGATCGGCCACGGGCGCCGCCAGCTCAAAGCCGGCGATGCGGCCGCGCAGAGAGAGCTTCTTGTTGAATTTATAGCGGCCGACATGGGAAATGTCATACCGCCGCCGGTCAAAGAACAGGCCGTCCAGCAGCGACTCCGAGCTCTCCACCGTCGGGGGGTCGCCGGGGCGCAGCTTGCGATAGATCTCCAGCAGCGCCTCCTCGCGGGAGATGCCGGCGTCCTTATCCAGCGTGGCGAGGATACGCTCGTCGTCGCCGAACACTTCTCTGATCTGCTCGTCCGTCACGACGCCGGTCGTCACGTTCGGGACGCAGGAGAGCCAGGTGTTCGGATCGTCGGCGCGGTAAGCGCCCATCGCTTTCAGAAACCAGGTGACCGGGAGTTTGCGGTTTTTGTCGATGCGGCAGTAGAACACATCGTTCAGGTCGGTCTCATATTCCAGCCACGCGCCGTGATACGGGATCACGGTCGTGCCGTAGGTGGAGTTGTACGCCTTGTCCGTGCGCTTGTCGTAATACACGCCGGGGCTGCGGACGATCTGCGAGACGATGACGCGCTCGGCGCCGTTGATGACAAACGTGCCGCTCGGCGTCATGAGCGGAAAATCGCCCATGAAAATTTCCTGCTCCTTGATCTCCTCCGTCTCCTTGTTGCGCAGGCGGACGCGCACCTTGAGGGGCGCGGCATACGTGGCGTCGCGCGCCTTGCACTCCTCCTCGGTGTACTTTGGCTTTTCGTCCATGGAATAGTCCACGAAGCGCAGCTCCAGATTGCCGGAATAGTCCGTCACGGCGTCCACATCGCGGAACACGTCGCGCAGTCCTTCCTCCAGGAACCACCGATACGAGTTCTTCTGGATCTCCAGAAGATTCGGCATGTTCTGGATCTCCTCGTAGCGGGCAAAGCTCATTCGTTCGGTTTTTCCATAGGAAATTGCCTTTGGCAAAGCGACCACTCCTTTTCTTTGCGTTTTTCAAACACCCGGTTCGGTTGTTGGATACTTTTTCGTTGCTGTTGCTTTTTGGCGCGGCATCCTGTACAATGCAGACAGGATGAAGATGGGGGATTGTTTCCCGCGTTCCGAAAGTCATAGCGATATATTTTACCATCTCATGCAGCGGTTTGTCAAGAATATTTTTTGAATTTTTGTCGTTCGGAGGAGCCTCGCTCTTCCGTTTTTTGCTGTCTGCGCACAGCGTACCCCCATGCGCCCGCGCGCCGCAAACGGCAAAGGCGCCCGGCGCGTGGGAATTGGATTGCAGGAGGAAACCACGATGGATGTGCGCGTAATCTTGCTGCTGGCGGCGGAGGCTGCGGCCGCGCTGGTGCTGCTGCACGTCTCCGGCGTGCTGAAAACGCCGCGTCAGGTGCTCGTCTCGGCGCTGCTGACGGCGGCGGTGTTCGCGCTGCGCGGCGCACTGTTTTCCTATGAGACGCTGGATTATCTGGACTTTCTCTCCGTCTGGGTCGAGCACTTCCGGGCAAACGGCGGGCTCGCCGCGCTGGGGGCGCCCGTGGGCAATTACAATGTGCCGTATCTGTTTTTCCTCTCGCTGTTCTCATATTCGGACCTGCCGCCGCTCTTTCTCATAAAGCTGCTCAGCGTGTGCTTTGACGTGATCCTCGCGTGGGCGTCGATGCTGCTGGTCGGGCACTTTACGCGCACGGTTTGGCGGCAGTTGCTTTGCTTTTTCCTCGTGCTGTTCTGGCCGACCGTCGTGCTCAACGGCGCGCTGTGGGGGCAGTGCGACAGCATCTATACCGCCTTCGCCGTGCTGAGCGTCTGGCTGGTGCTGACGGATCGCCCCTGGCTCGGCGTGGCGGCAATCGCGGCCTCGTTCGCGTTCAAGCTGCAGGCCGTGTTCGTCCTGCCGGTGTTCCTGCTGTTCTGGCTCTCCGGCCGGGTGAAGTGGTATCATTTCGCGGCGTTTCCGGCCATGTGCGTCCTTCTGGTGCTGCCCGCGGCGCTTGCCGGGCGGCCGTTGTGGGATGCGCTCACCGTCGCGCTGCGGCAGACCGGCAGCATCGGCAGCGGGCTGAACTACAATTCCCCCTCCCTGTTTGCGCTGCTGCCCAACATTCAGAACACGGCCCTGGCCTCCCGGCTCGGCATCCTCGCCGCCGCGCTCGTCATCGCCCTGCTCGCGCTGCTCGTCTGGCCGCGCGGCCGTGCCGTCTCCGACCGGACGCTGCTGCTGTGCGCCGTGACGCTCAGCGTCGCGGTCCCCTTCTTCCTACCGCATATGCACGACCGGTACTTCTTCCCCGCCGATATTCTGACGCTTACTCTCGTATGCACGGAGCTCTGGCTCTCGCCGCTGGCGCTGCTGTGCGAGTTTGCCTCCCTGCTCGGTTACCACGCATATCTGAAGATGCGATACCTGCTTCCGATGGCTTACGGCGCGTGGGCGCTCGCCGCTGTGCTGGCCGCGCTCGCGGCGCTGCTGCTCGCCGAGCTGCGCCGTGGACGGAGCGTTACAAAACAAACGGAATTGGGGGGTTGACAATCCGGACTTTTCTGATATAATGTTTTTGCATTTGCGAAGTGCATGCGCGAGAGTGCTGGAATCGGTAGACAGGCACGTTTGAGGGGCGTGTGACAACCGTCGTGTGAGTTCAAGTCTCATCTCTCGCACCAACAGGTCCTTGTCTTTCGGCAAGGACCTGTTTCTTTTTTCAGGAAATTTACACCGCGCTCCCTCGGGTGTTTCAAACTTCCGTTTCTCACATATAATATAAATTGTCACGCCGGCGTTAAAATCTTCTTAATGTTTCGGCCGCATATTTGTATTATAATTTTAGACTGAAATTTTCGTTTTGCGTTTTACCAAAGTCCTTTCAGGAAGTGACCTCATGAAAAACATTTTCCGCATTTTCCGGTCGGATCTGTATGCGATTACGCATCATTTTTTTGCGTTCGTCATCATCATCGCCATCAGCATCCTCCCCGCGCTGTACGCCTGGTTCAATATCTACGCCAACCACGATCCCTACGGCAACACCGGCAACATCAAAATTGCGGTGGCGTCGAACGACCCCGGCACGACGCTCGACGACGGGAGCTATGTCAACATGGCGGACGAGGTGCTCGAAGAGCTGCATGAGAGCGACGCGATCGACTGGCAGTTTCCCGACACGGTGCAGGAGGCCATCGACGGCGTCTACGCCGGGAAGTATTATGCCGCAATTGTTTTTGAAGAGAACTTCACCTATAACATGTACCATTTCGAGCAGGCCCTTGTCAGCAAGGACGCGCCGATGACCTATTACGAAAACGGCAAAAAGAACGCCATCGCCAGCAAGATCACGGACACCGCGGCCTCCAACCTGAACGAGACCATCAACACGAAGTATCTGAAGGTGCTCATCACAACGATCTTCAAGCAGGCCAACGGTCTCAACGACTCCATCGAATCCGGCGAGGTTACGCAGGCCGCGCTCGATCAGCTCATGGATCTGCGCGACACGCTGAACGACTACAGCACGGCGCTCGGCCAGTTTGTCGCAAGCGGCGACGCCCTTGATTCCTCGCTTTCCAGCGCGCAGGGCGCGCTCAACAACATCTCCCTGCCGGACGGCAGCAATCTGACCGAGGCGCAGGTCGCGCTGCTGCGCGCGCAGCAGACGATTGACGCATTCGGCGGCGGCGTGGACAGCAAGCTGGCCGAGGTGCAGACCGCGCTGGACGACGCCGCGGCGGCGATTTCGGTGCTGGAGCAGAACACCACGATCACGGACGCGATCGAGTCCCAGCTGGACAACGCGATTACGAAGGTGCAGACGCTGGAGTCGCATTTGCAGGCGCTGCGCGGACTTTTCCCGGAAAGCAGCACCATCGCCGGCTCGCAGTACGTGATCGACACGCTCGACGCGCTGATTACCCGCGCGCAGAGCATCGAGGACGCTCTGAACACGCTGCACCGCTCCGGCAATCTCTCGATGGTGAGCAGCGCGGCGAGCGACATGAGCAGCACCATCGGCTCGATGCGCACGCTGGTGACAAACAACCTCACGGCCGGATTTGACACGCTGCTGCAAAATCTCAGAGACGTGCTCAACAGCGTGTCTCCGCTTCTGAGCACGCTCTCCGTCACGCTGGACGACGTGGACCCCGTGATCGGCTCCGCCAAGGAGACCGTGAACAGCGTGGACCAGTCGCTGAGCCGGCTCCAGTCGCTGCTTGACACGCTGAGCGCGAAGCTGACCAATCTGATCGTGCGCGTGGAAAACAGCTCGCCCGACGAAAAGCTGCAGACGCTGATCGACGTGCTGGGCGGCGACGCCGAGCAGTACGGCGGCTTCTTCTCCTCGCTGGTGGATGTCTCCGTGCAAGAGGTCTACCCCGTCAACTCCTACGGCACGGCGATGGCGCCGTTTTATACGACGCTCGCGCTGTGGGTAGGCGGCGTCATCATGGGCGCCATTCTGAAGGTCCATGCCGACCCGCTCAAATTCCCCACCGCCACGACGACGGAGCTGTTTTTCGGCCGCTTTTTGATCTTCCTCTTTGTCGGCCAGCTGCAGGCCGCCGTCATCGCGCTGGGCGACATGTATCTGCTGGGATGTGTGGCGGTGCACCCATGGCTGTTCTGGGGTGCATGCGCGGTCGCCTCGGTGGTGTTCACGACGCTGATCTATGCGCTCTCCATCTCGTTCGGAGACGTGGGCAAGGCCATCGTCGTCGTCATCATGGTCGTGCAGATCGCCGGCTCCAGCGGCTCGTATCCAATCGAGATCCTGCCTGTGAGCTTTAATAAGATTTATCTGTTCTTCCCCTTCCCCTATGCCATCAACGCCATGCGCGAGGCAATCTGCGGCGTCTACCGTTATGATTACCTCAAATATATCGCCGAGCTGCTTATCTTCGGCGTGATCGGGCTGGTCATCGGCCTGTTCGTGCGCAGACCGTTTATCGGCATGAACGAGTTCGTGGAAGAAAAGCTCGAAGAGACCGAGCTGATTTAAGGGAGGTGACAGCATGCCGGAAATCAATCGCTACGAGCGGCTCTACACGCAGCTGCTCACCAGTGCCGAGCAATTGCACCAGAGCAACAAGCGCCGCATTCGCCGCGGCGTCTATGAGCTGCTGCTGCTCCCGTTCGTCCTGACGCTGATTCTTCTCATCACCGGAAGCTCCCGGATCGGCTTTCTGCTCGTCTGGGTCTTCTGCATGTTCGCCATGTCCGCTTATCTCATCATCGTGGAATATCTCGACCACTATATTCAGAAGACGCTCTCGGAGGTA
>CACWHX010000035.1 GCA_902760845.1 Oscillospiraceae bacterium
CCGCGCGGCTTCGCCGTGGGGCAAAAATACTTCTCGCGGAATGGATTGCCCTCCTATCGCGAATCGCATTCGCGAACGAGGGCAAGGAATGCAGCGCAAGCCCCACCTGTCGAAAAACTTTTTTCGACAGGCTCAAAAGAGGGAAGCGCCCAAAGGCGCTTCCCTCTTCAGTTGTTGTTTGGAGCTTACACGTAGTTGATGGTGACGTTGCTGAACTCCACGTCGGCGATATCGCCGCCCTCGACGACGGTGTTGTCGATCTCGACGGAGCCGTCGGCGACGCTGGCGAACAGCGCCTCATAGTCCTCGACGGACCAGTTTTCCAGAGACCACGTTGCGGTGGGCAGGCCCACGGCGTTCTCGTCAACGCCCAGAGACTGCGCGATGCCGCCGATCTCGGAGAAGGTGCCGTCATAGACCTTCGCAATCGCCCACTGGGTGGCGTCGGCGAGGCCCTTCATCGCGGAGGTGATGACCGTGCCGGATTCGAAGGACTGGTCAACGTCAACGCCGATGACCGCCGCGTCGTTGGCGGAGGCAGCCGCCGCGACAGACTGGAACATGGAGCCGCCGCAGGCGAAGATGACCTCGGTGCCGTTCTCATACCAGCCGGACGCCATGGTCTGCAGCTCGCCGGAGGCGGAGAAAGACGCGCCATACTGCCAGGAGTAGTTGATCTCAACGTCAACGCCCTTTTCAGCAGCAGCCGCGTTGGCGCCCTGCGCGAAGCCGTAGCCGTAACGGCAGCAGGCCGGGTTGGTGCCGCCGCCGCCGCCGCAGAAGCCGAGCTTCGTGTAGCCTTCCATCACGGCGGCATAGCCGGCGAAGTAGCCGCTCTGCTCTTCCTTGAAGGCGATGGGGGCGACGTTGTCGAGGCCGATCTCATAGCCGTCGATGAAGATGAAGGACACGTCCGGATTCTCCGTGGCGGCCTTGGTCAGAGCGCCCTCCTGCATGAAGCCGGCGCACACAACGACGTTCGCGCCGCCGTCCACAGCGGCCTTCATGGCGTCGTAGCGGTCGTCATCCGTGGCCTGGTCGCCGTTGGCGGGCTGATAGTACTTGTAGGACAGGCCGTTCTCATACGCATAGAGCTTCACGCCGTCATAGGTGCCCTGGTTGAAGGACTTATCCTTCAGCTGGCCCACGTCGGTGACGAACGCGATCTCATACTTGCCGTCCTCAGACGTCATTTCGTCGGCGATATCGTCCGCGCTGGAAACAGCGGCGGTGCCGTTGTTTTCCGCCACGTCCGTTCCGGCGTCGGTCGTGGCCGGCGTCTCGGTGTTTTTGTTCCCGCAGGCGCACAGCGCAAAGACCATGACCAGCGCGAGAAGCAGAGCAAGAGTTCTTTTCATGCGATTTTTCCTCCATTCAAAATTTGTTCGTTATCGGAACAGTTCGGCGCGAAGTGTTGCACTTCACACCGGGCTCAGTATATCACATGCGGCGCGGACAGGCAACTGAAACTATTACAAAAATGTAAAATTTCTATGAAACACGCGAAATTGTCCACAATTGGAAGACGCATGACCTTACAGCGCGGCCATTTTGGCGGCTGTATCCAGCGCGATGACCATCATTTGCCGGAACGAGGTCTGCCGCTGCTCGCTGGACAGCTCCTCCGGGCGGTAGAGATGGTCAGAGATCGTGAACAGGCCGAGCGCGCGCTTGCCGGCGCGGGCGGCGTTCATATAGAGACCGGCGGCCTCCATCTCCACGGCGAGCACGCCCATCTTGCGCCACTGGTCCGGGCCGTCGCTGCCGTCGTTGTAGAAATTGTCGGCGGAGAGGACGTTGCCGACGTGCAGCTCGACGCCGCTTTCCCGCGCGGCCTCGGCGGCCTTGCTGAGCAGCGTGTAGTCCGCGATCGGGGCGAACGTGCCGTTGAGCTGGAACTGGTGCGCGAAGTTGGAGTCGGTGCACGCGCCGGCGCCGGCGACGACGTCCATCAGGTGCAGCTCGTCCTGCAGCGCGCCGGCGCTGCCGATGCGGATGATGTTCTCCACGTCATAGAAGTTGTACAGCTCCCAGCTGTAGATGCCGATGGACGGGATGCCCATGCCGGAGGCCATGACCGTCACGGGGACGCTCTTCCACGTGCCGGTATAACCCTGCACGCCGCGGACGTTGTTCACGAGCATGGGGTTTTCCAGAAACGTCTCCGCAATGAACTGAGAACGCAGCGGGTCGCCGGGCATGAGCACGGTCTTCGCGATCTCGCCGGACTTCGCGGAAATGTGAGGAGTGGGAACAGGCATAACGGATACCTCCTGATTTTAAGAATGTTAGCCGATTGCAAATATCGCGCAATATAGGGAAGCTGCATGACTTACAAGCCCGGAGGGCGTTCAGATCGTTTTTGCCGTAGCTTTGCCACGGCAAAAACACCCTGAGGCGATGAGCGCGAGTGTCTCGATTGTGAAACGGAGTTTCGCAATCGACCATCAAAAATTATACGCAGAAAAATGTAAAAAGTCAAATTGCATGGGCGGGCGGTATGTGCTAAAATAGGACAAACAGAGACGATACGGGAGGCACGATATGGGCAGCGTCATCACGATCGGCATTGCCGGGGGCACCGGCAGCGGCAAGACGACCATTACCAGACGGATCAGAGAGGCGTTCGGCGGCGATGTGAGCGTGCTGTATCACGACAATTACTATAAACGGCACGACGACCTGACCTACGAGGAGCGCACGAAGCTGAATTACGACCACCCGAACGCATTCGACACGCCGCTGCTCGTGGAGCATCTGGCCGCGCTGCGCGCGGGGCACGCGGTGGAATGTCCGGTGTATGACTACACGGTGCACAACCGGTCGGACAGGACGCTCACCGTCCGCCCGGCAAAGGTCATCGTGGTGGAAGGCATTCTCATTTTCGCGGAGCCCGAGCTGTGCCGGCAGATGGACATCAAAATTTTCGTCGATACCGACGCGGACGTGCGCATCCTGCGCCGCATCGTGCGCGACACGCGCGACCGCGGGCGCGACCTGGAATCGATCGTGACGCAATATCTCACCACAGTCAAGCCCATGCACGAGATGTTCGTCGAGCCGTCGAAGCGCAACGCCGATATCATCATCCCGGAGGGCGGACACAATCAGGTCGCGGTGGATTTCGTTGTGGAGCGTATCCGCGCGCACGTGGAGGGCAGAATCTGAATGGCGAAACTCTACTTTAAATATGGCGCCATGGGGTCGTCAAAGTCGGCGCAGGCGCTCATTACGCAGTTTAACTATGAGGAGCTGGGCATGAAGGTCTGGCTCATCAAGCCGTCGATCGACGATCGCGACGGGGCGAACATCGTCCGCTCCCGCATCGGCCTGGAGCGCGAGGCGCAGGTCATCACGCCCGAGGAGGACATTCGCGAGACGTACGCCAAAACGCCGGGCGCGGACGTCATCATTGCGGACGAGGCGCAGTTTTTTACCCCGGAGCAGATCGACCAGCTTCGCGAGCTGGTGGACGAGCGCAGTCTCCCGGTGCTCTGCTTCGGCCTGCGCACCGACTTTCTCACACACTTTTTTCCCGGCTCGGCGCGGCTGATGGAGTTGGCCGACTCCATCACGGAGATCAAAACCGTCTGCGCCTGCGGACGCAAGGCCACGGTGAACGCGCGCATCGACGCGCACGGGCGCATCGTCACCGAGGGCGGCCAGATCTTCCTCGGCGGAAACGACAGCTATATCGCCATGTGCCACAAATGCTGGAAGGACAAGATCCGCGCGCAGCGGGCGTCCGGGACGTGAGCGGCGGCGGTTCCGCCGGCGCGCGGGGGCGCGTCTTTCAGCTGCTGGCCGTTTTATGGCTGCTGGTCATCTGGGGACAGTCGCTCCTGCCTGCGGATTGGAGCGGAGCGGAAAGCGGCAGACTGCTCGCGCTGGTGCAGGGTCTTCTGCCGTGGATGACGGAGCACATCCTGCGCAAAACGGCGCATTTCACGGAATATGCCGTTCTGGGCGGGCTGATATTCGGCACGTTCGCGAGGGGAAAGCATGCCGCCGCGCGGGAGGCTCTGCTGGCGGGGCTGCTGGCGGCGATGTT
Organism: Oscillospiraceae bacterium; assembly: GCA_902760845.1. GTDB lineage: Bacteria > Bacillota > Clostridia > Oscillospirales > Oscillospiraceae > CAG-103. Next base: position 4,052 of record CACWHX010000035.1, read on the forward strand.
TGACGAGACGATCCAGCTCTTTGTCCCCGGCCGCAGCGGACAGATCACCGACGTGTGGCTGGATTTCGCGGGCTTTGCGCTGGGATATTTCCTGTGCCGCGGCATTGCGCGGGCAAAACAGAAAAAATCAAAAAAAATTTGAAAAAGGAAAAGGGATTTCGCCGCGCGTGTCGTATTAGGGTATTGCAAGGGTTTTTGCAATACCCTAATCCCATCAAGGGCGCGCGGAAGGCGCGAAGCGGACTGCTCTTTTGAATTGGAGGGATCACCATGACTTGTCCCCGCGCGCAGCGGGAGGCCGCCGAGCGGCTGCTGATCGGGCCGTACGGCGTCCTGTCCGCCGACTCGAAGGGGCGGCTCCAGCCGGAACCGCCGTGCGAAATGCGCACCTGCTTTCAGCGCGATATCGACCGCGTCACCCACTCCAAATCCTTTCGCCGGCTGAAGCACAAGACGCAGGTGTTCCTCCAGCCGGAGGGCGACCATTACCGCACGCGCCTGACGCACACGCTGGAGGTCTCGCGCCTCGCGCGCACGATCTCGCGCGCGCTCGCGCTGAACGAGGACCTGACGGAGGCGATCAGTCTCGGGCACGATCTCGGCCACACGCCGTTCGGCCACGCGGGGGAGCGCGCGCTCGATGAAATCTACGCCGGGACCGGATTTCGCCACTATGAGCAGAGCCTGCGCGTGGTGGACCGGCTGGAGCGCGACGGACAGGGACTCAATCTCTGCGAGGAGACGCGCATCGGCATTCTCAATCATACGACCGGCCAGCCGCGCGGCTCGCTGGAGGCCGACGTGGTGCGCCTGTCCGACCGCATCGCTTACATCAACCATGACCTGGACGACGCCATGCGCGGCGGCATCGTGCGGCCCGAGGACGTGCCGCAGATCGTCCGCGAGCGCGTCGGCGAGCGCAACAGCGTGCGCATCAACTCCATCCTCACGGATGTAATCGCCCACAGCACGGACGGCGCGCTGCGCATGTCGCCGGAGATGCAGGAGGCCGTGGACGTGTTCCACACCTTCATGTATCAGGCGGTCTACCGCAACCCCGTCGCCAAGGGCGAGGAGCGCAAGGTGAAGAATATTCTCGGTGGAATATGGGAATATTATGTCAACCATTTGGACGAGCTGCCGGAGGTTTTCCGCGCCGTTGCGGAGGCGGAGGGCGCGGAGCGCGCGGTGTGCGACTACGTCTCCGGCATGACGGACGGATACGCCATGGAGATCTACGGAAGGCTGTATATCCCCGTGGCGTGGAGCATCAAATAAGACGACCCGCGGACTGAAGCCGGGACGAAGCCCGACGAAGCGGACCCGGCGCGGAGCGGAAGCATACGAAAGCGGAGCGGACGTATTCTGACGGAGGGAGGGGTGACCGTGCCGTTTTCCGAGGTATTTTTACAGGAGCTGGCCGAGCGCAACGACATCGTGGACGTCGTCGGCGGATACGTCCGGCTTACGAAGCGCAGCGGCGCGAATCTGTTCGGCCTCTGCCCGTTTCACAGCGAGAAGACACCGTCGTTCTCCGTCTCGCCGGACAAGCAGATCTATCACTGCTTCGGCTGCGGCAAGGGCGGCAGCGTCATCAGCTTCATCATGGAGATCGAGAATCTCTCCTTTCCGGACGCGGTGGCGTTCCTGGCCCGGCGGGCGGGGATGCCGCTGCCGGAGCAGGAGGACAACGGCGAGAGCCGCCGGCGGGAGCGGCTGCTCGCGCTCAACCGGGACGCGGCGCGCTTTTTTCACGAGCAGCTGCGCGCCCCAGGCGGCCAGGCCGCGCGGGACTATCTTGCGCGCCGGCAGCTCAGCGGCAGGACCGTGACGCGCTTCGGCCTCGGCTTCGCGCCGGACTCGTGGGACAGCCTGACCCGCGCCATGAAGGCCGGGGGCTACAGCGAGCGGGAGCTCTTTGACGCCGGGCTGGTGCGCCGCGGCAAAAGCTCCGGCGTGTATGACACGTTCCGCAACCGGCTCATGTTCCCGGTCATCGACGTGCGCGGCCACGTCATCGGCTTCTCCGGACGCATCCTAGGCGACGGGGAGCCCAAGTATATGAACAGCCCCGAAACGGCCGTTTTCAGCAAGAGTCACAATCTTTTTGCGCTGAATCTGGCTAAAAAGTCAAAAAGCGGGTATCTCATATTGGTAGAGGGCAATGTGGACGTCGCGTCGCTGCACCAGGCGGGGTTCGACTGCGCGGTCGCCTCGCTCGGCACCTCGCTCACGCCGGAGCAGGCGCGCCTGCTCAGCCGCTATACGAGCGAGATCGTCATCGCCTATGACAATGACGGCGCGGGGCAAAAGGCCGCGCAGCGCGCCATCGGCATCCTCGAGAAGCTGGATCTGCGCGTGCGCGTGCTGGCGCTCGAGGGCGCGAAGGACCCGGACGAGTATCTCAAGACATTCGGCGCGGACGCCTTTCGCAATCTGCTGGATCGGTCGGAGAATCACATTGAGTATCGCCTGAAGACCGTGCAGAACCAATATGATCTCACGGTGGACGAGCAGAAGGTCGCCTTTCTCAAGGAGGCCGCCGGGGTCATTGCGCAGCTGCCCGGCGAGGTGGAGCGCGAGGTCTACGCCATGCGCGTCGCGTCCACGACCGGCGTGCCGGAGCAGGTCGTGCAGGACGAGGTGGCCCGCCAGCGCAAGCAGAGACTGCGCCGCGCGCAGCGGGAGGAGACCCGCGCGCAGCTGCGCCCCGCCTACAAGGCGCAGAAAGCTGCGGGCGGCGTGCGGTATGAAAACCCCCGCTCCGCCGCCGCGGAGGAGGGCATCATCCGGCTGCTGTATTATGACCCCGGGCTGTTTTCCGGGCGGGAGATCGACGCCGCGCGGTTTTCCTCGCCGGAGCTGGGACGCCTCTACGCGGCGCTCGCCGCGCGCAAGGGGGGGCCGGTCAATCTCGCGGCGCTGAGCGAGGCGCTCACCCCGGCGGAGATCAGCCTGCTCACGAGCATCATCGAGCGCTCGTCGGATGTCTCCAACGGGGAAAAGGAGCTGGACGACTACATAAGGATTCTCAGAACGGAGGGCTGTCTCAACCGCGGCGCCCCCGATCTGCTGGCACTGGCAAACCAGTTAAAAGAACAAAAAGGGTATGGTGGTAAAGATGGACACGAATAAGAACAAGCAGACGCCGGACGAAGCGGCGGAATTGGAGGCCATGGCCGACGCGCTGCTGGCCGCGGCGGACAGCGCCGAGACGCAGGCGGACGAGCCCGCCGGGAACGGAGAGGCGGAAAAGACGACGGAGGATCGGCTGAATGAGCTGATGGAAAAGGGCAAGAAGGCCGGCAAGCTCTCCAGCGAGGACCTGCTTTCGCTGGAGGAGCTGAATCTCTCCGCCGAGGAGATGGAGAAGTTCTACGGTCAGCTGGAAACGCTGAACGTGGATATCCTGAGCGACGACGTGCTGCCCCCGCTGGACGATGTGATCCCGGAGCTGGAAGAGCTGGAGGAGATCGAGGAGGCCGCCGAGGAGGAGATTGCCGACACGGACGCGATGGCGGACACCTTCTCCACGGACGATCCCGTTCGCATGTATCTCAAGGAGATCGGCAAGGTGCCGCTGCTCACGCCGGAGGAGGAGCAGGAGCTTGCCAAACGCATGGCCGACGGCGACGAGGAGGCCAAGCGCCGCATGGCGGAGGCGAATCTCCGGCTTGTCGTGAGCATCGCCAAGCGTTACGTCGGGCGCGGCATGCTGTTTCTCGATTTGATTCAGGAGGGCAATCTCGGCCTCATCAAGGCCGTGGAGAAGTTCGACTATACAAAGGGCTATAAATTTTCCACCTATGCGACGTGGTGGATCCGTCAGGCCATCACCCGCGCCATTGCCGACCAGGCGCGCACGATCCGCATCCCGGTGCACATGGTCGAGACGATCAACAAGGTCATCCGCGTCTCGCGCCAGCTGCTGCAGGAGCTGGGGCACGACCCCACCGCCGAGGAAATCGCCAGGGAGATGGACATGCCGGTGGAAAAGGTGCGCGACATTCTGAAGATCGCGCAGGAGCCGGTGTCGCTCGAAACGCCGATCGGCGAGGAGGAGGACTCCCACCTCGGGGACTTCATCCCGGACGAGGACGCCTCGGAGCCGAGCGAGGCGGCGAGCCTCTCGCTGCTGAAGGAACAGCTCATGGAGGTGCTCGACACGCTCACGCCGCGCGAAAAGAAAGTGCTGGAGCTGCGCTTCGGCATTGTGGACGGCCGCACCCGCACGCTGGAGGAGGTCGGCAAGGAGTTCAACGTCACGCGCGAGCGCATCCGCCAGATCGAGGCAAAAGCGCTGCGCAAGCTGCGCCACCCCAGTCGCAGCAAAAAGCTGAGAGATTTTCTGAATTAAAAAAAGAGGACATTTTCTAAAAAATTTTTTCTCGAGGTTTTCTTGATTTGAAGGGAAATACTGGGAACAAATAAAAGCTTTTAAAAGATTTCAGCTCCCCATTATTTGGGGAGCTGAATAATTATGCATTTTTAAGGATCGCTCTAGTGCTGTCTTTCTAACCGGCACTGGAGCGATCCTTGTTTTGCTGGAACTACACATTTTGCTATTATTCTACTTCTGACTTTTCAAACAGAAGGATATCTCCAGGTTGGCAGTCCAAAAGCTCACATAGTTTTTCCAGTGCAGACTTTGATGCAAGTTTGCCCTCACGGAACTGTTGAAGCGTTGCCTCAGAAAAAATATGTTCCTGCCTGATGCGATAGGTCGTATAGCCTGCAGCCTTTAATGCGCCCAGAATATCAATTTTGTATTTAATAGGCATGGGATAATCACCTCTTACACAATAATCAGTATATCCTATTGCGACATAGCTGTTCAAGATTTTTTTAAAGGACTTCCTAAAAAACGCTGATTACGATGTTGACATACACCTAAAACAAGTGTATAATCACAATAAGATCAATCAAGGAGGGTCAAAAATGGAGAATATGAATTATGATATGGCAGGATTCACGAGTCCTGATTTTCGATCCGAGGAGAATCGCGTGAAAATGGTATACGCGCTCTTGGCATCAAATGAGTTTTTCCACCAAGAACTTGCCGTTTTAAACCCGACTCCAACGCAATTTCATCCAGATTATGTGGCTCCCCGTGACCTCGCTGTATACTCTTACTGCGCCGACAACGCTGAGGCTGTGCCGGTTCTGGAAGACTTGCAGCGGCTGATGGGTGTATTTCAGAGCCCTATTATCTGTACTGCTTCTCACAATCCGGAGATGGATCGATCGTTCCAAGTGGTCTGCCTGCCATCCCACAATCAGACTTCGGATGCGAGTGGAGTGGATTTGCTCTTTATCCACTTCACTGCCCCTATTTCCATCGAGGAAAAGCAAAAAATCGGGAGCCAGCTTATGTGTGCGTATAATGCTTTGTAAATCGCGCAGGATTGATTGCTATTAATTTTCTAGGAGGTTACTCGGAATGATTCACGAGCAAGCTGAACGAAGAGCGGAACGGGTAGACAGGGCGTTTACCGACACGCTCATCGACAAACATAAAAAGTATATTGAAGAAACCAGAGACGAAGCGCTTAACGCCAAGTTCAAAGAAGCAGTCAAGCGTTCGCTGCTCGAAACGGAGTTTACGCCGAGCGGTACCAGAAAGAGCCTTAACTACGCCCGCCTAAGCTCTCTCTTGAGCACTTGCGGCTTCCCAGCGGCAGAAATCTTCCGCGAAATGGACATCCCCGTGTTTCTGCCGGATGAGGAAAACAAGAATATGGTGGAAGTTTTGGAATCCTTTTCGCCTTCTACGCGTGAGAAGCTGAAAGAGATTGCTGTTGGTATGTCGCCAGCTTGGTGGAGAACGCATCAAGCAGAGCTCCTTCCTCCGTCCGAAAGAGCACGGGAGATCATTCGTCGCCGCGTTCCGACGGGGGAGAGAAGAACGCTTTCGGTTCCGTCTCTTCAAAAGGCGTGGACGACAGCGGGAATGACGACAACTCTTGAAACGAATGAGTTGCCTGAGGTCGCGCGATTGTTGGGGATCTCGCTCCACTGGCTGATGCAAATGGACGATGATGCGCCATGCTATTCTATCGTGCCGGAGGTGGATTCCATCATCGATGCTTACGGGATGATGGGACAAACGGCAAGAGGTTACTTCAGTTCGCTTATCCAAGAAGTGAAAAAGGGGGAAGAAGAGTATGGTTTTTAATAGTCCGACGATGGTAGAGATCTTCTCTCAAAGTCCGATCATTGTAGAAGATCTTCTTTCAATTCAGGACCCTACAAAGTGCTTTACTGCAATGATGGAAGCATGCAAGACTCGCAGATTTGCTATGTATGACATGATGCAGGAAGCGTTCTCTGCTCTTGGGGTCAGCAAAGCCGATCTCGGCATGAAACTTAATCTCGACAAGAGCAGATTTTCCCAGAGGAACGTACCGGTTACACTTCCGGTTGGTTCTCTGGAAAAGTTCTGCTACGAAATCCTGCACATCTCCGTACATCAATTCTTCTTTGGCGCGGAGCACACATTGTTTCTTCCTACAGAGCTGGCGTTCATTGCACAGGCCGTGGAAAACGCTTCAGATATAAAGCGCATTTCAGCAATGAACATGGCTGTCAATGAAAAGGCAAGGTTTGCAGCTTCCTCGAAGCGCGATGAATGGGTAGCAGAACAGCTTAAGACGCTTTCTTATATTCGCGCAGAAGAGCAGGCGCAATCCAATATGGTCCTTTTTGTGGATTCTTATATCACGCCATTCTCTCCGTTGGACCGGGATGCGCTCGTGAAGTTTGCAAAGATTCGCATTACGCTTGGCCGGGCAGAGTCGGATCACGAAAGAAATCTTACAACGGATATGCTGATGTGCTATACCATGCTGTCCGGTAACAGCCTCGATTACATGTGCAGCTTGGATTATGCTGCACAGGCTCCGCTCGCGCTCGCCGATGGAACGCTGATCGAAACCAAGGAGGCCAGAACGGTCGTTTCCGCGATGCTTTCCATCCCGGAAGCACGTAGAGAAAAGCTGTATGCAAGGTTACTGACAGACATTTATCAGTTTTAAAGCTGATGGCTTCTATCCGTAAAAAAGTTCACTGGTACCATAAATGGAAAAGTTCCATGCGAGACTTTGATGGAGACAATCTTCGCGCGCCACTAGCAACCGTTTTGAAATTCTTTATTATATTGTCGTATGTCGAACTGAATGTCAGTCGCTGATTAAATGACATCTCTGTTTTTCATATCGAGCGATCGTTCTCCTTCCTCAAGAATTTCATAGATATAACATGCGGAGAATCCTCTGAAAAAGAGGGTTCTCCTTTTTCGCATCATAAACGGTGCTTTAAGCTTTAGGTTGGAATTGGGATTTTGATATTTGACCCCACTGGTCGGATCTGCCTTCCTTAAAGACTACCCGCAGAGGGGCTTCCGAAAGTATTCTTGTCGTTCAAACGAAGCGTGGGTAGATATCGCAGCGCTTAATCAAGAAACTGATTGATTTATCTATATAATTGAAGTATAATAACAGCAGATTCTAATTTGGAGTGATTTCAATGGCTATCACCGAAACCCAGCAGAAAATTGCAGCAAAAAACTTTGCGCAGTACTGGGATGGAAAAGGATATGAAAAGGGAGAAAGCCAACCGTTCTGGCTCTCTCTGCTTCGTGATGTCTTCGGCGTGTCAGAGCCGGAGAAGTATATCAAATTCGAGGATCAGGTGAAGCTGGATACTTCAACCGGTTTCATTGACGGATTCATTCACGATACCCACGTCATGATCGAGCAAAAGGGCGCGGGCAAGGATCTGAACAAGCCGATCAAGCAGTCCGACGGCTCGCTGCTGAATCCGTTCCAGCAGGCCAAGCGTTATTCTGCGGAGCTGCCCTATTCCGAGCGCCCGCGCTGGATCGTCACCTGCAATTTTCAGGAGTTCTATGTCTATGACATGGAGAACCCGCGCGGTGAGCCGGAGAAGATCAAACTGGCCGATTTGGAAAAGGAGTACTATCGTCTTTCCTTCCTTGTGGATCAAGGCAGCGTCCACCTCCAGCGCGAAATGGAGATCTCCATCAAAGCGGGCGAGGTTGTGGGCATCCTGTATGACGGGCTTCTGAAGCAGTATAAAGACCCCGAAGACCCGGAAACGCTCAAGCATCTGAACAAGCTCTGCGTGCGCCTGGTGTTCTGCCTGTATGCGGAGGACGCCGGCATCTTTGGCAAGCACATGATGTTCCATGACTATTTGGCACAGTTCGCAACAAAGGACATGCGCAAGGGCCTGACACAGCTTTTCAAAGTCCTCAATCAAAAGGACGAGGACCGCGACCCCTATCTGGCGGATGACGATCCGCTGCTTGCCGCGTTCCCGTATGTCAACGGCGGCCTGTTCGCGGACGAGACGGTCATCATCCCGCCCTTTACGGATGAGCTGCGCGATCTGCTCCTTCGCCGCGCTTCGGCGGATTTCGACTGGTCGGAGATCAGCCCCACCATCTTCGGCGCTGTTTTCGAGAGCACTTTGAACCCCGAGACACGACGCAGCGGCGGCATGCACTATACCAGTATCGAGAACATCCACAAGGTCATTGACCCGCTGTTTCTGAATGATTTGAAGGCCGAGCTGGAAGAAATCAAGGAGACCAAGGTCTGGAAAACCAAAGAGAAGAAGCTGCTGGCGTTTCAGAGCAAGCTGGCCTCGCTGGAGTTCCTGGACCCTGCTGCAGGCAGCGGCAACTTCCTCACGGAGAGCTATCTGAGCCTGCGCCGACTGGAAAACGAAGTGATCTCCGAGCTGCATCGCGGCCAGATCAGCATGGACGCCGTCACCGATCCAATTCAGGTCAGCATTGCGCAGTTCCACGGCATTGAGATCAACGACTTTGCCGTCACGGTCGCCAAGACCGCGCTTTGGATCGCGGAGAGCCAGATGATGACGGAGACGGAAAAGATTCTCTTCATGGATCTGGACTTCCTGCCGCTGAAAACCAACGCCAACATCGTCGAGGGCAACGCCCTGCGACTCGATTGGGAAAGCGTTGTCGACAAGACGAAGCTGAATTACATCATGGGCAACCCGCCGTTTGTGGGACATCAGTGGAGGAGTAAAGAGCAGGCATTTGATATGGAGATTGCTTTCTATGACCTAAAGAAGCATGGAAAGCTGGACTATGTGGCAGCATGGTATAAAAAAGCTGCTGATTATATGCAAGGAACCCCCATATTAGCGGCTTTTGTTTCAACTAATTCCATCACGCAAGGAGAAGCAGTGGGAATTTTATGGAGTTTTCTATTTGAAACCAAGCGTGTAGAGATTCAATTTGCGTATCGTTCATTTCAATGGGAAAGTGAATCTTCCAATGCAGCTACAGTTCATTGCGTAATAATAGGATTCTGTTGTATGCATTTGTTGAATGACAAGACTATTATGGAAGCAGGATGGCAAAAAAGCGCTTCTCATATCAATGGTTATCTATTAGATGCCCCGGATATTTATATTCATTCCAGAGGGGCTTGTCCTTCTGGAATGCCTAAAATGATTCAAGGCAATAAACCATGGGACGGTGGGAATTTGATATTGGATAAAGAGGAAGCTGACGTTCTCCTTTTGAAATATCCGCAGTTGTCAAAGGCAATTAGGTTTTTTGTCGGTTCCAATGAGCTGATAAACAACAAGAAACGCTATTGTTTATGGCTGAAAGGGGTTTCTCCCTCTTTATATCGAAATATCCCTGAAATAAGCGCAAGGCTTGCAGGTGTCGCTGAAGCAAGGAGATCAACTAAGACTGAAGCTGTTCGTGCACAGGCAGAAACACCAATGTTATTTTCGCAAATACGTCAGCCTAATACAAAATATCTTGCTGTACCAGAAGTCTCATCAGAGAAGAGAAGATATATACCCATTAGTTTCTTGACTCCGGATATTATTGCAAGTAACAAGCTTTTTCTTGTTCCAGAGGCAACTTTATTTATGTTTGGGGTAATGATATCAAATGTTCACATGGCGTGGATGAGAGTTGTGGCAGGGAGACTTGAGATGCGATACAGCTACTCCCCAGCCGTCTACAACAACTTTCCTTGGCCGGTTCCCACTGACGCGCAGAAGGCGAAGATTGAACAGACGGCGCAGGCCATCCTTGACGCACGCGCACTCTATCCGGACGCATCCCTTGCCGATCTCTACGATGAGCTGACGATGCCGCCGGAGTTGCGCAAGGCGCATCAGCAGAACGACCGCGCGGTCATGGCTGCCTATGGATTCCCGGTCAAGGATTTCACCGAGAGCGATTGTGTCGCAGCCCTGATGAAGATGTATCAGGAACTCACCGCAAAGGAGGGCAAGTAAAATGGCCAGAGCAAAAAAAGACGGCGAGAAGATCAGCCTTTACCTTGACAGACAGGTCATGGAAGACTTGCGTGCCTATGCGGAGGAGAAAGGCCAGACTGTAACAATGGCTATGGAGCGAATCCTGCGTTCCTTCTTGGATGCGGAAAAAGAGGGCACCGAGAAAAGAGGAGATGCGACATGAGAAAACCAGGGATGTCAATTCACTCTATCGAGTCATTTAACGAGTCTGAGGAAATAAGAATCTTATCATCTGTACTTGAATCACACCATACAATAAAAACGTTTTTCAAAGAAATTGATCGGACACCAAATCATGATGGTTTTTTTGAATTGGTTTCAGGTGATTTGTCCCCCAAGAAGCAATTCATTGTTCAAATCAAAAAAGTTGAAGATCTCAAACCAAACATTATTGGGCCCAACAAGGGCAGGTATGTTTATCCGCTTGAAACAAATTTCCTCTATTATGTGAAAGAAAAGGTCACAGAAAGCCCTGCTATCTATTTTGTTGTAGATATTGCTACAAAACGTATTTTCTGGCTCTATCTTTCAGATGCAGTGCTGATGGATCTGAACTTCGAAGGACATGAAAAAGTATCCTACGCTTTTGGAGAGGAAAATATCTTATCTGATATAGACGCTTTCACAGCAGTATTAAACGATATTGCAATTGAAAGAAACCGCCTTTTTTTAAGAAAGACCCCCGAAGAAATAGGAGAAATGCAAGAAGCTGTAGAGTATATTAATGGTCTGCTCGAACACGATCTTTCTTTTGTTAAAAAAACATTGTTCCCCAATCTATGGCGATTCGGCATTAAATCTTCAAACACATCTGAATTGTCAATTGAAGTGAATGGCAACAAAATCACACCTGCGGTTTCGTCTATCATCGCCCTGTATCCTCAAGTAAAAGGTGTCCCGGACACGGGGATTCGCGAATACTATCCTGAAGCCACAGATTTATTGAAAAATATAGTTCTAGGTGGGAAGAGCAAACCAATCAAGTACAGTAAAGACACTCTTCACAAGATAATCAAGTACTTCTTTGAAGGACGTGTACCCTTGGAGTGCCTCCCTGACATCGCTTTAGAGGAACTTGTTGGGGGATTCGTTGAAGAGAGTGACCGTCTCTTTGGTGTAGAACGCCCAAATTCTTTGATTCGAGTAGACGATGCAGAACGTCGCTTCTGCTATCTTGCTAATTACATTAGCCATATCCTTTCAAGCAATGCTATTCTGTCAGATAGTGAAAAGCAAATAAAAGAAATCATCATCCGGAAATTACTGAGCGGAGAAAGAAATAATTGCCGTTTTGCACCCCTTGTTTCTGTTTCGGGAGGAACACAATCTTTCCAGAAGTTCTGTGCTGAAAATCCAGACTCGCCGTCCGTTTTTAACCCAAACTTATTTGTGAGCATGGATCTTAATTATATCCAGGTTTACTGTGCGTTTCGTGAACTAAGGGCGCGTTCCATTACGGAATTTGCTCCTGTCTGGAATTACTCAGACATTCCGTTGCGTATGCTTCCCATTGATGAATTTGATGAGGAAGCCAACAAAATAATTGACCAATGGTTTGAGAAGCTACCGGAGCTGTATGAATATACATATACAAAACTGTTTGACACAGACAAATATCGGTTTTTAGGAAAATACATATATCGGTGCAATGGACAATCACACGATTACGGAGCGCTCGCGTCAGTTTCTAGTGTTCTTCACGTGTATTCTGATTCTTCGTTCCAGATACTCCGCGATGACGGTATAGAAATGATCTTCAGCGACACTATGAGGAGTCTAGGAATTGAGAGGACAAGCGTCGGCCGGTTATTTGATGATTTTCTTGCCGGAAAAACTCTGTATTACGATTCCATCTGTTGTTTGTTATATGAAGGAGTATGCAGGGAGCTTGGCTATAAACCGGAAAAACTACGCATCCAAACAAGCAACTCCGGGATCGGACTCTTACTGTTTGACTAATAAACTCAGTTTATAGGTCCAGTCCATTATAGGAAATACTCATGCTTTTGAAAGAAAAATACTATTTTTTCGCTTCTAGGAGGAGAAGAAGAGTGTACCGTCTACGTAAGATCAAAGAACTGAAAAAATACAGATTTTTTCAGGATTTTAAATGGGACGAAAACGGCTGCAACCTATTTGACAAATACAATATTATTTATGGCTGGAATGGCAGCGGAAAAACCACTTTGTGCGATTTATTTAGAGAACTAGAAATCGGACAGTTATCTGACGAAGAAATAAGTTTTTCACTTCTCTTTGAAGATACAGACAACGGTAATAACACAACAATAACACAAAGCAAGTTAGGAACAATCCCATATTTTTTCAAAGTTTTTCACCAGAACTATATTCAAGAAAATATTACAACGGCTGATCCTGTGAAACACATTTTTGCTGTTGGCAAGGGTCAGAAGGAAATGATAGATGAAGTTAAACGGCTTAAGGACGACTTAAAACAGCAAAAGGTAACACTTGAATTATTAAAGAGAGAATTAGCTGGGCAAAAAGAATCTTTTGAGCAACTCAAGTCAGCAAAAGCAAAAATAATTAAAGATGCCGCACAGTATACAGGTGCATATAA
>CACWHX010000036.1 GCA_902760845.1 Oscillospiraceae bacterium
TCTGGTCTCCGGAGCAGATCTCACAGCGCCTGAAAGCGGAGGGCGCCGCCACCGTCGGAACCTCTACCATCTACCGGGCTCTGGACAGCGGCCTTCTGCTATTGCCGTCTCTGTTCCAGTTCCCGGTTTATTCTCGCCGCCAGCTTCTTTTGCCGACGGTAGGAAAAAACTGAAATGATAAACGCTGTTAAAAGCATGGAGAAAATCACCAGAAGCGCAGGGAGCAGGCCTTTATCTGTCGGAATCCAGCCGACAAGAAAAGCGATCGCCAGCATCACGGCACAGCCGATCACCATGTGGATCGCAATTTGCACCGGACGGCTCAGCTTTTCGTTAGCGTAAATTACGCTGGGCAGGCCAAACCCGAGACCGACCCCCAAGCTGCCGAGAGCCATTTTTGTGACTGTATAATCGGAAACGGAATAGATGCCCTCCATGTTCAGATCAGCAATCAAGGAGCTGAGCAGAAACAGAAAAGAGGAAATCGCCACTGTAGTTTTGGTGCGTTGGATCATAAACGCCATGCTGTATTTCATTTTCTTCATTGTTTTTCTCCTATAATCCCAAATATTTTTTGAGGTCGGGCAAGTACTTTCGGGAAACGTAATCAGAAAGCCCATTTTTCATCTTAAGGAGCAGACTGCCCCCAAAACTGGCTTCCACGCTCTGGATATCGGAAAGGTTGATGGCGCAGGACTTGGATATCTGCATAAAGCCGTCGCCTAACTGATTCAGTAATTCATACAATCTTTTTCGGGTGCTGAATTCTTCCTGCTTTGTATAGAGCTTTGTTTCGCCGTTCTCTACCCGAACCATATAGACCTCCTGCGCGGCGAACAGGAACGTGCGACCGTTGCGTTCTGCCAGAACCGGTGTGCTTTTTGCCTGCAGTATTTCCAGCGCCCGTTGGATCTCTGGTGTCAGCCGATCCGTATAAATGACCGCCCTCGGAGGCGTGTACTCCGGCGAGACTTCAATCTTGACCTGCATAAGAGATCTCCCTTCTTGTTGCGTGCACATCAACGAAACTAAGAACAGTATAAACGGGGAAAGTTTTTTTGTCATCCGTTTTGCGCTAAGCGGCTAATGATTGCAGGTGAGATGCAAAAATCACTCCGCAAGAGCGGAACAGGACAGGCTGATCCGTCGATCGTTATAGCAAGCATCGGATTTTGCCCCCAAAATCCGATGCAGCGTGAAAAAGCAGGCGTGGTGATACGGCCACGCCTGCTTTATATCCTTTTAAGTCGGGATTGTCCGGCTCAAAGCAACTTCCTTACGGAGTGTGCCCTGAGGACGGCTCTTTGCTTTCTGAAATGAACGATCTTACGCGAGGTCGCGATACAGGAACGTCACAACCTGCGCTCTTGTGCAGCCGCTGCCCGGGCTGAACGTCGTGGCGCTCGTCCCATTCGTGATCCCCCGCGCCACTGCCCAGAGCACCGCGTCGGTGTAATACGCGCCGGCCGGCACGTCGCCGAACGGATTGCCGCTGCCGCCGGCGGGTTTCCCCTCCGTGCGCCAGAGGAACGTGACCACATGGGCGCGCGTGCACTGGTCCGCAGGGCTGAACGCCGTCGCGGAGGTGCCGTTTGTGATGCCCTTCTCCACGGCCCACAGGACGGCCTTGTAGTAATAGTCGCTGCTCTTCACGTCCGTGAACGGATTGACCGTGCTCTGCGGCTCCGGGCTTCCCTTGGCACGCCACAGGAAGGTCACGACCTGCGCGCGGGTGCACGTGGCGCCGGGCGAGAAGGTCGTCGCGGAGGTGCCGTTCGTCACGCCGTTGAGCACGGCCCAGTCAACGCCCGCGTGGTAGTACTGGCTGATATCCACATCCGTAAAGACCGCGGACGGGCAGTTGTGCACCGGCGTAGGCGTCGGTGTCACTGCACCCGTGGCAGGGATCTTTTCGGTTCTGGTCGCGCTGCAGGCCGTGCAGGTATAGGTTTTCACGCCGTCCGTTGTCGCGGTCGCCGCCGTCGTCACCTTGCCGCTGTCCCAACTGTGGCCCTTGGCCGCGATGGTCGTGCCCTTCGTCACCGTCACACCGCAGACCGTGCACACCTGGTCGCCGGTATAGCCCGCCGCCGTGCAGGTCGCCGCCTTGGCGTTCTGGGTCGCGATCTTGTGCCCCGTGGCCGCGATGGTCTCCGTCTTCGTCGCGCCGCATGTCGTGCAGGTGTACGTCTTCACACCCGCCGCCGTGCACGTTGCCGCCGTCGTCACCTTGCCGCTGTCCCAGCTGTGATCTTTGGCCGCGATGGTCGTGCCCTTCGTCACCGTCACGCCGCAGATCGTGCACACCTGGTCGCCGGTATAGCCCTCCGCCGCGCACGTCGCCGCCTTGGCGTTCTGGGTCGTGGGCTTGTGCCCCGTGGCGGCGATGGCCTCCGTCTTCGTCGCGCCGCACGCCGTGCAGGTGTACGTCTTCACACCCGCCGCCGTGCACGTCGCCGCCGTTGTCACCTTGCCGCTGTCCCAGCTGTGGCCCGTGGCCGCGATGGTCGTGCCCTTCGTCACCGTCACGCCGCAGACCGTGCACACCTGGTCGCCGGTATAGCCCGCCGCCGCGCACGTCGCCGCCTTGGCGTTCTGGGTCGCGATCTTGTGGCCCGTGGCCGCGATGGTCTCCGTCTTCGTCGCGCCGCATGTCGTGCAGGTGTACGTCTTCACGCCCGCCGCCGTGCACGTTGCCGCCGTTGTCACCTTGCCGCTGTCCCAGCTGTGGCCCGTGGTGGCGATGGTCTCCGTCTTCTGATCTCCGCACTTCGTGCAGGTATAGGTCCGCACGCCGGCGGTCGTACAGGTCGCGGGGGTCGTGACCGTCCCACCGTTCCAGGAATGGCTGCACGCGGTGATGGTAAACGTCCGCTCGACCACGCCGTTATAATTTCCCTGGCCCGTAACGATGGCCTTCGCCGTTCCGACGGCGGTGTTCTGTTGATAGGAAACGGTATAATCCGTATTTTTCGTCAGCGTCTTTCCATTATATATCACGGTCACGGCCGGCGTCTGCGCCTTGCCGTTGTACGCCACGCTCGTCGGGCTCAGGGAAACCTGCGCGTCCTGAAGCGAAAACGGCACAACCGTCACAGGCACGGAAACCGTGGTGCCGTTCACGGTGGATTGAAGCGTTGTGGAGCCAAGCGCGACGCCCTTGAGCTGGCCGCCCGCAATAGCGGCGACGCCGGTGTTGCCCACCGTCCAGGCGGGCGTGCTCGTCGTCGTCACTTTGGCGCTGCTGGGCCACGTCTCCGCCATCCGGAACGTGGTGGTCACGGTGGGGACCGCCGCGGTCTCGCCCGGTCTGAGCGTGACGCTCGCGGGGCTCGCGGTATGCTGCAGGGTTGTCCCGACGATCTGGCTGCTGTCCACAACAACGGTGACCGTCTGCGCGCCGCTGGCGGCGGCCGTCTGCGTTGTATTGGGGTTGGCGGTATACCCCAGCGCATGCGTCCAGTAGTGCACGCCGTTATACACCACGTGGCCGATGCCGATCACGTTAAAGTTCTCGTTGAGCATGTTGCGCCGGTGTCCCTGGCCGGAATAGTCTTCGTTGGTTTCCTGCCAGGAGGTAAACGCTTCCCACGCCGTGTTCTGCCCGGCCGCGATGTTTTCCCCTATGGTGGTGTAGCCGCTCGCCGGGAACGCGGTGAAACAGCTGTTCCCATTCGGTCTCGTGTGGTCAAAGTGCATCGCGATTTCCGCCGCGCGCTGCATGGCGACCTGCTCCAGCGTGTAATCATAGGTCAGCGCGCTGAGGTTGTTTATATCGACTTTCGCGCCGTACTTATTCCACACCCATGCGTCGCTGCCGGTGCGGAACTCGTTGATGTACGCCAGCATCTCCCTCGCGCTCTGCTGCTCGTACGTCACCTCGATGTCCACCGCACCGCCATGGTGTCCGCCGCCAGGGCGGAGGCCGGCAGCAGCGCCAGCACCATACACAGGGCCAGCGCCCAGCTCAGTATCCGTTTCTTCACGTCTCTCTCAACCTTTCCATGATGGTTTCGTCGCCGCGCCGCATCGCGGAGGACCCGCCCGCGGGCCGCGCAGAAACAAAAACGCCGCGCAGCGCTCCTCCCGCACGGCGCGCGGGTCCGGGCGCACCTGCGCCGCGCTGCCCACACGCCATGTCATGCCGGTTCCGCCGCTGTCCGTATCACCGCGGTTTTGCTTTTCATGTAAAAGTATAACAAAAATTCCCGCTCTGCGCAAGCCCAAATTGCACAAAAACGGGATTTTTTGTTCATTTCCAACGTGAAAATCACGCATCGGGCAGGCGCACGTCGCTCTCCCGCGTCCATGTCTGCACAAAGCGGATGAACGTCTGCACCAGGGGCTTTGCCGCCTTGAGATCTGGGATGGCGATGGCGATTGTGCGCCGCGCGGGCGGGTCCAGCTCGCGCACGACGACGTTGTGGTGGTCGCTCTGCAGCACCAACTCGTGCGTAATGCAGATTCCGAGCCCGCTCTCCACCATGGAGATGAGCGCGTAGTCGTCCGCCGTTTTGAAGCGAATGTCCGGCGTGACGCCCGCAGCGTCCAGCACGCGCAGCGCGTCCCGGTTCGTGCTGTCCACCAGGCTCACCACCGGCTCGCGTCCAAACTGCGCCACGGGCACCGCCGGCGCCGAGGCCAGCGGATGCCCCTGCGGCAGCACGGCCAGCAGCCGGTCCTCCTTGACCGGGAACATCTCGCACGCGAGCGCGTCCGGCAGCGAGACGAAGCCGAAGTCCACCGTGCCGGAGCGGACATATTCGTCCACCTCGGCATACGCCCCGTCGAACAGCCGGAACTGCGCCTCCGGATGCGCGGCCTGAAACGCCTTCATCATGGCCGGCAGCCAGCTGACCGCGACGCTCTTGAACGTGGCGATGCGGATGGTGCTGCTGCCGCTCTCGCGCACCTCGCGGATCGTGCTCTGCAGCGCCGCGTCCGCCGCGACGACCTGCTGCACGGCGGCATACACGCGCCGGCCCTCCTGCGTGAGCCGCACGCCGCCCCTGTTGCGCACGAGCAGCCGGAAGCCAAACTGCTTTTCCAGCGCGCCAAGCGCCTGTGTCAGCGCCGACTGCGACACGCCCATCGCGGCCGCCGCCGCGCTGACCGACCGGTGCTCCACCGTCTGCAAAAATGCCTGATATTGCTTGAGACTCATGCTGCTCCTCCGTTTGAATAAGTATTTGCTAATATTATAATGTGATTATAGTGCAAGAAAATGACCCTGTCAACCACATTTTTTTGTAAAAAACGAAAAAATACGCAACAAGGGGTTGACAAAATCGCCGTTTTCTCGTAAACTACACATACTTTTTTAAGAAAAACCTTAATATAAGTTTTTCTTATGCAACGGAGGGAATGTCATGAACACTGCTGAATTGGTGGCAATGCTGCTGTACTTCGCGCTGGTCATCGCCATCGGCGTCTACTTCTTCTTCAGGGACCGCCGGCGGGAGGGCGAGAAGGAATACTTCCTCGGCGGGCGCAAGATGGGCGGCTGGGTCGCGGCGTTGTCCGCCGGCGCGTCCGACATGAGCGCCTGGGTGCTGATGGGCCTGCCCGGCTCGATCTACCTCTACGGCGTCGGCAAGGTGTGGATCGGCGTGGGTCTGCTCATCGGCACAGTCTGCGCGTGGATCTTCGTCGCGCCGCGTCTGCGCCGCTACTCCATCCGCGCCAACGACTCGATCACCATTCCGCAGTTTCTCACCAATCGGTTCCTGTCGAAGAACAAGGGGCTGCAGATCATCTCGGCGCTTGTGTTCGTGATCGTCTACTGCATCTATTCCGCGTCGAGCATCTCCGCGTGCGGCACGCTTTTCAACACCGTGCTCGGCATGAGCCGGAACACCGCCATGATTATCGCCACGGCGATCATCTTGATCTACGTGTTTCTCGGCGGTTTCAACGCCGTCTGCTGGACGGACTTTTTCCAGGGCCTTCTGATGCTCGCGGCGCTGATGCTCGCGCCGATCATCGCCGTGTTCGCGATGCACGCGGCGGACTTTGTCGCCCCGGCGGCGAACCTGCCCGGGAACTATTACACGGTGTTTTCCAGCGTGACGGATATCCTCTCCGGCCTCGGCTGGGGGCTTGGCTACTTCGGCATGCCCCATATCCTCGTGCGCTATATTTCCATCAAGTCAGAGCACGAGATGCGTAAGAGCCAGATCATCGGCAGCTCCTGGACGACGCTGATCCTCATCATGTCCTGCGTCGTCGGTCTCGTGGGCCGCTCGTTCATCGGCGACGGACTGGGCGACGAGAGCCTCGTGTTCGTCACGATGGTGCGCAAGGTGTTCCCCGCGTTCCTCGCGGGCATCCTCCTCTCCGCGATTCTCGCCGCGGCCATGAGCACGGCGGACAGCCAGCTGCTCGCCTCGTCGTCCGCCTTCGCGAGCGATATCTACAAGACGACCTTCCGCAAGGACGCCTCCGACCGGGAGATGCTCTGGGCGGGCCGCATCGTGGTCATCGTGATCTCGGTCGTCGCCTATCTCATCGCCGTGAACCCCAACAGCGGCGGCATCATGGCTCTGGTCTCCAACGCCTGGGGCGGCTTCGGCTCCGCCTTCGGCCCCGTCATCCTGCTCGCGCTGCACTGGCGGCGTCTGACCTACTCCGGCGCGGTCGCGGGCGTGACGGTCGGCTTCGCGGTCGATGTGCTGTGGTACGTGTTCCTGTCCTCGTCCACCGGGCTGTATGAGATTCTTCCCGGCTTCCTCTGCGGGCTGCTCGCGGCAGTGATCGTCTCGAAGCTGAGCAAGGAGCCCTCCCAGGAGGTGCTCGATCTCTTCGACCGCGCAATGAAGCCCACAGACTGACCCGCAACCCAATCAAAAAACCGCCGGCAGCCAACAGTTGCCGGCGGTTCGTTGTCGTTTTTGACACTTCTCCCCTTGCTTTTTGCCCTGAAGTGTGCGACAATGACGGCAGAATTTGGAGTGGAAGCAAGGAGCATGTATGGACAATCGCAATCAAGGCAGCAACACCAGAGGACACCTGATCGCCATCGTCATGGCGCTCATCATCGGCGTGATCGGCACGCTGTACGGGCTGAACCATCCGCGGCCCGCGCCCATCTCCGGCGACGGGCTGACCGTTCACTATATCGACGTCGGGCAGGGCGACAGCGCGCTTGTCACCTGCGACGGTGAAACGATGCTCATCGACGGCGGCGGCAAGGGCGCGGGCGGGACCGTGACGGAGTATCTCCAGGCGCAGGGCGTGCAGTCGCTGGACGTGCTCGTCGCCACACACCCGCACCTGGACCACTGCGGCGGGCTGGACACGGTCGTTGTAAACGTCCCGGTCAAAACGATCTACAGCCCCGTGACCGAGAGCGACAACGCCGCCTTCACGGAGTTTGCCGACGCGGTCGTCACCGCCGGCGCGACCATCACCGTCCCGGAGGCGAACAGCACCTTCCCGCTCGGCGGCGCGACGGTGACCGTGCTCGGTCCCCTGGGCGACTACGAGCGCTTCGACAACGTGAATAACCAGAGCATCGTCCTGCGCATCGACTATGGCGAGACATCCTTCCTCTTTCCGGGCGACGCGGAATACGAGGAGGAGACGCTGCTGCTGGACGCCGGCGCAAACGTGCGGTGCGACGTGCTCAAGGCCGGCCACCACGGCAGCAACTCCTCCACCGGATATCGCCTGCTGTACGAGGCCGAGCCGACCTACTGCATTATCAGCTGCGGCGCCAACAACGAATACGGCCACCCGCACGAGGACACGCTCAGCCGCCTGCGCGACGCGGGCGTGACCGTCTACCGAACCGACGAAAGCGGCACCATCGTCTGCACCTCAGACGGCGTAAATCTGACATTTACAACGGAAAAATAACAGCATCAGCGCGATGGATTCCCATCGCGCTGATGTATTGATCCCGTCTCCGCGCCGGCGGCCGCGCGGTTGGGTCCTTCAGAACAGGGAAACGATCCAGCAGAGGAGCGGCGCGAAGGCGATGGCCGGGAGATAGTCCGAGACCTTGAACCGGGACAGCCCCATCAGATTCGTGCCGATGGCGATGATGATGAGCGACCCGGCGCAGGTCATCTCCGCAATGGCGGACGGCGTGAGCACCGGGGCGATCACCCCGGCCAGCAGCACCAGCAGCCCCTGAAACACCAGCACAAACCCCGCCGACAGCATGACGCCGAAGCCGAGGCTCGCCGCAAGCATGATGGAGGAGCAAAGATCGAGCGTGGCCTTCGTGAAATAGATGCTGTTGTCCCCCTGGATCCCGGACGCGATGGCGCCGTTGATCGTCATCGCCCCGATGCAGAACAGCACGCTCGCCGTGACGAATCCCTCCGCCACGGAGACTTGCCCGCCGTCGCCACGCTGAAACCGGCGCTCGACCCACTTGCCGAGGCGGTTGATCGCCCCGTCGATGTCGAGCAGCGTGCCGACGATGCCGCCGAGCACCATCGACGCGATGATAATCAGCACATTTTCCCCGCTGAGCGCGCCGTCGATGCCGATATACACCGTGCACAGTCCCAGCGCAATCATCACCGCGCTCGTCACGCGCTCCGGAATCCCTTTTTTCAGCAGCAGGCCCAGCGCGCTGCCCGCCACGACCGTGACGGTGTTTACCAAAACGCCCATCATACTCATTGCCGTCTTCCTGCCTCTCCTGTCGAAATGTGTATATTTTAAATAAGGTGTTCCAACGTTACCACATTTTCATGCCACTGTAAAGCGGTCATGCGCCGAAGCGCTACGCATCGGCCGCGTTGATCTCCGCCTTCAGCTCGCGCAGAAACGCGCGCGCCGCGGTGGAAAGGCCCGCCCGCTTGCGGTAGATGACGCCGAGCGTGCGCCGCAGCGGCGGCTGAAGCTGGCGCGCGAGGACGCGGCAGTTCGTGTTGCGCAGCACCATCTCCGGCAGCACGGCCACGCCCAGCCGGTTTTCCACCATGTTGAGGATGCTGTAATCATCCGCCACGCGGTACTGGACGTTCAGCTCCGGATGCGACGCGACCAGCTCCTGCAAAATCGCGCCGCCGCGCCCCTCGTCCAGCAGAATGAACGGCTCCTCCGCCAACCGCTCCACGCGGACGTAAATGTTCTCCCCCAGCGGGTGCCCCTCCGGCAGGACGGCGAGCAGCGTGTCCTGAAACAGCGCCTCGCACACAAACGGCGTCGGCCGTGAGAGATCGGTGAACCCGAAATCGACCACCCCGTCGCGGACCCACGTCTCCACGTCGTCATACAGGCCCTGGTGCAGCTCAAACCGGATGCCGGGGTGCGCCTCCTTGAAGCGCTTGATTACCGGCGGGAGCAGGCTGCTGGAAACGCTGGTGAACGTGCCGATGCGCACCATGCCGCTGCGCAGCCCGTGAAAGCCCGCTGCCTGCTCCGTGAGCATATGGTGGGCGTTCGCCACGTCGCGGATATACGGCAGCAGCAGCTCCCCCTCGCGCGTGAGCGATACGCCCGTGCGCGAGCGCAGCAGCAGCGTGACGCCCAGCTCCTCCTCCAGACTCTTAATCATCTGGCTGACGGCGGATTGCGTATACCCCATGGCGCGCGCCGCCTCGGAAAAGCTGTTGCGCTCCAGCACCTGCAGAAACGCGATGTATGGATTCATA
The DNA here is from genome assembly GCA_902760845.1 of Oscillospiraceae bacterium. Classification (GTDB taxonomy): domain Bacteria; phylum Bacillota; class Clostridia; order Oscillospirales; family Oscillospiraceae; genus CAG-103. The sequence goes on from CACWHX010000036.1 coordinate 9,612, forward strand.
ATCGCCTCCACAAATCAGAAATGCTTATTTATGTATTAAAAAAATTCGCTTTACTTATTGATAAGGGCATTATATAATAGGATCACGCAGAAAGCAAGGATGTTTTTTGCAGGAGGATCTGCCCCCAACAGTCCTCCCCTCATGTTTCCGACTCCATTTTTCCCAAAAAGAAGCGTCCCACCGGTTTTGTCCGTTCCGGCGGGACGCTTCTTTTCACTTTTAGCTCCGCTCAGTCCGCCGCGGTCACGGCCGCCTGCGGCGCGGCGGCGGTCATCACGTCCGCCCACTCGGCCGTCGCCGTGATCGTCTCCAGCGACGGGAGCTCGCCCAGCGCCGACCAGTCGAGCGCCGTGCCGCTGCCGCCGCGCACGGTCAGCGCGCGCAGGCCCGTGAAGTCCCCCAGCCCGCCGGTGCTGTCAAGCTGGCAGCCTTCAAATGTGAGACTTACGATCGCGCGCTCCCGGTCAAAGCTGTGGAAAAACGAGCCGCGCAGGTCGCAGTCATACAGCGCGACGCTGGTGATGGAGCCCTGATGCAGCGGGATGCTCAGCTCTGCCAGCGTGGCGTTCGAAATCGCAAACGACTGCAGCCGCCGCAGCGGACGGAACACCGAGAGATCGGAGGCGTTCGCCCCATTGAGACTGACCGCGCGCAGGTCGAGGCATTTTTCCAGCCCCGCCAGGTCCGTGACGGCGTTGCCGTCGGCCGTCAGCGTCTGCAGATTCGGCAAATTCTCAATGCCCGCGAGCGCGGCGATGCGGTTGCCCGAGACATCCAGCACCTCGATTCCGCAAGCGGGAAGCGTCTGGAGCGACGTGAGATCCTGAAACTGCACCCACACCGTCGTGAGGCTGGGGAAGTATGCCAGGTCGCTCAGATCGCGGATGCTGCCGCGCGCGACCGGCTCTGAGGCGTTCACATACGCGGTGTCAGACCCCGTCCGGATGCCGCTCACGCCGCTTGACGGCGCCTCAAACCAATAGCGGTCGCCGCAGAGATAGAGCGCCGTCAGCCCCTTGAGATCGTCCACCGTAACGTCGCCGGACGCAGTGCCGGCGTACTCCCGCGCCGCCCGCTCCAGCAGTTCGTTCTGAAAGCTGCACACCGTGTCGCCCGCGAGCGTCTCGATCGGGACGGTGTCGGTCAAAAACCGCTGCGTCAGTCCCGTGAAGTGGCCCACGATGAGCGCCGCGATGATGACGCCCACGACGAGCAGCGCGCCCAGCCAGCCGAGCCAGCGCTTCCATTTTTTCTTCTTCGGCTTCGGCTGCCGCCGCGGCGGCTTGATCCGCTTCGCCCGCTTCGCGTTCGGGTCGGCAAACGGCTCGGAGTTCAAAAGCTCCGCGGAATAGAGCTTCTCGTAGAAATACGCTTCGCTCGGGTAGGTGTACTTCATCAGCGCGAAGAGATTGCCGATCTGCATCTCCATGCCGGGGGAGAGCCGCGTCTCCTCCAGGAAGATGTTGATGATCTTTTTCCGCTTCGTGACGGCGAAGTGCATCTCCTTGCGGCAATTGTCCGAGGCCAGGTATGCGGGCGTGATGAACGCCAGCACCAGGTGCGCCTCGTTCAGATGCGAGGCGATATACTCCGGCCACTCGCTGCCGGCCTCGATGCCCTCGTCGTACCAGACGCGGTAGCCGCGCGCGTACATGTCGCGGACGACCGCCATCACGGCGGGCGCGTCCGCGTGGGCATAGCTGATGAAGAGATAGGGCTGCTGTCCCTCGTAGGGCCTGATCGGTTCCGGCATCGTTCAGATTTCCTTTCTCTGTTCTGTGCGTCCCGCGCGCGCCTTCAGCGCGGCGAGCAGTGCATACGGCACGTTCAGTTCCCCCAATCCCGTGCCGAGCGCGATGTGCGGCTTGCGCGTGCCGTGATAGTCGGAGCCGCCGGTGCAGAGCAGACCATATCGCTCCGCCATGGCGAACACCGACGCCTGCTGCTCCGGCGTATAGGTCGAATACATCCCCTCCAGCCCGACGGCGCCGGCCCCGGCCGCCGCGGTGACCATGGTCTCCAGCTGCTCCGGCGTGTAGCGGTATTGGTAGAGATGCGCCACGACCGGCATCCCGCCCGCGGCGCGCAGCGCGCGGATATAGTCCTCCAGCGGGATATGCTCGCGCTCCACATAAAAGGGCTTGCCGCGCCCCATCAGCTCCACCACGCCGCCGCGCACGCTGTCCACATACCCGCGCCGCATCAGATACGCCGCGACGTGCGGCCGCCCCAGCATCGTCTGGCCGGGGTATTCGGCGCGGAGCGACTCCATGTCGATGGGGTAGCCCGCGTCGTGCAGGCGGCGCACCATGGTCTCGTTGCGCCGGGTCCGCTCGTCGCCGGCGCGCCGCATCAGCGCGCGCAGCTCCGGGGCGTTCTCGTCCATGTAATAGCCGAGCAGGTGCACATGCTCCCCGGCGTACATCGTGGAGAGCTCCACCCCCGGCACGACCTCGACGCCCAGCCGGCTTCCGGTCTCAAGCGCCTCCGGAATGCCCGCAAAGGTGTCATGATCCGTAATGGCGAGCGCGCGCAGGCCGAGCGCCTTTGCCCGCTCCACCACGGCGGCGGGGCTGTCCGACCCGTCGGACGCGAGCGTGTGCACATGCAGGTCGATCCGGTCAGCCATCGCAGACCTCCGGGAACAGTTCCCCCTGCCAGAGCACGACAAGGCAGCCCTCGCGCACGCGCACGAGCGCCTCCTCGCCGAGAAATTCATTGCTCACACCGATCGGCACGCCGCAGGTGACCGTCGCGTCGTCCAGCGGATATTTGAGGCCTCGCAGCGTCACGCCGCGCGCCGCGTCCCCGCTGCAAAAAACGGAGAGATAGCCCCGCGCCGCGGCCGGAAACCGCAGCGTGCCGTTTCGGACGACGGCGACCGTCCACCCCTCGCCCACGAGAAAGCCGCTCGCGCCGTGCTCAACGAGATAGCGCAGCGTCTGGATGCTCGCAAGCGTGTGGTCCGGCCGCGGCCCGCCCAGCGCGCCGTAGATGCGAAAGCGCCGCCAGCCCCGCTCCAGCGCCCAGCGCACGGCGAGCATCGTGTCCGTGTCGTCCTTCACGGGCGAGTGCGTCTCCACGTTGGGATGATCGGGCGCGGCGCCGAGAGAGTCAAAATCGCCCATGACAAGATCGGGCGTGACGCCGAGCGCCGCAAGCGCCGCGTAGCCCCCGTCCGCCGCGATGACATAGTCCCCCGGCCGGGGGCGCGGCACGGCGCCGCCCAGCGGCACGGCGCCGACAATATAGCAAATGTGCTCCATCAAAATTCCTTCTTTGTGAGATTCGTATGGCATAGTATATCACACCGCGCGCCGCGCCGCAAGGCGCGCGCCGGAGCCGTCGATGCGTGTCGGCCGCCCCGACAATCCCCCGAGATTGACAAGTTTCAAATTAGCGAAAAAAGTTGCATTTTTTTATTTATATTGTGGGGGATGTATGATATAATTCGTTCAGATTCTGGGTCCGGCGGGCGTGCGCCCCGGCTTCCCCGGCGGACTGCTGGAAAGGAGTTTTCCATTTGGCTGAAAAAAACTTTGAAAAAATTCTGGCCGCAAACCGCGGTGAGATTGCCGTGCGCATCTTCCGCGCGTGCTATGATCTCGGCATCCACACCGTCGCGATGTATTCCAAGGAGGATACGTTCAGTCTCTTCCGTACACGCGCGGACGAGGCGTATCTCATCGGCGAAAACAAAAGTCCGCTGGGCGCGTATCTCGACATCGGCGAGATCGTGGACCTTGCCAAGCGCCGCGGCGTGGACGCCATCCACCCCGGCTACGGCTTCCTCTCCGAAAACGCGGACTTTGCCCGCGCCTGCGAGGAAAACGGCATCACCTTCATCGGCCCGCCGTCGAACATTCTCGGCATCATGGGCGACAAGCTCTCGGCCAAGCAGGTTGCCATCGAGTGCGGCGTGCCCACCATCCCCGGCAGCACCGAGCCGCTGCGCGACGGCAAGGACGCGCTGGAAAAGGCCATCAGCTTCGGCTTTCCCATCATCCTGAAGGCGGCGGCCGGCGGCGGCGGGCGCGGGATGCGCCTGTGTCAGATGCCGGAGGAGGTCATCCCCGCATTTGAGCTCGTGCAGAGCGAGGCGCGCAAGGCCTTCGGCAACGACGATATCTTCATTGAGAAGTATCTCGTGCAGCCCAAGCACATCGAGGTGCAGATTCTCGCCGACCAGTACGGCAACGTCCGCCACCTGGGCGAGCGCGACTGCTCGCTGCAGCGCCGCTACCAGAAGGTTGTGGAGTTCGCCCCGGCGTGGAGCGTGCCGGAGCAGGTGCGGCAGCAGCTGCACGAGGACGCGGTGAAGATCGCGAAGGCCGTCGGCTATGTGAACGCCGGCACGGTGGAGTTCCTCGTGGACAGCGACGGGAACCACTACTTCATCGAGATGAACCCCCGCATCCAGGTCGAGCACACCGTCACCGAAATGCTCACGAACATCGACCTGGTCCGCGCCCAGATCCTCATTGCCGAGGGCTATCCCGTCAGCCATCCGGAGATTGGCCTGGCCAATCAGGAGGACCTGCGCATGAACGGCTACGCCATTCAGTGCCGCGTGACGACCGAGGACCCGGCCAACAACTTCGCGCCGGACAATGGGCGCATTTCCAGCTATCGCAGCGGCGGCGGCTTCGGCGTCCGGCTCGACGGCGGCAACGTGGACTCCGGCACGACCATTTCCCCGTATTACGACTCCCTGCTCGTCAAGGTCACGAGCTGGGACTGCACGTTCCCCGCGGTGTGCCGCAAGGCCATGCGCGCCATCAACGAGGAGCACATCCGCGGCGTCAAGACCAACATCCCCTTCGTCACGAACATCCTCACGCACCCGACGTTTGTCGCCGGCAAGTGCCACACAAAGTTCATCGACGAGACGCCGGAGCTGTTCGAGTTCTCCGAGAGCCGCGACCGCGCGACGCGCGTGCTGCGCTACATCGCGAACATTCAGGTGAACAATCCCGACATCGAGCGTCATCAGTATGACACGCCGCGCTTCCCGCAGCCGCAGCGCGAGATCGGCAAGCAGGACGGCCTGAAGCTCCTGCTCGACACCGACGGGCCGGACGCCGTGAAGGACTGGGTGCTGAACCAGAAAAAACTCCTCATCACGGACACGACCATGCGCGACGCGCACCAGTCGCTGCTCTCCACCCGGCTGCGCACGCGCGACATGGTCAAGGGCGCGGACGGCACGGCCGACATTCTCGCCGACTGCTTCTCGCTCGAAATGTGGGGCGGCGCCACGTTTGACACCGCCTACCGCTTCCTGCACGAGTCCCCGTGGGAGCGCCTGGTCATGCTGCGCGAGAAGATTCCCAACATCCCGTTCCAGATGCTGCTGCGCGGCTCCAACCTCGTGGGCTACGCGAGCTATCCGGACAATCTCGTCCGCGCGTTCATCGCCGAGTCCGCGCGCGAGGGCATCGACATTTTCCGCGTGTTCGACTCGCTCAACTGGCTGCCGAGCATGGAGATCGCCATGGACGAGGTGCTCAAGCAGAACAAGTTCCTCGAGGCGACCATGTGCTACACGGGCGACATTCTCGACCCGGCGCGCGACCGCTACACGCTGCAGTACTATGTCGATTTCGCCAAGGAGCTGGAGCGGCGCGGCGCGCACGCGCTGTGCATCAAGGATATGTCCGGCCTGCTGAAGCCCTATGCCGCGAAGAAGCTCATCTCCGCGCTCAAGCAGGAGATCGGGATCCCGATCCACCTGCATACGCACAACACCACCGGCAACCAGATTGCCACCTATCTCATGGCGGCGGAGGCGGGCGTCGATATCGTCGATACCGCCATGGGCCCGATGGCGAATCTCACGAGCCAGCCGAGCATGAACGCGCTGGTCGAGGCGCTGCGCGGGCAGGAGCGCGACACCGGGTTCGATCCGCAGCGGCTGCAGGCGCTGGCCGATTACTGGGCCGACGTGCGGCTGCGCTACGAGAGCTTTGACAAGGGCCTCAAGGTCCCGGTCACGGACATCTATCGCTACGAGATCCCCGGCGGCCAGTACACGAATCTCTATCCGCAGGTCGTCTCCCTCGGCCTCGGCCACCGGTTCGACGATGTGAAGGAAATGTACCGCACCGTCAACATCATGCTGGGCGACATCATCAAGGTCACGCCGTCGTCCAAGGTCGTGGGCGACCTTGCGATCTTCATGGTGCAGAACGATCTCACGCCGGAGAACATCGTGGAAAAGGGCGAGCATCTCGCCTTCCCGGACAGCGTCGTGAGCTATTTCAAGGGCATGATGGGCCAGCCGCCCTGCGGCTTCCCGGAGGATCTGCAGCGCGTGGTGCTCAAGGGCGAGAAGCCCATCACCTGCCGCCCCGGCGAGCTGCTGCCGCCCGTGGACTGGGAAGAGTTGCGCCGCGAGATCGTCAAATTCTATCCGGGCTACGAGGAGCCGCGCTCGCTCATCTCCTTTGCCATGTACCCGAAGGTCTATGAGGAGTTCATCCGTCACCGCAAGGAGTACGGCTACATCATGCGCATGGGCAGCCATGTGTTCTTCAACGGCATGGCCATCGGCGAGACGAACAAGATCAACATCGAGGACGGCAAGACGCTCGTCATCAAGTATCTCGGCCTAGGCGACCGCAACGAGGACGGCACACGCAACGTGCAGTTTGAGCTCAACGGCATGCGCCGCGAGGTCGCCGTGCCTGACCCGACGGCGGAGGACACCACCAAACAGACCGTGCTGGCCGATCCGAACGACAAGAGCCAGGTCGGCTCGTCCATCCCCGGCATGGTCTCGAAGGTCAACGTCAAGCCCGGCGACGCCGTCAAGGAGAACGATGTTCTGGCCGTCGTCGAGGCGATGAAGATGGAGACCAGCGTCGTCGCGCGCATGAACGGCGTGGTAGACGAGGTATTCGTCAAGGCCAATCAGACCGTCAAGGCCGGCGAGCTGCTTATTACCATCAAGTAAACAAAAACCCCAAAGCAATCCAGAGGCGGACCCGGTCAGGTCCGCCTCTGTGGCTTTTCAGGACCCACAGGTCGGTCCTGTACTTTGCAGAAAAAATAAGACGCCGCCCGCCGGCGAGGAGGTCGGCGTGGTGTGGGATTGCAGCCGGTCCCTTTTATTGCGTACTGCAATCATCGTCTCAGTGCAGAATCCACCCCATTTCTTTCCGTCTTGCCGGAAAGAAACGCGGTGGAG
>CACWHX010000037.1:0-521 GCA_902760845.1 Oscillospiraceae bacterium
CCACCCGCTTTCTTTTCAGCGCGAAAAGAAAGCCGGTGGAGCCGGAAAGAAACGCTGGGGGGTGCGGAGGTAGGCATCGCTTCTTCCGGAACCGCGCGCTCTGCGCGCGGTTCCGGGGGCTTACCCTTCTACGTATGGAGTGACCTATACGAGCGGCGCAAGTGCGCCGCCGGACTGCGGGGTGCGGGAGACGGGGATTGGTGGGTATCTCAGTGCGGCGCGGTACGTGGGACGGGGCCAGGTATCATACTCGCTGTCATTATGAGGAGCGAAGCGACGAGATAATCCCCCGTTAGAGCGGCAAGCACCGCAGGGAATTGCCAAGGTGCGTAAAACGCACCGCAGCGCTGAGCTGTAGTTTTAGTCGCTTGCATTGTATCTAACATAGCACCGATTCTCCGGCACCCAGCCTGTGCGTTTTTTTCCGCAGAACCTACCTTTGCCGAATGTCCCTCCTATGGGGGTTGTTAAGGGGCGGTAGCCCCTTGACCAAAGCGCCCCTTTCTTTGCGGCTCCACCGC
>CACWHX010000037.1:539-23196 GCA_902760845.1 Oscillospiraceae bacterium
GCGGCTCCACCGCGTTTCTTTCCGGCAAGACGGAAAGAAATGGGGTGGATTCTGCACTAAGACAATGATTGCAGTACGCAATAAAACGAACCAGCCCCAGTCAACCACCCTCGCGTCCCCGAGCCGAAGCCCAGCGAAGCGGGTTCGGCTCGGTAAAGGAAGAACGGGGGCGCGGATGCGGAGCCGGCGCGCGCCAGCGCGGCTGCGGAGCGGAGCAAGCCCGTTCTGACGCCACTCCGCGGCCTTCTGTCGAAACCCCTTCCGACGCACTCAGCGGCCTATCCCTTCAGCCCGCGCTCCTGACGATCCATGTTTTCAACCACAACATCATGCAGCTCGCCGAGCGAGGCGGCATATTCCAACACCAGCCACGGCTCGTTCGTGTGAAAGTGTACCTTAATCAGATCCTCGTCGCCCACGGCGAGTAGGCAGTCGCCCTGAAAGTGCTCCGTGATATAGTCAAAGATTTCGTCCTCGTCGAGGTCGTGCCCCTCGATCAAAAGCTGCGTGTCAAAGATATACTCCAGCATGTAGGGTTCCTCCTGTCAGTCGTCCAGCTTCAACACGGCCAGAAACGCCTCCGTCGGAATCTGCACGGTGCCGAGCTGCCGCATTTTCTTTTTGCCTTCCTTCTGCTTTTCCAGCAGCTTCTTCTTGCGCGTGATATCGCCGCCGTAGCACTTGGCGAGCACGTCCTTGCGCAGGGCCTTGACCGTCTCGCGCGCGATGATCTTGCCGCCGATGGCCGCCTGCACGGGAATCTCAAAGAGCTGGCGCGGGATGTTCTCCTTGAGCTTTTCGCAGAGACTGCGCGCCCGACCGTACGCCTTGTCCTTGTGCGCGATGAAGCTCAGCGCGTCCACGCCGTCGCCGTTCAGCAGCATGTCCACCTTCACAAGCTCGCTCGGATGGTAGGACGAAAACTCATAGTCCAGCGACGCATAGCCCTTGGTGCGCGCCTTGAGCATGTCGAAAAAGCTGTAGACAATCTCGCCCAGCGGCATCTCATACCGCAGCTCGACAAGGCGGCTGTCGAGATATTGCATGTCCTTGTATTCGCCGCGCAGGTCCTGGCACAACGGCATGATGTTGCCCACGAACTCCTGCGGCGTGATGATGCTCACGTTCACGAACGGCTCCTCCGCGAGCTCGATGGCGGCGGGGTTCGGATAGTCGTGCGGATTGTCCACCATAACGACCGTGCCGTCCGTCTTCGTAATGCGGTAGATGACGCTTGGGAGCGTCGTGATGAGATCGAGATCAAACTCACGCTCCAGCCGCTCCTGGATGATTTCCATGTGCAGCATCCCGAGAAAGCCGCAGCGAAAGCCGAAGCCCAGCGCGGCGGACGACTCTGGCTCGAACGAGAGCGAGGCGTCGTTGAGCTTGAGCTTCTCCAGCGCGTCGCGCAGATCGGGATACTTCGAGCCGTCCTCGGTGTAGATGCCGCAGTAGACCATGCTCCGCGCGGGGCGATAGCCGGGCAGCGGCTCGGCGGCGGGGCGGCTCGCCTCGGTGACGGTGTCGCCCACGCGGGTGTCGTCCACGTTCTTGATGCTCGCGGTGAAATAGCCCACGTCGCCGCAGCCGAGCGCCTCGCACGGGTCCAGACCGATCGGCCGCAGATGGCCGACCTCCAGCACCTTATACCGCGCGCCCGTTGCCATGAGGCGAATCTCCATGTCCTTTTTGAGCGTCCCCTCCATGACGCGCACGAGCACGATCACGCCGCGATAGCTGTCATACTGGCTGTCGAACACGAGCGCGCGGAGGGGCGCCGCGCCGTCGCCCCGCGGGGTGGGGATCGTGTCCACGATGCCGTCCAGCACCGCCTGGATGTTGATCCCCTGCTTGGCGCTGATCTCCGGCGCGTCCATGGCGGGGATGCCGATGATGTCCTCAATCTCGGTCTTGGTGCGCGCGGGGTCGGCGGCGGGCAGGTCGATCTTGTTGATGACCGGCAGAATCTCAAGCTCGTGCTCCAGCGCGAGATAGGTGTTGGCCAGCGTCTGCGCCTCCACGCCCTGCGAGGCGTCCACGATGAGCACCGCGCCCTCGCACGCGGCGAGACTGCGGCTGACCTCATAGTTGAAGTCCACGTGCCCCGGCGTGTCGATGAGATTGAGCGTGTACGTCTCGCCGCCGCGGGTATAGGTCAGCCCCACGGCGCGCGCCTTGATGGTGATGCCGCGCTCCCGCTCCAGCTCCATGTTGTCGAGGAGCTGATCGGCCATGTCGCGCTGCTCCACCGCGCCGCACAGCTCAATCAGCCGGTCGGACAGGGTGGACTTGCCATGGTCGATGTGCGCGATGATCGAAAAATTTCGAATGTGGTCCTGTGGGATCATAGGCGTTGTTCTCCGTTTGATGCAGTCGTTCGTTTTTGAGGCAGCTCCGCCGCCTCAAAAACACCCTGAGGCGAGCCGCGCGAGCCCTCGCGCCGACCAAAGCGGGCCCCGCCCGCTGCGATAAGCGCGAGTCTCCAATTGCGAAACAAGTTTCGCAATTGATTTATCCAATCGTTTTTGAGGCAGCTCCGCCGCCTCAAAAACACCCTGAGGCGAGCCAGGCGAGCCCTCGCGCCGACCAAAGCGGGCCTTCGCCCGCTGCGATGAGCGCGAGTTTCCAATTGCGAAACAAGTTTCGCAATTGATTGTTTAGTCGTTTTCCAGCCGCTCCAGCGCCTGCGCCGCGCGCGCCGACGCCGCGCGCAGCGTCTCCACCGCGTCGCGCAGCGCGTCCAGCTGCTCCGGCGCGTGGCCCGGCTGCGCCGCGCGGCCCAGCATATAGTCCGCGCTCACGCCGTAATAGTCGCAGGCGCGGCACACAAACGCAAGGCCCGGCTCGCGCGCGCCGTTTTCATAGTGCGAAAGCAGCGCCTGGCTGATGTGCAGATCGGCCGCGACCGCGCGCTGGGACAGACCGCGCGCCCGGCGCAGCTCGGACATGACGGTTGAAAAATTTCGTTCCGCGGCCATGGCCCCGCCTCCTCGCTTGATGATTACAGAGCGTATTATATCGTGATATCGCGCGTTTGTAAACAGGAAAAATCGCGTCTCGCCCTTGAAAAAAGCACACAGGGGTGCTACACTGTGTAATTGGGTATCACCCGACAGGAACTGATTGCGATCAGCAAATTGGAGGAATCTGCACATGTTTGAAAATCTGGTGGAAATTCTGAAGGCCAATCCGCGCCGGATCGTTTATACCGAGGGCACGGACGCGCGCATCCTGGAGTCGGCGGACCGCCTGAAAAAGGGCGGCTTTCTGACGCCGGTGCTCGTCGGCAACGTCGAGGCGGTCCGCGCCGCGGCCGCGAAGGGCGGCTTTGACATCGAGGGGTTGGAGATCCTCGATCCGGAGACGTATCCGCGCATGGACGAGATGGTAGACGCGATGGTCGAGCTGCGCAAGGGCAAGATGAGCCCGGAGGAGTGCCGCGAGAGCCTGCGCAAGGGCAACTACTTCGGCACGATGCTCGTGAAGCTGGGTGTGGCCGACGCGCTGCTCGGCGGCGCGACGTACTCCACGGCGGACACCGTGCGCCCCGCGCTGCAGCTCGTCAAGACGAAGAAGGGCGCGCATCTCGTGAGCTCCTGCTTCATCATGGTGCGCGGCGACGAGATGCTCGCCATGGGCGACTGCGCCATCAACATCGACTATCAGGACACCGTGGACAAGGAGGGCAACGTCACCTTCTCCGCGGCGGACAAGCTCGCCGAGGTTGCCATCGAGACGGCCAAGACCGCCAAGGTCTTCGGCATCGACCCGAAGGTCGCGATGCTGTCGTTCTCGACCAAGGGCTCCGGCAAGGGCGGCACCGTGCAGCTCAGCCACGACGCGACCGAGAAGGCCAAGGCGCTCGATCCCGAGCTGAAGATCGACGGCGAGATGCAGTTTGACGCGGCGGTCTCCCCGGTCGTCGGCCAGCTGAAGTTCCCCGGCTCCCCCGTCGCCGGTCACGCGAACACGTTCATCTTCCCGTGCATCGAGGCGGGCAACATCGGCTACAAGATCGCGCAGCGGCTCGGCGGCTTCGCGGCCTACGGCCCGATCCTGCAGGGTCTGAACGCGCCGATCAACGATCTCTCCCGCGGCTGCGACGCGGAGGAGGTCTACCAGATGTCCATCATCACAGCGGCGCTGGCATAAACAAGGCGGCAGCGGAAACGCCCTCAGTTTTTCGGACTGAGGGCGTATTTATCAAATTGACAAAAGAAGGCGTCGTTGGTAAAATAAAAGCGCCCTCGTAAGCCGGGGGCAGGCGCTGCACAACCGGCAGGCGGTTTGGCCAATCTCCCGGAAGGGAGGTGAGGCACATGCCAGTTACGTTGACGTTTCACGTTCTGCGTTGGACCGTGACGATCAGGGTAAACAGCAATAACCGCCACTCTGCCAAGTGACGGTTATTGTGTGCATTTCCGTACACAGTAAACGATAGCAAGGCGAAACCGCTTGTCGCAGCGCCTTTTCTGTCTGTATTATAATCGGAAAGGCATGGGTTGTCAAGTGGATCGGGAATCCTATATGCGTCTGGCGCTGGCACTGGCGCGGGAGGCGGCCGCGCGCGGCGAGGTGCCGGTGGGCTGCGTCATCGCGGACGCGGACGGCGCCGTCATCGGCACGGGCCGCAACCGCCGCGAGGAGACGCGCCGCGCCGACGCGCACGCCGAGATGGAAGCCATCCGCATGGCCTGCGCCGCGCGCGGGACCTGGCGGCTCGACGGCTGCACGCTCTATGTCACGCTTGAGCCGTGCCCCATGTGCGCCGGCGCGGTCGTGAACGCGCGCATCCCGACCGTCGTCTACGGCGCGAAGGAGCCGAACTTCGGCTCGTGCGGGAGCGTGCTGAATCTGTTTGAGGAGCGCTACGGCCACCACCCCGCCGTCTACGGCGGCGTGTGCGCGGACGAATGCGCCGCCGTGCTGCGCGCCTTTTTCGAGACATTGCGGTGACGCGCGGCATATCCTGAAGCAACGGAGGGGATCGCACTTGGACCACACGGACGCAAAGCGCCTGACGATGCGCGTGTCAGGCGTCGGCGCGGCATGCAACGCGCTGCTTACCATATTTAAAATCGTCGCCGGCATCCTCGCGCGCTCGTCGGCCATGCTCGCCGACGCGGTGCACTCGGCGTCGGACCTGCTCGGCTCCGCCGCCGTGATGCTCGGCGCGGCCGTCTCGCACAAGGCGGCCGACCGGGGGCATCCCTACGGCCATGAAAAGCTGGAATGTCTCGCCTCCATCGCCGTCGGCATGCTGCTCACGGCGGCGGGCGCCGCCATCGGCTATGCCGGGCTGCGGCGCATCCTGTCCGGCGACGCGCTCCGCACGCCGGGCGCGCTCGCGCTCTGGGCGGCGGCGGTGTCCGTCGTCGTGAAGGAGGCGCTGTATTGGTACACCATCCGCGCCGCGAGGCGGCTCGACTCCGTCTCCCTGCGGGCGGAGGCGTGGCACCACCGGTCCGACGCGCTCTCGTCCGTCGGCAGCTTCGCGGGCATTCTGGCCGCGCGGCTGGGGCTGCCGATCTTCGACCCCATCGCTTCGCTCGTCATCTGCGTCTTGATCTTCAAGGTCGCGTTCGACGTGCTGCGCGAGAGCGTTGAGCGCCTGACCGACCACGCCTGCCCGGAGGAGACGGTCGCCGGGATGCGCGCGGCGCTGCTCGCGGTGCCGGGCGTGCTCGCGGTGGACGATCTGAAAACGCGCCTCTTCGGCAGCCGCGTGTATGTGGACGCGGAAATCGCGGCGGACGCGGCGCTGCCGCTGCGCGAGGCGCACGCCATCGCCGAGAGCGCGCACCACGCCATCGAGCGCGATTTCCCGGCGGTGAAGCACTGCACCGTGCACGTGAACCCCTGGGAGGCATAACAAAAGAGGCTGCTGCAAAACTGCAACAGCCCCCATCCCGCGATGCCGTGTGAGCCCAAATATAACCTGCACGTTCGGCAGGTGGGTTGCCTCCCCGCTCCTTCACCGCTTCCAACATCCAAACCGGCCCGAAGCCGGTCCGGGAGGCCTGCAATCCACAGCGGGAGTTCCGGCATCCCTTATGAGAGATGTGGGTCTAAATGGGCTCCGAGCAACCACTATGCTCCACGTACACCGCAGGAATTGTGCGTACTTGGGAACTTAATCCTCCGATTCCTCGTCCTCTTCCTCCAGAAGCTGCATATACGTCTCGTACACGGCGTTCAACTCGTCGTCATCGTCGATGGAGGCGTAGACCTCCTCGCCGTTTTCCTCCTCGACTCTCAGCAGGATGATCCCGAAATCGGGATCGGTCTCGTCCATATCGGCGGGCAGCGCCGCCATGTATTCCTGATCGTACCGCTCGAAGGTGCCCAGCACCTCCAGCTCGTAGGTGTTGCCCTCTTCGTCCTCGATGGTCAGAAAATCACTGCCGAAATCTTCGTTCATGGCCGCGCCCTCCTTTGTGCTTCTGGGCCTATTTTACCGCATATGGAAGCGGAAATCAAGTAGAATTACGAACCCAGATCTTCCAAAAGCAGCAAGAGCTGCTCCCGGCTGCCGACGGAGACGCCACCGCGCAGCATGTCGCGGTCGGTCTGGCGCAGCGCGCTAACCTCGATGGCCGTGACCTGCAGGGGCATGCTGTCCAGCCCCGGCTCGAACACGCTCACGTAGCCGCCGTAGTCGCGCAGGATATATTCCGCCTCCGCCCCGTCGTAGGAGACGACCTGCGCCGCCTGCTCGCCGCGCACGGAGCCGACCGCCGCACCCGCGCTGAACATGGCGCAGAACGCGAGCCCGCCCACGAGAAACCCTTTTGTCCTGAGTGTCATGATGCATTCCTCCCTTGTCGGGAGTATGGCGCGCCCGGTCAAAAATTATTCCATAATTGTAAAATTTCAAAAATCCCTCTGTTTGTCATTGACAGAGTGTGATATGATAGATGAGTTATAATGCAAAGTCTCTCCGCCGGAGGTGAATCACAATGGCTGCCAAGCGAAACAAAAAATCGACGGCGCGCGCTGTCGCTGACGGAACGGCCTCGGCCACTGTCAGCGTGATCGGCGCGATTTTCCGTGTCATCGGCACGATCCTGCTGATCCTGATCGTCACGGGACTGCTGTTCCTGTGCATCTTCGCATACTATGTCAAGACCTGCCTTTCCACCGAGCTCGACGTGGAGATGGAGGATTTCACCGTCGCGCTCTCCAGCTCGATCCTCTATCAGGACGAGAGCGGCGCGTGGCAGAAGCTCGTGCAGCTTTCCAGCACGGAAAACCGCATCTGGGTCGATTATGAGGATATCCCCAAGGATATGGAGCATGCGGCCGTCGCCATTGAGGACAAGCGCTTTTACAAGCACAAGGGCGTGGACTGGTACCGGACCTCGGCCGCGTTTGTCAACATGTTCCTCGGGATGCGCAACGACTTCGGCGGCTCCACCATCACGCAGCAGCTCATCAAAAACGTCACCAAGCAGGACGATATCACCGTGCAGCGCAAGCTCCTGGAGATCTTCCAGGCGCTGGAGTTCGAGAAGAAATACAGCAAGGAAGAGATCATCGAGTGGTATCTCAACTGGGTCTTTTTCGGCGAGAGCTGCAACGGCATCTATACCGCGGCGGAGACCTATTTCGGCAAGACGCCGCAGGAGCTCTCCCTCGCCGAGTGCGCCAGCATCATCGGCATCACGAACAACCCCTCCAAGTACGACCCCTTCATCAGCCAGGAGAACAACCGCAAGCGCCGCATCGACATTCTCGAGGCCATGTATGACCAGGGCTATATCACCAAGGAGGAGTGCGACGCCGCCAAGGCGGAGGACGTTGTGTTCGTCCACAGCGAGAGCGACAACAGCAACAACCCCATCTACAGCTACTACGTCGAAACCGTCATCGAGGACGTGCTGCGCGATCTCATGGAGCAGCGCGGCGTCAGCCGGGACACGGCCAAGCAGCTGCTCTATGCCGGCGGCTACCAGGTCTACTCCTGCTACGATCCCGTCATCCAGAACATCGTGGACTCCTATTATACCAATCTGGAGACGCTGCCGCAGCGCACCTCGGCCAAGGGCCAGCAGTTTGAATCCGCCATCGTGATCCTCGACCCGTACACGGGCGAGATCAAGGCGCTCTCCGGCGGCACCGGACCCAAGACCATCAACTTCGGTCTCAACCGGGCCACGCAGTCCACGCGCCCGCCCGGATCGAGCATCAAGCCCATTGCCGTCTACGGTCCGGCGATGGAGCTGGGCCTCATCACGCAGACCACCAAGGTGAACGACAGCCCGAACATCAAGCTCTCCGGCACGAGCTGGTATCCCCGCAACGCCGGCGGCGGCTATTCCGGCGTCATCACCATCCGCACCGGCCTGCAGCGCTCGCTGAACACCGTCTCCGCGCAGATTCTTGACAAGCTCACGCCCCGCGCTTCCTTCCAGTTTTTAAAGGATAAGCTCGGCGTCACCAGTCTCGTGGACGCGGACTGCGACTATGCGCCGCTCGCCCTCGGCCAGCTCACCAACGGCATCACCGTGCGCGAGATGGCCCAGGCCTACAGCGCCTTCGTCAACGACGGCGTGTTCACCTACTCCCGCACCTACAGCTATATCACGGATTCTGACGGCAACGTCGTGCTGGAAAACCCGGCGCGTACCATCGACGCCTTCCAGCCGAACATCGCCTGGAACATGACCGACATGCTCTACAACGCCGTCAACGCCGGCACCGGCACCGAGGCAAGGCTGTCCAACATGCCCGTCGGCGGCAAGACCGGCACCACCACGGACAATTGCGACCGCTGGTTCGTCGGCTTCACGCCGTACTATGTCGCCGCCGTCTGGACCGGATATGACATGCCGGAGTATATGAACTTCTCCGGCAACCCCGCCGCGCAGATCTGGCGGCTCATCATGGAGCCGATCCACGCCGGCCTCGCCTACAAGGACTTCCCGACGCCGGAGATCGGCCAGCCGACCGGCATCTTCGGCAGCTTCATCGTGGCGACGCCGCCGCCCACCGACACGCCTGCTGAAGAAGTCCCGCCCGAGGCCGACACCGGCGCGGAGCGGACGGCGCAGAACGTCGCCTGACAGGATACCTTATTATAACAACGCCGGCGGGCCCTCGGGCTCGCCGCGCGCGGGTTCGCCGCTTTCCTCGCGAAAAATCGACCCAAACTTTGCATTTCTTTCATTCAATTTCATTCTGACGGTTGACAGAACACATGAAATGTGTTACAATTCGGTAACAGTCAGAGACCGGAGGTGTTACATTTGGCAGCAAAAACCAATGAGCTAATGTATAAGGGCCATCCGCTCCGGCGGAAGGACAATCTGATTTACTTCGGCAGTATGGCGGATCCCTACATCATCATGCTTCAGATTCTGGACTCCAAAAAGGTCGGGGATCTGGACGTGGCGACCCGGGTGGCTGTGCAGCTGCAGCTCACAGACCCGGATCTGAAATCGCGCGACCGCGTGGTCAAAAAAACAGAGAAGGACGGCCTGTATCCCGCCATGGACGTGGCGGCGGTGTGGCTGGACCGCGCGCTCGCAGCAAAATGAGCAAAGGATGGTTCGATGACAAAACGATTACTTAGGACCTGTACCATCGCTGTTTTGTGCCTGGTCATGCTCGCCGTGAGCGCGGGCGCGGTCGCACAGGGCGGCGCAACCACGACCACCGCGGTCAATCTCCGCAGCGGAGCGGGCACGTCCAGCAGCATCATCACCACGCTGCCGGCCGGCACGAAGCTGGTTGTGAGCGGCAGCCCGTCGAACGGGTGGTACAAGGTCGTCTACAATGGCACAGTCGGCTTCGTCTCCGGGGACTATATCACGGCCTCCGATTCGCTCAACGCCAGCTTCGGCAGCGGCAGGATCACCGCGACGTCGGTCAACCTGCGCAGCGGCGCGGGGATGGACGCCGCCGTCATCGGCAGCCTCAACACCGGCGCGACGGTGACCGTCACGGGCGTCAGCGGCAAGTGGTATCAGGTGAGCTACAACGGCGCCACCGGCTATGTCAGCTCCGAGTTCGTGGGCCTCTCCGGCGCCGCCTCGGCAGCCCCCACCCCGGCGGCCGGCACGGCCTCCGGCAACGGCTCCGTCAAGGGCGACTCCGTCCGGATGCGCAGCGGCGCCGGGACAAGCTATTCCATTCTCGGCACCTATAACAACGGCACCGCGCTCACCGTCGTCGGCACGGAAAACGGCTGGACGAAGGTCACCATCGGCGGCGTGACGGGCTATATCCGCTCCGACTACGTCTCCACGGCGGCCGGCGGCGCGTCAACCGCGACGCAGACCGGCTACATCCACGGCACGAGCGTGCGGCTGCGCAGCGGCCCCAGCACCTCCAGCCAGATTCTCGGTACATACAACACCGGCACGGAGATGACCATCACCGGCACGAGCGGCAACTGGTACGCCGTCACCTATAACGGCGCGCAGGGCTACGTCAGCAAGGACTATATGACCACCACGAAGCCTGCGGACACCACGGCCGCGTCCGGCGGCACCGCCGGCACCATCCGGGGCAACTATGTCCGCCTGCGCAGCGGCGCCGGGACGAATTATTCCATCCTCGGCACCTATAACAACGGCACCCCCGTCAGCATCACCGGCACCAGCGGCGATTGGACCGCCGTCACGATCGGCGGCGTCAAGGGCTACGTAAACAGCGCCTACATCGCCACCGGCTCCGGCGCGACGACGACCGCCTCCGGCGGCGGGGAGGCCACAGCCTCCGGCGGCAACACCGCCTCGACCACGCAGGCGCTCGTCGTGGAAACGGCGAAGAAATACCTCGGCTACCCCTACGTTTATGGCGGCATGAGCCCCTCCGGCTTCGACTGCTCCGGCTTTGTCAACTATGTGTACAAGCTCTGCGGGTACTCCATGAACCGTGTGGCCAGCTCCATTTACTATGGCAACGGCGTCTATGTGAACAAGTCCGATCTGCAGCTCGGCGACCTGGTGTTCTTCTCCAACTCCAGCGATAGCGTCGGCCATGTCGGCATCTACATTGGCAACAACCAGTTCATCCATGCGTCGTCCAGCACCGTCGGCGTCATCATCAGCGACCTGGGCTCCAGCTACTATCTGGCGCACTACGTCGGCGCAAAGCGACTCATCACCTGACCGCAGGTTTTTCACACAAAAATTACCCCCGCCTCACGGCGGGGGTAATTTTTGTGTGCCCGTCGAAAACCGAGTTTCCCGACAGCCAGGAGATTGCGCTCCATTCCCTGCCCTCGTTTGCCGCGCCGCTCGCGTCGCTGCGCAGCGGAGCAAGCCCGTTCTGACGCCATCCCGCAGTACGGCGGCGCACTTGCGCCGCTCGTACCGGTCACTCCACACGTAGAAAGGTAAGCCCCCGGAACCGCGCGCTCTCGCGCGGTTCCGGAAGCAGCGATGCCCACCACCGCACCCCCAGCGTTTCTTTCCGGCTCCACCGGCTTTCTTTTCGCGCTGAAAAGAAAGCCGGTGGATTGCCTGCACCACGTCAACATCTGCGGTATCTTAACGAGGCCACCAGCCCCAATCAACCGCCACGCCAACGCTCGCACTACGTCAACAACTGCGGTTCAGTAACGAAGCGCCAGCCCCAATCCCGCACCCCCGCATCCCCGAGCCGAAGCGACTTCGGCTCGGTAAAGGAAGAACGGGGGCGCGGATGCGAAGCCGGCGCGCGACAGCGCGGCTGCGCAGCGGAGCAAGCCCGTTCTGACGCCGTGGGGGTAAATTTTTCGCCAATCCTGTCGGCAAGCCAAAAAAATCCGGCATTTTTCTTGAAATCTTAAGTTGGCGGGTGTATAATAGGGAGGTATTTTATCTGAGATTGGAGAGAAAAATTATGGCAAACGAGGCCCTTCCCCAATATATGCGGATCGCGATGAATATCGCCTCCCGCATCGCGCGGGGAGAGATTCGGGAGACGCAGCGGCTGTCCGGCCGCTCCATCCTCTCCTCGGAATTTAACGTCTCGCCGGAGACGGTCCGAAAGGCGCTGCGGCTACTGGCGGATATGGGGATCGTCCAGGTGAAGGAGGGCAGCGGGACGGTCGTCGTCTCCGCGGACAAGGCCAGGCAGTATCTGGAGTCGCTGAACGCCCGGCAGGAGCAGACGGACCTGCGCAACCGGCTGCGGGATCTGTTCAAGGAGCAGTCCAACCTGGAGCGGCAGATGCTGGACATCGCCAACAATCTCATTGCCGCGAGCGCCTCCCCCCTGCCCTCGGATCAGTCCCTGCCCAATTACGAGGTGGTCGTGCCCGAGGGGTCGGACAAGGTGGGCATGAGCATTGGCGACCTGCGCTTCTGGCAGTGCACCGGCGCCACGCTCGTCGCCATCCGGCGGGGGCAGAATCTGCTGATCTCCCCCGGCCCGTATGCGGAGCTTCAGGCGGGAGACGTGCTGGTTTACGTCGGCGCGCCGGGCTGCAAGCAGGCGGTCGAGCAGCTTTTGAGCAACCGGGCGGAGAAGTCGCTGTACCGCATCCAGGAGCAGATTCTCACGGCGATTCACATGAAGGAGCTGGCGGTGATCGCCAAGGCGCTGGACGCCAAGCTGGGCGACATCACCGACATCACCTCCATGACCAAGGGCATGACCAACCGGTCCTACCTGTTCTCCTGCAAGGGCAAACGCTACATCCTGCGCATCCCCGGCGAGGGCACGGACAACATCATCGACCGCGCGCAGGAGGCGGAGGTCTACCGCGCCATCGCCGGCACGGGCCTGTGCGACGACGTGGCATACATGAACCCCAAAAACGGGCTGAAGGTCACCCGGTTCCTGGAGGGCGTCCGCAACTGCGACCCCTACCGGGACACGGATGTCCGGCAGGCCATGGACCTGCTGCGGCGGTTCCACGGGCTGCGGCTCCAGGTGGGCCACACCTTCAACCTTCTGGAGCACATCGAGTTTTATGAGTCCCTGCGGGAGGGCGCGCCGTCGGTCCATCCCGACTATGAGGAGACCAAGGCCCACGTGCTGAGCCTTCGGGACTATATTTACGCCCACCGGGGCGAATTTTGCCTGACGCACATCGACGCGGTGCCGGATAATTTCCTGTTCCACACGCGCGAGGACGGGACGGAGGGCCTCCAGCTGACCGACTGGGAATACGCCGGCATGCAGGACCCCCATGTGGACATCGCCATGTTCTGCATCTACAGTCTCTACGACCGGGAGCAGGTGGACCAGCTGATCGACCTGTATTTCGAAGGGACGTGCGACCGGGAGACCCGGGTCAAAATCTACTGCTACATCGCCGCCTGCGGGCTGCTCTGGAGCAACTGGTGCGAATATAAGCACGGACTGGGCGTGGACTTCGGCGAATACGCCCAGCGGCAATATGGCTATGCCAAAGAATACTACGCCATCGCGCGAGAGGAGATTCAAAGTCTATGAAACAACCGGAGCGTAAACGAAAGCTTGACCCGGCCACGACCGTCATCCCCATGGCCTGCATCCTGGTTCTGTGCGTGCTGTTTGTGATTTATCCCAACGGCTCCACATCGGCCCTTTCCGCCATTCGCAACTTCCTGGGCGATACCTTCGGCACCTATTATCTCGTGGTTGGGCTGGGCGTTTTGCTGATCTCCCTGTATCTTTCCTTCTCCCCCATCGGAAATATCGTTCTCGGCGGACCGGACGAGAAGCCGCAGTACAGCTTCTGGATCTGGGGCGCCATGGTGTTCACCTGCGGGCTGGCCGCGGACATTCTGTTTTACTCCCTGTGCGAGTGGATCTATTACGTGCAGGAGCCGCACGTGGCGGATATGGGCCCGCTGGAGGAGTGGGCCAACGCCTATTCCATCTTCCACTGGGGCCCGATCCCGTGGAGCTTTTACGCGGTGCTGGCCGCCTGCTTCGGCTTCATGCTCCACGTGCGCGGCCGCACGAAGCAGAAATATTCCGAGGCCTGCCGCCCCATCCTGGGCGACAAGACCGACAAGCTCCCCGGCAAGCTGATCGACGTGCTGGCCGTGTTCGCGCTCATCGCCGGAACCGCCACCACCTTCTCCGTGGCCACGCCGCTGCTGGCCTCCGCGATCACGACGCTGTTCGGCGGCACGGCCACCAAGTGGCTGACCATCGGCATCCTGCTCGCGGTCTGCGCCACGTACACCACCTCCGTCATGCACGGCATCCGGGGCGTGGCGAAGCTCTCCAACATCTGCATGTACATTTTCGGCGCGCTGCTGGCCTATGTGCTGATCTTCGGCGGGGAGTTTCAGTATACGATCGAAAACGGCCTTTCCGCGCTGGGCCACGTCCTGCAGGACTTCATCGGCATGAGCACGTGGACGGACCCGACGCGCACCTCCTCCTTCCCGCAGAACTGGACGATCTTCTACTGGGCCTACTGGATGGTCTGGTGCGTGGCGGCGCCGTTCTTCATGGGCGGCGTCAGCCGGGGGCGGACGGTGAAGCAGGTCATCCTCGGCTCTTACCTGTTCGGCGTCAGCTCCACGGTCATCTCCTTCATCGTGCTGGGAAACTACGGCCTCGGCATGCAGCTCCACGGAAAGTTCGACGCCATCGGCATGTACAACGCCACGCAGGACCTGTACGGGACGATCATCGCCATCATTCAGAACCTCCCCGTCTACCAGATCGTGCTGGTGCTGCTCGTGCTCTCCATGGTCACGTTCTACGCCTCCTCCTTTGACAGCATCACGCTCGTGGCCTGTCAGTACTCCTACCGGGAGGTGATCGGCGACGAGGAGGCCCCCGTGCGCATGAAGCTGTTCTGGGCCATCCTGCTGATTCTCCTGCCCATCGCGCTCATCTTCAGCGAGGGCAGCATGAACAATCTGCAGACCGTGTCCATCATCGCGGCGTTCCCCATCGCCATCGTGATCCTTCTCATCATCGCAAGCTTCATCAAGGACGCCAAAAGCTATCTGACCGCCGGCAAAGCCGAGCCGGACACAGCGCCAGAAACAGAATAACAAAAAAACCGCCCGGACTCCGGGCGGTTTTCGCATTTGGTCTCAGTATTGGTAGTGCGGCTGCTTTCGGCGGAAGAACGTGATCGAGAGCACGGCGGCGAGCAGCTCCGCGACCGTGACGGCCAGCCATATGCCGTCCATCCCCAGCAGCAGCGGCAGCAGCAGCACCATGCCGCCGCGCAGCAGAAACGTGCGCATGAACGAGAGGAACGCCGACACCGGCGCGTCGCACAGCGCCGTGAAAAACGACGAGGCATAGAGATTCAGCCCGTTGCACAAATAGCACAGCGCAAACAGACGAAAGCCGTGCACCGTCAGCGCGAGCAGCTCCGCGTCGTACCCGACGAACGCCGCCGTCAGCGGCCGGCTGATGGCCTCGGACAGCAGCGTGACGGCAAGGTCCGCGCCGAGCACGAGGCGCAGGCTCTTGCGAAACACGTTTTTCAGCTCGCCGTGGTTTTTCGCGCCGTAGTGGTAGCTCACGATCGGGGCGCTGCCCATGGCGAAGCCGAGGATCGCCGACGCGAACATGAAATCGACGTACATCATCACCGAGAACGCGGCGACGCCGCGCGAGCCGATCAGGCGCATGATCTGGTGGTTATAGAGGATGCTGATGAAGGACGCGGAGAGACTGCTCACCAGCTCCGACGAGCCGTTGGCGCACACCTCCCGCAGCACACGGCCATAAAACCGCGTTTTGCCCAGCCGGAGCGTGGACCGCTGCGGCAGG
Organism: Oscillospiraceae bacterium; assembly: GCA_902760845.1. Classification (GTDB taxonomy): domain Bacteria; phylum Bacillota; class Clostridia; order Oscillospirales; family Oscillospiraceae; genus CAG-103. Next base: position 16,212 of record CACWHX010000037.1, read on the forward strand.
ATGAAATAGAGCAGCGGAATGATGCCGCCGATGCAAAAGCCGATCACCGTCGCCCCCGCCGCGCCGGCGACGCCCCAGTGCAGCACGCCGATAAAGAGCGCGTCCAGCGCCACGTTGATGACGCCCGAGACGGTGGAAATCGCGAGGCCGAGCTTCGGCTGCTCCGCCACGATGAAAAAGCTGTGCAGCGTAAACTCCAGCATTGCCATGACCGTGCCGCCAAACAGCACGCGCCCATAGGCGACGCAGTCCGGCAGCAGCTCCTCGCTCGCCCCGGCGAGCCGGACGATCGGCTCGACCCAGATCACCCCGGCGACGGAGATCACCGTGCCCAGCGCGAGCACGCAGTAGACCAGCATGGAAAAATAGCGGTTGGCCAGCGCGTCCTTCCCCTCGCCGAACGTGCGCGCGACGACGGCGCTGCCGCCCGTGCTCACCATATGCCCCAGCGCGCAGAACAGCATCAGCACCGGCCACACGATGTTCACCGCCGAGAGCGAGACATCGCCCAGCAGATTCGACACCAGGAGCCCGTCCGCCACGCCGTACAGCGACGAGAGGATCATCATCACGATAGAGGGCAGCGTAAAGCGCAGCAGGTGCCCGTAACTAAAATGGTCAGACAGTCGAATTGCCGCCACGGCAGCTCCCTCCTCTCGAAGATAGTCGAGCCGTATCATAGCGCGAAATGGCGAAAATGTCAACAGGGACACGAGGGGTGCGGGATTTGGGCTGGTGGCCTCGTTAATTTTCCGCAGTCGTTGACGTACTGCTGGCATTCCACCCGCTTTCTTTTCAGCGCGAAAAGAAAGCCGGTGGAGCCGGAAAGAAACGCTGAAGGTGCGGTGGTAGGCATCGCTTCTTCCGGACGCGCAGAGCGCGCGGTTCCGGGGGCTTACCTTTCTACGGTCGGACGCGCCTGTACGAGCGGCGCAAGTGCGCCGCCGTACTGCGGGGGTGCGGGAGACGCGGCTTGGCGGGAATCTTGGCCTGGAGGCCCAGATACGCACCGAGTGCGAAAAACACACCACACCCCTGAGCTGTAGTTTTAGTCGCTTGCATGGTATCTAGCATAGCACCGATTCTCCGGCACCCAGCCTGTGCGTTTCTTTCCGTAGAACCTGCCTTTGCCGAATGCTGCATCTACGGGGGTTGTTAAGGGGCGGTAGCCCCTTGACCAAGCGCCCCTTTCTTTGCGGCTCCACCGCGTTTCTTTCCGGCATGGCGGAAAGAAATGGGGTGGATTCTGCACTACGTCATTATCTGCAGTACGTAATAAAAGGGACCAGCCCCAATCCCGCACCCCGCATCCCCGAGCCGAAGCCCAGCGAAGCGACTTCGGCTCGGTAAAGGAAGAACGGGGGCGCGGATGCGGAGCCGGCGCGCGCAAGCGCGGCTGCGGAGCGGAGCAAACCCGTTCTGACGCCGCGCCCGTTCTGACGCTGTACCCCATCAATGCCCGTACCGCGTAACAAGGGAACCGAGACGAAGCCCAGCGTAGGCGGGTTCGTCTCGGTAAAGGAAGAACGGGGGGCGCGGATGCGGAGCCGGCGCGCGCCAGCGCGGCTGCGCAGCGGAGCAAGCCCGTTCTGACGCCGCGCCCGTTCTGACGCCATGAAGCCGCTTTAGTAGAAGGTCGCGACGGCCTCTTCCGGTTTTTGACTTTCCTCAATGTTCACCAGCGTAAGCACCGGCCCCTTGCGGCCGTAAGCGCGATGAAAGCGATTTTCCAGCTTCGCCGTCAGAATGACCCACGCATCGTCGCGGATCGTGTCCGCCCTGTCCCAGTTGCAGACAAGCCCCGCAAACTGAATGTCCTCCACGCAGCAGGTCATGATGTGGCGCCCGATGATGAAGCTGCCCTTCGGGATGCCCTTGCGCACGAGGCACCGGCCCTTGAAGCGCACGGTCTTGCCGTGATACTTCTTCGTCTCCTCCGACATGTCGCGGTACCAGATGGCATAGTCGCGGTCGGCAATCTCGATGACGGGCGCGTCGATGTCAAACGGCAGCGGGTCCTCGATATCGTCATACTCCACATGCCCGTCGGTGAACTCATACGCGATGTCACACCGGCGGGAGATGGCGCGGATGACCTTGTGCAGCTCCATGCGGTCCATGTCCGCCGTGTAGCGGTTGAGCACCACCAGCTCCGCGCTTTTGAGCTTATCCACCGTGAGCTGGCGCATGTTCGCGTTATACGTCAGAAACGTCCCCGCGTCGCAGAACAGAAATTCCTGCGCCACGATCCAGCCCTCCGGGAGATTCTGATAGAGCGTATCGAGCAGCCACATGCCGTTATACTCGATGATGATGCGCTCCGGCCGCATCTCCTTCCGCAGCGCGGCCAGCGTTTCGGCCGTGAAGTCCGACTCCATCACAATGCTGCGCACAAACACGTTCGGCGCGCAGAACCGGTCGGGGCGGTACTCCTCCTCGCCCTCCTCGCACAGCAGCAGCAGCGTGCGCTCGCCCTTGTGGAAGCGCTCGTCCTCCAGCGTCTCCTGGATGAATTTCGTCTTGCCGGCGTCCAGAAAGCCCGTGAACAGATAGACCGGCAGATCCTGTGTCTGATTAGCCAATGCGGAACAGCTCCTTCAGCGCGGCCTCGTTCAGCTGCGAGCCGATGACGCAGACGCGGCCCGTGACCTGCGCGCCGCCGCGGCGCACGTCGCTTTCGCCCGGCACGTAGTCAAAGTGGATCCAGCCGCCGTCCTCCGCCGGGACGATGCCCTTGGCGCGCAGCACGACGCCATAGCGCCCCTCGTCCAGCAGCGCGTCCAGCGCGGAGGCGATTTCCTCGTCGGTGAATTTGCGCGGCGTCTCCGCGCCCCAGCTCGTGAACACCTCGTCCGCGTCGTGGTGATGGTGGTGATGCTCGTGGTCGTGGTGGTGACCGCAGCCGCATGTTTCGCCATCTTCGTGGTCGTGGTGGTGATGATGGTCGTGTTCTTCTCCGTTTTCGTGGTCATGGTGGTGATGGCAGTGCTCGTGCGCGTCCTCGTCGTCATGCTCGTGGTGGTGCTCGTGATGGTGGCCGCAGCCGCACGATTCGTCCGCGTCGTCGTGGTCATGGTCATGGTGGTGATGCTCGTGCGCGTGCGCCTCGGCCAGATGCTGCAGCTCAGCCTGGAGCGTATCGCGGCGCTCCATCGTCTCCAGCAGCTGCGCGCCGGTCAGCTCGTCCCACGGCGTGGTGACGATCGTGGCCGCCGGGTTTTTCTCGCGCAGCAGGGCGACGCACGTGTCGAGCTTCTGCGCGCTCATCCCCTGCGTGCGGGAGAGGACGATGGCGCTCGCGTGCTCGACCTGGTTGTTGAAGAACTCGCCGAAGTTTTTCATATAGATTTTGCACTTGTTCGCGTCCACCACGGTGGTGAAGCCGCTCAGCACCAGCTCGTCAGACGCGACGCCCTGCACCGCGCGGATCACGTCGGAGAGCTTGCCGACGCCGCTCGGCTCGATGAGGATGCGGTCGGGGTGGAACGTGTCCAGCACCTTGCGCAGCGCCTCGGCAAAGTCGCCCACCAGGCTGCAGCAGATGCAGCCGGAATTCATCTCGTTGATCTCGATGCCCGCGTCCTGCAGAAAACCGCCGTCGATGGCGATTTCGCCGAATTCGTTTTCGATCAGCACGATTTTCTCGCCCTGATACGCCTCGGCGATCATCTTTTTGATGAGCGTGGTTTTTCCCGCGCCGAGAAAGCCCGAGAAGATGTCGATTTTTGTCATGAATGGATACACTTCCTGTCTGGATTTGGGCAATTGGCCCTATGATTCTAGTATAAATTATAGCACCACTGTCAAGACCTGAAAGTCGCGCGGCGGACCCCATTGCGTTTTTGTCCGGAACGCAGTACAATAAGGCCATGAAACGGAAATGGATGGATTGGACCGCACGTGTCCGCGGCATGGCCGCGATGCTCGTTCTGCTGCTGTTCGCGCTGGCAGGGCTGTTTTTTGCGCGCCAAAACGCGGCCGTACCCGCCCCCGTGCAGGACTCCCCCGAGCCGGCGCAGCCGACGTCTGCCGACTACGCGCAGGCGCTGCTGGACGCGATGACCACGCGGGAGAAGATCTGCCAGCTTCTGATCGTCTCGCCCGAGGCGCTGCTGGGCGGGGGTGACCCCGTCACGGAGCGCTCCGACGCGCTGGCGCGCGCGCTGAATCGCTATCCCGTGGGCGGGCTGATCCTCTCCGCCGGCAACTTTGAGACGCGCACGCAGACCGTGCATCTCACGCGCGCCCTGCAGCGCGGGGTCGAGCCGCCGCCGCTCCTCTGCGTGGACGAGGAGGGCGGCCGCGTGGGCCGGCTGATGTACACCGTCGGCACCACGAAGCTGAACAGCATGTTCAGCTATCGCGACGAGGGCACGGACACGGCCTACGCCAACGCCGTGACGCTCGCGCGTGATCTTCGCGCCTGCGGCTTCAACACGGACTTCGCCCCCGTGGCGGACGTGTGGAGCAACGCCGACAACACCGTCATCGGCAACCGGGCGTACAGCGACGACTATGACGAGGCGGCGGAGCTGGTCGCGGCCGCCGTGCGCGGCTTTCGCGACAATGGCGTCGTCTGCTGTCTGAAGCACTTCCCCGGCCACGGCAGCACGGAGACCGATTCGCACGAGGACCGCGCCGTTGTGGACAAGACGCTGCGCGCGCTGCTGCAGGAGGACCTGAAGCCCTTCGCCAGCGGCATCGCGGCCGGCGCGGACATGGTCATGGTCGGCCATCTCACCGTGCCGTCGCTGGACACGGCGCCCGCCTCCATGTCCTACCGGATCGTGACGGGGCTGCTGCGGCAGCGGCTCGGCTTTCGCGGCGTCGTCATCACGGACGGGCTGGAGATGGAGGCCGCCGGCGACCTGACGGACGGGGAAAAGGCCGTGCGGTGCCTGCAGGCGGGCGCGGACATGCTGCTGGAGCTGGAGGATGTGCCTGGCGCAGTAGCGGCCGTGGAGCAGGCGCTCGCGGACGGCACGCTCTCCCAGGTGCGGCTCGACGAGAGCGTCCTGCGCGTGCTGACATTGAAGCTGGAACACAACATCATTCCGGTACCGGTCACCGTGCCCTGAATATGTTCAAAAAAATTTAACCATCCTCTCATAAAATCATTCTATACTAGAACCAGGCGCGGTCCGCCGGGCGGCGGCGCTGCGCGGATTCTGTAAAAATCATCGGAGGTACGCCCCCATGTCTTTTGCGGTGATTACCGACACGGCCTGCAATCTGCCCGCGCGCTTTCTGCGGGAGCATGATGTAACGGCCATCCCGTTTTCCTATTACGTAGAGAGTACGGAATGTACCTGTCCCGGCCCGGACGAATTTGACGGCGGCGCCTATTATGAGATGCTCTCAAAGGGCGGCGAGGTCAAAACCTCGCTCATCAACGAGCAGCGGTATCTGGACCATTTCGAGCCGCTGCTGGCCGCCGGGCACGATGTGTTATACGTCGGCATGTCCGGCGGCATCAGCAGCTCCATGCAGGTGGCGCGGCTCACGGCGCACGAGCTGGGCGAGCGGTATCCCGCGCGCAAGATCGCCGTGTTCGACTGCATGACGGCGTCGCTCGGCGAGGCGGTCTATGTGCGCGCGGCGATTCGCCAGCGCGACGCGGGCAGCACACTCGGCGAGACGGCGGCGCATCTGCTGCAGCTGCGCAGGCACACATTCTCCTTCTTCACGGTGGACGATCTGATGTTTCTCCGCCGCGGCGGGCGCATCTCCAACATCACGGCCGTCGTCGGCACGGTGCTGGGGGTCAAGCCGCTGCTATGTAATGACGAGGAGGGCCACATCATCGTCTACGGCAAGACGCGCGGGCGCAAGAAGGCGCTGCGCGCGCTGGCGGAGGAGTTTGACCGGCACTATCGGGAGCACCCCGATCAGGCCGTCGCCATCGCGCACGGCAACTGCGCGGAGGACGCGCAGTACGTCGTCTCGCTCATTCGGGAAAAGCACCCCGAGGTCACGGTACACGTCGAGATCTATGAGCCGGTCACCGGCTCCTACGTCGGGCCGGGCACGGTGGCGCTGTTCTTCGTCGGGACAGAAAGGCAGTAATTCGTCATGCGGTTTGAGCGCATTGAAAAAAAGGACAGCGGCGCGTTTCTGCACCGCTATGACCTGCATTATACCGATCCGCGCGGCAACGCGCGCACCTATGAGATGGTCAGCCGCGACCCGCAGCTCGACTCCTATGAGCGCCTGCTGGGCCACACAGCGGACGCCGTCGCCATGATCTTGACCGATCGGGAGGACGCGCATTTTGTTCTGATCCACGAGTTTCGCATGGAGCTCGGCCGGAAGATCTACGGCCTCCCGGCGGGGCTGATCGACCCGGGCGAGACGGTGGAGCAGTGCGCCGCGCGCGAGCTGCGCGAGGAGACGGGCCTGCGTCTGACGGAGATTCGCGAGATTCTGCCGAGCGCGTACTGCGCCGTGGGGCTCAGCGACGAGAAGACGATCTGCGTCCTCGGCACGGCCGAGGGGACCTGTCATCCCAGCGGCGCCACCGGCGAGGAGATCGAGGCCGGGTGGTATACCCGCGAGGAGATACGCGCCCTGCATCGGACGGAGCCGTTCGGCTCGTGGGCGCTGGCCTACAGCTGGATGTGGGCCAATCGGCCAAAAAACTTCACAATCTAAGAAACTCGCACCGGCGTCAGAACGGGCGCGCTCCATTCCGCAGCCGCGCTTACGCGCGCCGGCTTCATATCCGCTTCCCCGTTCTTCCTTTACCGAGCCGAACCCACTTCGCTGGGCTTCGGCTCGGGGATGCGGGGTGGTTGATTGGGGCTGGTTCCTTTGTTATGTGGTGCAGTTATTGACGTAGTGCGAGCGTTGGCGCGGTGCGGGATTTTGGCTGGTGTCCTCGTTAATGTACCGCAGATGTTGACGTGGTGCTGGCATTCCACCCGCTTTCTTTTCAGCGCGAAAAGAAAGCCGGTGGAGCCGGAAAGAAACGCTGAGGGGTGCGGTG
>CACWHX010000038.1 GCA_902760845.1 Oscillospiraceae bacterium
TTTGCGGCTCCACCGCGTTTCTTTCCGGCATGGCGGAAAGAAATGGGGTGGACTCTGCACTAAGACGATGACTGCAGCACGTAATAAAACGGGCCAGCCAAAATCTCACCACCCCGCCAACCTCCACACCCGCAACAAACAAGCCGAGACGAACCCCAGCAAAGTGGGTTCGTCTCGGTAAGGTAGAACGGGAAGCGGTTGCGGGCGCGCATCCCCTGTCGAAAAACGTGTTTTCAACAGGCCCGGGCCCCTCGAATGTACTTATCGTTCGAGGGGATTTTCATGCTTCAAACGGATCGAAATCGAAGCGTTCCTGCTTATAATAGGTGTAGCGATCCGCCTCCGTGATTTCCCGCAGTACGCGGCAGGGGTTTCCCGCGGCAATGACCATGGGCGGAATGTCCCTGGTGACGACGCTGCCGGAGCCGATCACCGCGCCGTCGCCGATGGTGACGCCGGGGTTCACGATCACGCCCGCGCCCAGCCAAACGTCGTTCCCGATGCGGACGGGCCGGCCGTACTCATACTGGGTGGCGCGGGTCTCCGGGTGCACCGGATGCCCGGCGGCGGAGATGACCACGTTCGGCGCAATCTGCACATTGTCGCCGATCGTGATCGGCGCCACGTCCAGCATTACGCAATTGTAGTTGCAGATAAAATGGTCTCCCACATGGATGTTGTAGCCGTAGTCGCAGCGAAACGGCGCGTTTACCCACGGCGCGGCGCCCACCGTGCCGAAGATCTCGCGCAGCAGCGCCTCCAACCGCTCCTTTTCCTCAAAGGGGCAGTCGTTGAACGCCGCCAGCTTTTTCCGACACGCGCTCTGCTCGGCGAGCATCGCCGCATCGCAGAGATACGGCAGGCCCGCCTGCCGTCTTGCCTTTCCGTCCATCGCCGCTCCTCACACGATCCAGCCGATGGGCGGCCTCTCGTCGCCCCACGGCAGCAGGATCGGCTCCAGCGTCGGCCGGAACGGCACCATCTGATAGATCTCCTCGATGCGCTTGAGCACGTCCTCCGGCAGCGGCCCCTTCTCGGAATAGGCGATGGTCTCGGCGATCTCCTGCCGGTTTTTCGCGCCGACCAGCACGCAGTCAACGTCCGGATTCGACAGCACGAAGCGCAGCGACAGCTCCACGATGCTCATGCCGAGCTCATCCAGGAAGCGGTAAAGCGCCCGGAACTGCTCCTTTCTGGGCTTGCTGATCCACGGCGCGCCGTTTTCGATCAGATCGTCGTGCCGCACGGCCAGCGACCCTTGCTGCAGCGGGGCGGAACAGATGATGCCCATGTTGTGCTTTTTGGCCGTCGGGAAGATATCATAGCGGGCCTCCTGCCACAGCAGGCTGTAGTTGAACGCGGTCTGCACCACGTCGAACACGCCGGTGTCGATGACCTTGGCCATTTCGTGCGCGGTCGTGCCGCCCACGCCGGTCCATCGGACCCAGCCCTTCTGCTTCATCTCCTCCAGTGCCTCCATGACGGGACCATCGTAGGTGTTGTAGTCCGTGAACCACGCCATTTGATCCTTGCGCTCCGGCTCGTGGATATACAGCAGATCGATCACATCGCAGCCGATATCGGCCATGCTCTTTTCCACGGAGTTGAGGATGTCCTGCCGGGACTGGGGATCAAACGGCGGCGGCATGCCGATCTTGGTGGAAATCATGGGCATGGTCCCGTGATAGTCCCGGAGCACTTTGCCAAGGATCTCCTCGCTGTTGCGGTAGGAGGGCGCGGTGTCGATGAAATTGACACCCTTGTCCAGCGCGTAATAGGTCGCGGCCTTGGCGTCCTCCAGCTCGCCCGTGCCGAGCGAGGACAGGTACAGACAGCCCAGCGAGAGGCGGGCCAGCTCCAGATCGGTGCGGCCGCATTTTCTGATCTCCATAGTTTTGCCTCCTTGCCTCACTTGCCGGACAGCCGGATCACGGCCTTGACCGCCTTTTTCGCGCGGACGTGATCGTACGCCGCGGGCGCGTTGTCCCAAGTGAAGATGTGTTCCTTGTCCAGCCAGTTTGCGGCGTCCAGCTTGCCCGCGCGGATCAGGTCGATGACCTCCTCGTGGGTCTCCGCCTCGTCGTAAATGCCGGCGTAGGAATTATAAAAGCGGAAGTATTTCGGCCCGTTTGCGGGGCCGATGGTGTAGGTGGTAAAATCGCTCAGCCCGTAGAGCGCGGCGGTGCCGCCCTCCCGCAGCGCGGGCATATAGGGCGTGAGCGTCTCCTTCTTTCCGGTGGCGTCGATGAGGAAATCCAGCGCCCGGCGCTCCCGCCCGACAAAGGCGTCCAGCGCGTCCCGGTCCCGATAATTCAAAAACTGTCCGACGCCGGTACGCAGCGTGCACGCGCGGCGGCTCTCGTTGCCGACGACGGTGACCTCGGCCCCCTTGGCGGCCGCGCAGGCGGCGATGGACATGCCGTTCCCGCCGGAGCCAACCACGAGGACCTTGTCGCCCGCCTGAACGCCCATGCGGTTGATCCAAGAAAGATTCTCCCGCCAGGTGATGATCATCGTCGCGTCGATCGGGTCGATGACCCCTTCCGGGATCACTTGATTGACGCGGTAATAATCCCACTGCTCCTTCGGCACACCGTCGGCCCACATGGCCTTCCAGTCCACGGCCAGGCCGTATTCCGCCATGCCGCCCCACGCGAGATTCACGCCGTCAGTCTCGCGGGTATACACGCGGGCGACCAGATCGCCCACCCGGTAATTGCGCACCTTGCTGCCCATCTCGACCACGCGGCCGATTGTCTCATGCCCCAGGATGACGGGGTAGTCCACCTTCGTCCAGCCGACGCGGTCGTCGATGACCGCGAGATCGGTCGCGGTGCAGGTCGCGCCGTAGAGCATTTCGCACCGGGCCTCATACGCGCCCATCTTCGGCTCGGTCAGATCCATGACCTTGAGCACGCCGGGCCGCTCAACGACCAACGCTCTCATATGCTATCGCGCTCCTTTCGGAATGGAGTTTGCACAGGAACGGGCCTTTCGGCCCGTTCCTCCGTTTGATGCTTATCCCTCGTAGTATTCCTCAATGTTGCTGCTGTCGACAACGACCCAGGGGATGATGTATTCGTCCTCCACGGTGCCGGTCTCGAAGTAAAGCTGCATGACCTCGATGGTCTTGTCCGCGATGGCCTTCGCGTCCTGCAGCAGGGTGGCCTTCATCTCGCCGTTGTGGATCGACTCATAGGCGCTGGGGATGCCGTCGATGCCGAACACCAGCACGTCGTCGCAGCTCTTGCCCTGTCCCTTGATCGCCTCAACGGCGCCGACCGCCATCTCGTCGTTCTCGCAGACAACGGCGTTCAGATCGGTGTTCTGGAGCCAGTTCTCCGTCTTGGACATCGCTTCCGCCGTCTTCCAGTTGGCCGCCTGAGAATCGTAGACCGTGATGTCCGTGTAATTGGCAAGGACGTTGTCGATGCCGGTGGTGCGCTTGATCGCTGCGTCCAGACCGTCCGGCCCGCGCAGGATGCCGATCGTGCCGGTGCCGCCAAGCATATCGGCCGCATACTCCATCAGGATCTCGCCGGCGGAGAGGTCGTCGCAGCCGACGTAGCAGACGGAGCCGTCCATGTCGTCCATCTTGCAGTTGACGATAATCATCGGGATGTTGGCCTCAACAGCCTCCTGCAGCGCGATGCCGCAGGCGGAGGCGTCGTTGGGGCTCATGAGGATCATGTCCACGCCGCGGGAGATGAACTGCTCCACCTGCTCGACCTGCGCGACGGGATCGCCCTGCGGGTCGCTGCTCAGATACTGGGCGCCGAGCGCCTCGACGGACGCCTTGATGTTGTCCGTCAGCGTGACCTGCAGCTCATTGGAGAGATTTGCCGGGCTCCACGCAATGGTCATGCTGGAGTAATCGACGGCGCTGTTGTCGACAGCGCTGTCCGTGGCCTCGGCGTCCTTGGCAGCGTCGGTGCCGCTGTCCTTCTGGCCGCACGCGCAAAGTGCGAACACCATGCACAGGGCCAGGAGCAAAGCTACATACTTCTTCATTTTTTCGTTCCTTTCTTTTTTTGTTTTGGGACTTTGTGTTTCTGCATATTCAAGAAATACGGGCGGCCGGCCAATGCCGCTCATATTTGCTTCCGCTCAGTTTCTGGCCTTGTTCGTGTTCACGTCGATGTACACCGCCGCGATGATAATCAGGCCCTGAATGATATCCTGGATGTAGGACTGGATGTTCAGCAGGTCCATACCGTTGTTGAGCAGGCCGATGATCAGAACGCCGGCCAACGTGCCCCACATGTTGCCGATGCCGCCGGTGAGACTGGTACCGCCCAGGACGGCCGCCGCGATGGCGTCCAGCTCATACCCGCTGCCGGCGATCGGCGTGGCGGTGCGCACGCGCGCGGAGAGCACGACGCCCGCAATCGCGGCGCACAGGCCGGAGATCACATACACCCAGATGGTGACGGATTTGTCGCGGATGCCGCAGGCGCGCGCGGCCAGCGCGTTGCCGCCCACGGCGTAGGTGTGCCGGCCGAACCGGGTCCGCCGCAGCACAAAGCCGCCGATGAGCATGATGGCAAAGAAGATATAGATCGGCAGCGGAACGCCGAGAAAGCTGCCGGCGCCGATCACGTTATATTCGTCCTTCAGGCCCGGGATGGGCGAGCCGTTGCGCAGCAGCAGCGCGGCGCCGGCCGCCATCATCTGCGTGCCCAGCGTGACGATGAAGGCCGGGACGCTGCCCTTTGCCACGATGATGCCGTTGATCAGCCCGATGCCCACGCCGATTGCGAGCGACACCGCGACCGCCAGGATCACCGGATACGGGCTCCCCTTCTGGATCAGGGAGCAGCCGACCATGGCCGAAAACGTCAGCACCGCGCCGACCGACAGGTCGATCCCGCCGGTGATGAGCACGAAGGTCATACCCACTGCCAGAATGCCGTTGATGGAAAGCTGGCGCAGCATATTCAGGATATTCCCCCGCGTCAGGAACACGTCCGAGGAGATCGCCATCACGATGAACATGACGGCAAAGATCACAAACACGCGGTACTTCACCAGATAATCCAGAAGTTTGCTTTTCTTCTTCATATCCACGCCCCCTTAAATGCCCGCCGCCGCGGCCAGGATCTTTTCCTGCGTGGCCTCGTCGCGGTCAAACACAGCGGTCATCCGCCCCTCGTGCATCACCGCGATGCGGTCGCTCATGCCCAGAACCTCCGGCATTTCGGAGGAAACCATAATCACGCAGTTACCCTCGGCCGCAAATTCGTCGATCAGGCGATAGATCTCCGCCTTCGCGCCGACGTCGATGCCCTTGGTTGGCTCGTCCAGGATTAGGATCCGCGGCGTGGTGGACATCCAGCGCGCCAGAATGACCTTTTGCTGGTTGCCGCCGGAGAGATACATCGCGAGCGTGTCGCGGCTGTTGGCCTTGACCGAGAGCTTCTCGGCCTGCGCGTCGCTGGCGGCGCGCTCCTCCCGGGCGTTGATTACGCCCAAACGGCAGTATTTTTTCAGATTTGCCAGCGTGATATTCTCCTTCACGCTGCCAACCAGATTCAGCCCCACGTTCTTACGGTCCTCCGATACGAACGCGATGCCGCTGTGAATCGCGTCGCCGGGGCTGTTGATCTCCACAGGCGCGCCGTACAGCGACACCGTGCCGGCGCTTTTCTTCGCGAGTCCGAAGAGGGTTTCCACCACCTCGGTGCGGCCCGCGCCGATCAGCCCGGCGAGGCCGAACACCTCGCCCGCGCGCACCTCAAAGGAGACGTTTTCAAAGGCATGCTCCCGGCTCAGTCCCTCCACCTTCAGCATCACGTCGCCGAACGTGTGGCGGGTCTTGTGAAACTGCTGCGAAAGCGTACGCCCCACCATCATGGAAATGAGCCTGTCCTTGTCAAACGCGCCAATCTCGTCGTGGCCGACCAGGCTGCCGTCGCGCAGCACGGTGATTTCATCGGCGATGGCGAAAATCTCCTCGATCTTGTGGGAGATGTAGATGATGGATTTTCCCCTGCTTTTCAGGTCCTCCACCGTCTCGTACAGCTTTCTGACCTCTGCCTCGGTCAGCGCGGAGGTCGGCTCGTCCATAATGATGATGTCCGCGTCCGTGGACACCGCCTTGGCGATTTCCACGAGCTGCATCTCCGCCACGCTCAGCGTCTCCATTTTGGCCTTGGGGTCGATGCGGATGCCGAGGTCGGAAAACACCTTATCCGTCTCGGAGACCATCCGCGCCTCGTCGATCACCGGTCCCTTCATGAATTCCCGATTCATGAACATGTTGGCCGAAACCGTCAGCGCGTGGAACGCGGACAGCTCCTGGTGGATCATCGCCACGCCCAGCGCCTTGGCGTCGGTGGGCGTCTGGATCTCCGCCGGCGCGCCGCGCAGGAGGATCTCCCCCTCGGTTTTGGCATAGATTCCGCAGAGGATCTTCATCAGCGTGGATTTGCCGGCGCCGTTTTCTCCCATCAGCGCGTGGACAGTCCCGCGCCGAAGCGCGAAGCTCACCCGATCCAGCACGCGCACGCCGCTGAATTCCTTGACGATGTCCCGCATCTCCAGGATTCGCTCGTTCTCGCTCATGCGGCCGTCACCTCCCTCGTCGTCATGCAAGGGCCGTCAGTCCAGCTGCGCGCCGCCGGAGATGTTCCGGGGCGCCAAGGCAATTTTGCCCAGAATCGCGTATTGCGACGCATGGCCCGCCGCGGGGATGTTGCCGGGCACCCGATTGATCGTGGAGTAGGCGATCGTGGCGAATTTGATGGCCTCCTTATATTCCGGCGGGATGCCAATCTCGGCCGAGGTCGTCACGTCGATGTTCTCCGGCATCCGCGCTTTCAGCTCCTTCATGATCTGCGGGTTTTTCACGCCGCCGCCGGAGCAGTAGAGCTTCCTGGTGGCCCGGATGACCTCCGCGGGCACGTTGTCATACATGCTGCGGACAATTGCCGCCGCCGTAAACGCGCACGCCGTGGCGAGGATATCTTCCTTGTGCAGGTAGCTGAATTTCTCGATGGTGCCGGAAATGTACTCGGCGTTGTAATCCGCGATCCAGCCGGAGCGGGGAACGGGCCGGTCGAAAAACGGATGGTGCATGAAGTAATCCAGCATCTTCTCGTTGACCTTGCCCTTGGCGGCAATCATGCCGTCTTTGTCATACTCCACGCCGAAGAGCTCCCGGCACATGTAGTTGGACACCACGTTGCCCGGCCCGGTGTCAAACCCGAGCATCCGGCGCCGGTCGGCGCAGGCCACGTGCAGATTCGCGATGCCGCCGATGTTCAGCGTCATGGTGGGGTGGTCCAGATGGCGGAACAGCACATAGTCCAGATACGGCATCAGCGGCGCCGCCGCGCCGCCGAAGGTGTGGTCGGCGGGGCGAAAGTGCGTCACGGTGTCGATGTTGGTGAGATTGGCGATTACAGACGTGTCACCCATCTGCGTCCCGGCGGGGTATTTTTTGGACAGCCACCGCCCCGGCCAGTCCGCCTTCTCTTCCTCGGACATTTCGGAGATCGCCTTGTGATCCGGCTGCTCCTGGTAGATCGTCTGCGTATCCAGTCCCAGCACCTTCACGCGCAGCGGGTCGATCTCGTTCTCCTTCATGAACTGAGCCGCCTTTTCCGCAAACACAGCGCCGCAGATATAGTTCAGCCGGTTCAGGCCCACCATGTCTACCCGGTTCTCGAAGGCGTCCGTCACGATCTTCCGGACCTCCTCCGGCCACTCGTACGAGCCGCCGCAGAGGAATTTCGGCGCTTTGGGGAAGCCGTCCTCCGCAAGCTCCGTCTCCGCGAGCACCACGTCGATGCCGTCAAAGGACGAGCCGCTGTTCATACCCATAATCAGATCCATCACTTTTCCCCCTTTGTGAAATGGCGTTCCGCGCGTTTTTCTGTCCACGCGCGGCTCTGCTGTATTGAGAACGTTCTCAATTTTTCTGAAACAAAACCTTCGCCCGGCTGCCGCCGCGTTGCGCGCCATCGCGCGTCAAAGCGGCTTGCAGGAGCGGCGAATTTTCAATTCCGTACCCACCAGGCCGATGCCCTCGCCGGGCAGCGTCCGTTTTTCAATTTTCCCGATGACCCGCCTGGCGGCCTCGCGGCCGATCTCCTCCGGAAACTGCAGCACCGTCGTCAGGCCGAGGAGCTTGTTCATGCTGGAGTCGTCCCAGCAGACGATGGAAAACGTCCGGTCGTCATAGAGCTTCAGCTTCTCCAGCCGGAGGAGCACCGCCTCGGCCAGGCTGTTGTTGAGCACCATAATGGCCGTCACGTCCCGGTTGGCCAGAAAATAGTTGTCGATCTCAATGTCGTTATAGTGATTTTTCCGTCGGATGGTCGTCATCACCCGCCGGGGGACGAGTTCGATCCGCCGGTCCGCCAGCGCCTTCTGATAGCCCGCAATGCGGTCGTTGATCGTGGAGTAATTGCCGGTGCCCAGCACGCCGATTCGGCGATGCCCCAGCGCCAGCAGGTAATTGGTCGTCTTATAGCCGGCGGCAAAATTGTCGCTTTCGATCACGTCCAGCTCCAGGCCCTCCACGCGACGGTCCACGAGTACCATCGGCACGTCGCCGGAGTAGAACTCTCTGAGCTGCTCCGCCGAGACGGCCGTGCAGGCCGAGGAGAGAATGATCCCGTCGATCATCCGGCCCTGGAGGTTTTTGATGTGCTTGCGCTCCGTCTCCGGCTCCTCGTTGGTGTTGCAGATGATGACGTTGTAGCCATATTCGGCGGCCTCGTTTTCAATGGCGTTGACCATATTGGCAAAGAAGCTGTTGGATACCGAGCCGATGATCACCGCGATTGTCTTGGTCCGCTTGGAGCGGAGCCCCTGCGCCACCACGTTGGGCGCGTAGCCCAGCTGGTCAATCGCCGCAAGCACGCGGTCCCTGGTCTTGCCGCTGACGGTGCCGTAGCCGCCGACCACGCGCCCCACCGTGGCGGTGGAGACGCCCGCGCGCTTTGCCACATCTGTGATTGTCACATTGGCGTTCTTCACAGGAGAATCTCCCATTGCATGCTTGTTCGGTATACGGACTTTTTATGCGGATTCTTCAGTATGCCGCTTCGATCCGTTTCCGCGCGCTTTGGCGCGGCGCACATACGGGCGATGCATGCACTGCCCGTATGAGAACGTTCTCTTTTCTGGCATTATTCTATGCCCGCCTGCGGAGCCGTGTCAAGCGGGAAAATCATTTTCGGAGGGTTCCATAAAATTCAAACCTGCGGTTTGGTGAAGATGTACAGTTTCCGCCGCAGCTGTTGAAAACACAAAGCCCGCCTGGCGGAGCTTGCTCCGCGGCGGGACACATGTGTATACCGGGCGGTGGCGCCCTTCTCTTTTTGCGGGCCGTCTGTCCTTACAGATCCTCCACGTCGGCCTCAAAGACCTCGCCGTCGGGCTTGACCAGCTCGACCTTGCAACCGAAGCCCGCCGCCGCGAGCGCGGAGCCGATCACGAGCCAGGGCGCCGCGTGCAGGCCGATCACGCCGCCGAGCACGCCCGCCGTCACGGGGAGATTCACGAGCACCTCGCCGTCCTTCGTCAGCACGACGCGCTCCACGTTCCCCTTCTTGACCAGCGCCTTGATCTTTTCCACAGCCTCCGCAATTCTTTCGTCCATGATTTTTGCTCCTTTCCGTTTATGTTCCGGTGCTTCCAAAGCCGCCCGCGCCGCGCGCGGTCTCGTCCAGCTCCGCCGTCTCGTCGAACACTGCCGGCAAAAACGGCAGGATGACCAGCTGCGCGATGCGCTCGCCGGGGGCGACGGTGCGCGGCTCCTCGCCGTCGTTGTGCAGCGCAACGGTGCACTCGCCGCGATAGTCCGCGTCAATGACGCCGACGCAGTTGGCCGGGCGCAGCCCCTGCTTGGAGGCCAGCCCGCTGCGCGCGAACACGCCGCCAAAGTACCCCGCCGGGATTGCCACGGCGAGCCCCGTGCCGATCATGGCCGTGGCATGCGGCGCGATGACAACCGGCTGCCCGTCCTCCGGCGCGGCGAAGAGATCATACCCCGCGGCAAATTCCGAGCCGCGGTGCGGCAGCCGGGCGCTTTCACGAAGCCTTTTCACCTTGATGTGCATGCTCATGCGCCCTCCCACAGCACGATTTCGCCCGCCGCGCGGGTTTTGTTCATATCAATGATGCGCTGGTTTTCCGACCCGCGAAAGCGAAGCGAAAGATTGCGCAGCTCGTCCACATATCGCCCGTCCACCAGCACGTCCACCATCGACAGCAGCTCGTCCGTCACCTCGCAGCGCGGATGCGCGCCGTCCACGGTCAGCTCCCGGTCGAGCGTGAAGCCGGAAAATGCCCAGACGGTCTTGTCCGGATACCGTTCGCGCACGCGGCGCAGAAACGGCACGAGCGCGCGCTGATTCTCCGGCTCAAACGGGTCGCCGCCCAGCAGCGTCAGCCCCGCGATAAAGGGCTTATCCAGCTCGGCAAAAATCTCCTGCTCCGTCTCCTCGGTAAACGGCTGCCCGTAGCAAAAATCCCAGGTCTCCGGCTGAAAGCAGTTGAAGCAATGATTCGTGCAGCCGGAGACGAACAGCGTCACGCGCACGCCCTCGCCGTCGGCAATATCGCATTTTTTGATTTTTCCGTAATACATCTTACCAATCGCTGTCCCAATCCGTGGCGTCAAAATCCCAGTCGTCCCAGTCGTCGTCGTTCCAATCGCCATCGTCGGAATCGCCGCCGGACTCGGAATACCAGCCGCTGTCCGTAAAGTCCGTCACGTCCCACGTGTCGTCGTAGCTGTCAACGCGATAGTCGCGGTAATCGTTCAGAAATTCCTCATCCAGCGTCCCGGCGGGATACCAGTCGTCCTCGTCATACCAATACCAGTCGCCGCTGTAATAGTAGTAATAGTCGTCGTTGTAGCGATAGTAGCCGGTCTGCGGTTTTCTGCTCTCGATGAAGGAGAGGACCCCCACGAGCAGAACCGTGATGAGCGCCGCGATGACGCCGGTTTTGAGGGACTCCCTTCTGCGCCTCCTGGCGCGCTCCGGCGAGACCGACGCGCCGCGCTTCTTCGCCCGGCGAAGCGCGACCTCGCTGCACAGCTTCTGGTAGATCTCGTTTACGGCATACGCCTCGTCAGGCCCCCGATAGCGGACCGCGCGCATGCCGTCGGCCTTGTTTTTATACACGACGAACTGTCCGTCGTCGTCCTGATAGATTCCAAACGCCTTCGGCTCCCGGCAGTCCTCTCCGATGAAAAAGCGGATCTTCTCCAGCGGAACGTTCCGCATGGCGCAAACCTGCTGCAGCTCGTTGATCGAGCGCGGCGCCTGCGCGTTTTTGTCCTCCACCGCCGCGCCGCAGCGGGGGCAGACGGTGTCTCTCTCCTTCAGCGGCTCTCCGCAGTGTCTGCATTTCAGGCTCATAGGTCCCCCCTGTTGCAAAAAACGAAAAAACGCCCCGCCCCTGCGCGTCCGCGGGCGCGGCGGCCGCATTTGCCCCACGGGGAAGCCGCGGGGCAAATGCTGTTTTTCTTACAGATGCAGAACGCGCTCCTTGATCTCCTGCGTCCGGCCCTGGTTCCAGAACTGCGTGCCGATGTACCCGCAGGTGCGCCGCGCGACGTTCATCTTGTCCTGGTCCGTGTTGCCGCACTGCGGGCACTTCCAGATGAGCTTGCCGTCCTCCTCCACGACGGCGATCTCGCCGTCGAAGCCGCAGACCTGGCAATAGTCGCTCTTGGTGTTCAGCTCCGCGTACATGATGTGGTCATAGATAAACTTCATGACCTCCAGCACCGCCGGGATGTTGTTCTGCATGTTCGGCACCTCAACGTAGCTGATCGCGCCGCCGGGCGAGAGCGCCTGAAGCCGCGCCTCAAACTCCAACTTGGAGAAGGCGTCGATCTCCTCCGTGACGTGGATGTGGTAGCTGTTGGTGATATAGCCCTTGTCGGTGATGCCGGGGATGATGCCGAAGCGCTTTTGCAGGCACTTGGCAAACTTGTACGTGGTCGATTCCAGCGGCGTGCCGTAGACGCTGAAGTCGATGTTGTGCTTGGCCTTCCACGCCTTGCAGGCGTCGTTCATGTGCTGCATGACCTCAATCGCGAACGGCGTCGCGGCGGGGTCGGTGTGGCTTTTCCCGGTCATGTACTTCACGCACTCGTACAGCCCGGCATAGCCGAGGGAGATCGTGGAGTAGCCGCCGTAGAGGAGCTTGTCGATCGGCTCGCCCTTTTTCAGCCGTGCGAGCGCGCCATACTGCCAGAGGATGGGCGCCGCGTCCGAGAGCGTGCCCTTCAGCCGCTCGTGGCGGCACATGAGCGCGCGATAGCACAGGTCGAGCCGCTCGTCGAAGATCTCCCAGAACTTTTCGAGATTGCCGCCCGAGGACAGCGCCACATCCGGGAGATTCAGCGTCACAACGCCCTGATTGAAGCGGCCGTAATACTTGTGCTTGCCCGGCTCGTAGTTGCCGGCGTTGGCGATGTTGCCCGCGCCCGCGTCGGTGAACCGGTCCGGCGTGAGGAAGCTGCGGCAGCCCATGCAGGTGTACACGTCGCCGCCCTTGAGCTCCTTCATGATCTTTGCGGAGATATAGTCCGGCACCATGCGGCGCGCGGTGCACTTCGCGGCCAGCTCCGTGAGATACCAGTACTCGCTGTCCTCGTGGACGTTGTCCTCCTCCAGCACATAGATCAGCTTCGGGAACGCCGGCGTGACCCACACGCCCTTTTCGTTCTTCACGCCCTCATACCGCTGGCGGAGCGTCTCCTCGATAATCATCGCGAGATCGTGCCGCTCCCGCGCGTCCTTGGCCTCGCCCAGATACATGTACACCGTGACGAACGGCGCCTGTCCGTTCGTGGTCAGCAGCGTCACGACCTGATACTGGATGGTCTGCACGCCGCGGCGAATCTCTTCGCGGACGCGGTTTTCCACCAGCTCGGCGAGCTTGTCCTCGCCGGGGTTTGCGCCGATGGACGCCATCTCCGCCTCGACGTCGCGGCGGATCTTCCGGCGGCTGACCTCCACGAACGGGGCCAGATGCGTCAGGCTGATGGACTGCCCGCCATACTGATTGGACGCCACCTGCGCGATGATCTGCGTGGCGATGTTGCAGGCCGTGGAGAAGCTGTGCGGCCGCTCGATGAGCGTGCCGGTGATGACGGTGCCGTTCTGCAGCATGTCCTCCAGATTCACCAGGTCGCAGTTGTGCATGTGCTGGGCAAAATAGTCCGAGTCATGGAAGTGGATGATGCCCTCCTCGTGCGCCTCGACGATGTCCGCCGGCAGGAGCAGGCGGTTTGTGATGTCGCGGCTGACCTCGCCGGCCATATAGTCGCGCTGCGTGCTGTTCACGATGGGGTTTTTGTTGGAGTTTTCCTGCTTGGCCTCCTCGTTGTTGCACTCGATGAGACTGAGGATGCGGTCGTCCGTGGTGTTCGCGCGGCGCACCAGGCTGCGCGTATACCGATAGGTGATATACGCCTTTGCCACCTCGAACGCGCCGTGCGCCATGATCTGCTTTTCCACCATGTCCTGGATCTCCTCCACGGCGGCGCTGCGGCCCAGCTCCTGGCAGGACAGCTCCACGCTCTCGGCGATGCGCTGAATCTGCTTCGGCGTCATGCGCTCGCTCTCGTCCACGGCGTTGTTCGCTTTTGTGACGGCCATGATGATCTTTGTGATGTCAAACGTCATCTCAGAGCCGTTTCGCTTGATAATTTTCATATCCGTTCCCTCTCTGACTTCGCGCGCGCGGCCGCATAGACCCCGCTATGTTGGGTGACGCGCCCGCATTTTTGTGTTTCTAGCGGGATCATCATACAACATCTTGTGGTCAGTGTCAATCACCAAATCTACATTTTGTGTAGTTAACATAAATTTTATTTCAGAATCTGTGCAAAATTCTACAAAGCCCAGGGCCGCCCGGATCGGGCGGCCCTGGCGCGCTTTCAGCGATGCGTCATTCGGTCGCGTACCCGAGCGGATTTTTCGTCTGCCAGTTCCAGCTGTCGCGGCACATATCCTGGATGTTGTACTGCGCGCGCCAGTGCAGAATCTCGGCGCTCTTGTCCGGGCAGGCGTAGCACACCGGCAGGTCGCCCGCGCGGCGCGGCGCGAAGCGATAGGGGACGACGAGGTGGTTTGCCGTCTCAAACGCGCGCACCATTTCCAGCACGCTGCTGCCCCGGCCGGTGCCGAGATTGAAGACGCTCTCGCCGGGATGCCCGTCCAGATACGATATGGCGGCGACGTGGCCGCGCGCCAGATCGACGACGTGGATATAGTCGCGGATGCAGGTGCCGTCCGGCGTGTCGTAGTCGTTGCCGAAGACGTTCAGAATCTCGCGCCGGCCGATGGCGGTCTGCGAGATGAACGGCATGAGGTTGTTGGGGATGCCGCGCGGGTCCTCGCCGATGAGGCCGCTTGCGTGTGCGCCGACGGGGTTAAAATACCGCAGCAGCACCACCGACCAGGTCGGGTCCGCCGCGACGCAGTCGCGCAGCACCTGCTCGCAGACGTATTTTGTCCAGCCGTAGGGGTTGGTGCAGCTTCCGGTGCGGGAGGTCTCATACAGCGGCATCTCGTTGTCGCCGGAGTAGACCGTGGCCGAGGAGGAGAAGATAATCTTCTTCACGCCGTGCGCACGCATCGTCTGACACAGCACGATGGTGGAGTTGAGGTTGTTGTCGTAATACTCCAGCGGCATCCGCACGCTCTCGCCCACCGCCTTGAGCCCGGCAAAGTGGATCACGCAGTCGATCTCGTGCCGGCGGAACACCTCGTCCAGGCGCTCCCGGTCGCGCACGTCGATCTGATAAAAGGTCACAGGCCGGTTCGTGATCTGCTCCACGCGCCGTCCGGCCTCGGCGCTGCTGTTCACGAGGTTGTCCACGATCACGACATCCATGCCCTGCTGCAGCAGCTCCACGCAGGTGTGGCTGCCGATATACCCCATGCCGCCGGTCACCAGTACGGTCAATTCCGGTTCCTCCCTTCCCGGCGCGCGGCCGCGCGTCGGTGTCGCTTTTCCTGTATCTATTGTATCCAATCTCGTCCTGGTTCGCAATTGCGTTTTTAAACAAACTTTCCTTCCGCCCGGTCTGAACCCGCAAATGTGCACACGTTCCGCCTGTTTTGGCACACACTTTTTGCCTTTTTACCAATTGACAAGCGCAAAAACCTCCTGTAAAATGTCTCTAACATTTCCGCGGCGGCGGTCTGGCGCAGCGTATCTGCTTTCTCCTTTACCCTACCACTTTACCTCTATCTCCTCCGATGCGCTGAAAAACGGACGACTCGCCAATCGCCGCCACGGAATTCCCCAAAACAAACAAACCTCGCCATGCGGCCACGCCCGCATGGCGAGATTTTTATGCGTTTTCGTTTCGCTTTGCCAGCCGCACATGGTCCTCCCACACGCCGCGGATGCGCAGATACTGCTTTGACAATCCCTCGCGCGCGAAGCCGCACTTTTCCGCCACGCGCAGCGACCGCTCGTTGCGGGGCATAATGTTCGCCTCGATCCGGTGCAGGCCCAGCGTCCCGAACGCATACGCCGTCACGGCGTTTATCGCCTCGGTCATGTAGCCGCGGTTGATGTGCCGCTCGTCGAGCTGATAGCCCAGCCAGCACGACTGAAAGTCGCCGCGCGTCACGCCGGTGAGTCCGAGAAAGCCGATCAACCGCTCGGGCGCCTCCCTCGGGAAGATGTAAAAATGGTAGGCGCGGTCGTTTTGCTCGTCCTCCAGGTCCGCCCGCAGCGTCCGCTCCCAGAACGCGGTCGTGTAAAATTCCGCGTCCCGCGCCGGCTCATACGGCTTCATAAAGGTTCGGTTTCGCGCCTGATACGCCGCGACCGCCTCCGGCGCCACCAGCTCCGTGGACCGGATAAACAGCCGTTCGGTTTCCAAAGTCATAGCCATCCCCCGCAGATTCCCATATTTGCGCGGCAAACCCCGCCGCGTTTTCGCCAGGCTCAAAAAAATACCACGGTAAAAACCGTGGTATTTTTCTGTGTTGGCATTGACCTATCTTCCCGGCTCGTCTCCAAGCAAGTATTGTCGGCACTGGTGAGCTTAACTTCTGTGTTCGGAATGGGAACAGGTGGACCC